>NZ_CP031217.1:671172-1006758 GCF_003346815.1 Halarcobacter bivalviorum
TTGATATCATTGCTGCGACTCCTGATACTGTAGATTCATTAATGAAACTTGACTTAGCTCCTGAAGTTGATGTTGAAGTTAGATCAATGGGTCAAGAATAATAAAGAAAGGGTAATAAATGGAATTTATCGTAGAAAAAATCGGTATGAGTAGAACTGTTTCAGTTCCTGCAACACCTGTTACACTTTTAAAAGTTCTTGATACTAAAGTATGTGACGTAAATGAGGGTGTAGCACTTGTTTCATATAGCAAAGGGAAGAAATTCAACAAAGCTATTGAAGGTCAACAAAAAAAATATGGTTTAAGCAAAGAGTTTAATAGATTTGCAACAATTAATGTAGCAAATTCTGAAGCTGGTGATTTAGATGTTTCTGGATTAACTGAAGCTGCTGTTTTAAAAACAACTTTTAAAACAAAAGGTAGAGGTTTCCAAGGTGGGGTTAAAAGATGGAACTTCGCTGGTGGTAGAGCATCTCACGGACACAGAATGGGTAGAAGAGTAGGTTCTATCGGTAACTGTGAATGGCCAGGTAGAGTTATGCCAGGTAAGAAAATGCCAGGACAATACGGAAATACAAATGTAACTGTTAAAAATGAAGTTATTTCATTCGATGCAGAAACAGGTATATTAGTTGTAAAAGGTTCAGTATCTGGACCAAATGGTGGATTAGGAAAAGTAAGGATTGCTAAATGAGTAACGCAGTTGCAGTAAAGACAAACGAGTTACCAGAGTCTTTCAAAGATATTAACTCACACAATTTATATTTATATGTTAAATCTTACTTAGCAGCGCAAAGAGCAAACACTGCTAGAGTAAAAAACAGATCTGAAGTAAGCGGTGGTGGTAAAAAACCTAAAGCTCAAAAAGGTTCTGGTGGAGCTAGATGGGGTTCTAAAAGATCACCATTATTCGTTGGTGGGGGTCAAGTATTTGGACCTACTAAGAGAAACTACAACCAAAAAATCAATAAGAAGCAAAAAGCTTTAGCATTAAACTTTGCTATTAACGCTCATGCTGAAAATGGTTCTTTATTTGTAGCTGATTCTATCAAAGTTGAGTCAGGTAAAACTAAAGATGCGGTTTCAATTATCAACCAATTAAATCAAAGAGATACTTTAATCATCGTTGATTCAATTGAAGAGAAAACATATTTAGCGTTCAGAAACGTTAAAAACTGTTATGTTATTGAAAAACAAGAAATTAATGCATATTTAATTTCTGCATATCACTCAGTACTAGTTGAGAAATCAGTACTTGAATCATTAACAAAAGAGGCGTAAGATGGCAGATATTACAGATATTAAAGCAATATTATATACAGAAAAGACAATCGAGCTTCAAGAAAATGGTGTAATCGTTGTTCAAACTAGTCCAAGAATGACTAAAAACGGTTTAAAAGAAGTTTTTAAAGAGTATTTTGGAGTAACTCCAGCAAAAGTTAACTCTTTAAGACAAGATGGTAAAGTTAAAAGATTTAGAGGAAGACCTGGAAGAAGACCAGACTTCAAAAAATTCTATGTTACATTACCTGAGGGCGCTGAAATAGCGAACCTATCAGCTTAAGGAGATTATAGATGGCAATTAAAAAATTTAGACCAATAACTCCTGCAAGAAGATTCATGTCTGTTATGGATACTTCTGATATTACTTCTAAACCAACAGTTAGATCTTTACTTGTTAGAGTAAAAGCTTCAGCTGGTAGAAATAATAACGGTAGAATTACATCTAGACACAAAGAAGCAGGTGCTAAGAAACTATATAGAATTATTGATTTCAAAAGAAACAAATTTGGTATCGAAGGTACTGTATCTACTATTGAGTACGATCCGTACAGAAACTGTAGAATTTGTTTAGTAACTTACTCTGATGGTGATAAAAGATATATCTTACAACCTTCTGGATTAAAAGTAGGTGATAAAGTTGCTGCTGCTGAGTCTGGATTAGATATCGTAGCTGGTAATGCAATGAAATTAATCAACATCCCTGTTGGTACAATGGTTCACAATATTGAGATGAAACCAGGAAAAGGTGGTCAAATCGCTAGATCTGCTGGTGGTTACGCACAAATCATGGGTAGAGAAGACAAATATGTAATTATGAGACTTCCATCTGGTGAAATGAGAAAAATCTTAGGTGTTTGTATGGCAACAATTGGTGTTGTTGGAAACGAAGATTTCTCTAATATGGTTATCGGTAAAGCTGGTAGAACTAGACACCTTGGTATTAGACCACAAACTAGAGGTTCTGCAATGAACCCAATTGATCACCCACACGGTGGAGGTGAAGGTAAAACTAACTCAGGTAGACATCCAGTTACTCCTTGGGGTATGCCAACTAAAGGTTATAAAACTAGAAAGAAAAAAGCTAGTGATAAATTAATCATTTCAAGAAGAAAGAAGTAAGGGTTTAAGATGGCAAGATCAGTAAAAAAAGGTCCATTTGTAGACGCACACTTAATGAAAAAAGTTATCAAAGCTGTTGAAGCTAATGATAAAAAACCAATTAAAACTTGGTCAAGAAGATCAATGATTTTACCTGATATGATTGGTTTAACTTTCAATGTGCATAACGGTAGAAACTTTGTTCCAGTGTTAGTAACTGAAAATCACGTAGGATACAAATTAGGTGAATTTGCACCAACTAGAACATTCAAAGGGCACAAAGGCTCTGTACAGAAGAAGGTAGGATAAGATGGCTAAAGCAGTATTAAAATTTATTAGACTTTCACCTACAAAAGCAAGACTTATCGCAAGAGAAGTTCAAGGTATGAATGCAGAATATGCAATTGCTTCATTAGAGTTTACTCCTAATAAAGCAGCAGGGATTATTTCAAAAGTTATCGCTTCAGCTGTAGCTAATGCTGGTTTAGAGCCAGAAGATGCAGTAATTACAAGCGCTAGAGTAGATAAAGGACCAGTTCTTAAAAGATTTACTCCTAGAGCAAGAGGAAGTGCGTCACCAAAACATAAACCAACTGCACACATCATGATTGAAGTTGCTGCTGCATCTAAAGGAGACAAGTAATGGGTCAAAAAGTTAATCCAATAGGTTTAAGATTAGGTATCAACAGAAACTGGGAATCAAGATGGTTTCCAAAGTTTTCAAACATGCCAGCAAATGTTGCTGAAGATGACAAAATCAGAAAATACGTTAAGAAAGAGTTATACTATGCAGGTATTGCTCAAACTATCGTAGAAAGAACTGCTAAGAAAGTTAGAGTTACTATTGTTGCTGCTAGACCAGGTATCATTATTGGTAAAAAAGGTGCAGACGTAGAAAAACTAAAAGATAATCTTTCTAAATTAGTTGGAAAAGATATTGCAGTTAATATTAAAGAAGAGAGAAAACCACAACTTTCTGGACAATTAGCAGCTGAAAATGTTGCTCAACAATTAGAAAGAAGAGTTGCCTTCAGAAGAGCTATGAAAAGAGTTATGCAAAACGCTCTTAAATCTGGTGCTAAAGGTATTAAAGTTTCTGTTTCTGGTAGACTTGGTGGAGCTGAAATGGCTAGAACTGAGTGGTATTTAGAAGGTAGAGTTCCTTTACATACTTTAAGAGCTAGAATTGATTATGGTTTCGCTGAAGCACATACAACTTATGGTTGTATTGGTATTAAAGTTTGGATCTTCAAAGGTGAAGTACTAGCTAAAGGTATTCCTGCTGAAAAAGATACAACTTCTAAACCACAAAAGAGAAGACCATCTAAAAGAAGAGGTAAATAATCATGTTAATGCCTAAAAGAACAAAATACAGAAAGCAAATGAAGGGTCGAAATAGAGGTAAATCTATGAGAGCTAACTCTTTAGCTTATGGTGAATTTGGAATCAAAGCTGTTGAGCATGGTAGAATTGACTCTAGACAAATCGAAGCTGCTAGGATTGCTATGACAAGAGCAATCAAAAGACAAGGTAAAGTATGGATTATGGTATTCCCACACAAACCTTTAACTAAAAGACCACTAGAAGTGAGAATGGGTAAAGGTAAAGGTCCTATTGACAAGTGGGTTATGAATATTAAGCCAGGTAGAGTGTGCTTTGAGATGGCTGGTGTTTCTGAAGATTTAGCAAGAAATGCATTATCTCTAGCTCAACATAAGTTACCATTCAAAACTAAAATTGTAAGTAGAGAAAGTGAAAATGAACTATACTGATTTAAAAGATAAAAGCTTACAAGAGCTAAACGAGATGTTAAAAGAGAAAAAGGTGCTTCTTTTTGAATTAAAAGCTAAGCTAAAAACTATGCAGTTAACTAATACTTCTGAATTAAGAGTGGCTAAAAAAGATATCGCTAAAATTCAAACAGCTATTACTGCAGCAAAAGCTAACTAAGGATCTAAAGTATGACACATAAAAGAGAGATTCAAGGTGTAGTGGTAAGAAAATCTGGAGATAAAACTGCTTCTGTATTAGTTACAAGATATGTTTTACACCCAAAATATCACAAGACTGTAAAAAGATTTAAAAAGTACTTAGTTCATGATGAGAGAAATGAGTTAAATGAAGGTGACACTGTAATTGCTATTGAGTGTAGACCATTATCAAAAACAAAATCTTTCAGATTAAAGACAATTGTAGCTACAGGAGTTAAATAATGATTCAAAGTTTTACTAGATTAAACGTAGCTGATAACACTGGTGCAAAAGAGATCATGTGTATCAAAGTTCTTGGTGGTTCTAAGAGAAGATATGCATCTGTTGGTGATGTAATTGTTGCTTCAGTTAAGAAAGCTTTACCAACTGGTAAAGTTAAAAAAGGTCAAGTTGTTAAAGCAGTTATCGTAAGAACTCACAAAGAAGTTCAAAGAGAAAATGGTTCATTAATTAGATTTGATGACAATGCTGCTGTTATTCTTGATGCTAAAAAAGAACCAATTGGAACAAGAATTTTTGGACCTGTTGCAAGAGAAGTTAGATACTCAGGTTTCATGAAAATTGTTTCACTTGCTCCGGAGGTATTATAATATGGCTGTTAAATTAAAAATTAAAAAAGGTGATACTGTAAAAATTATCGCTGGTGATGACAAGGGTAAAACTGGAGAAGTTTTAGCTGTATTACCAAAAGTAAACAAAGTAATCGTTAAAGATTGTAAAGTTGCTAAAAAAACAGTTAAGCCAGATCAAGAGAAAAACCCTGAAGGTGGTTTTGTAAACAAAGAGATGCCTATTGATATCTCAAATGTAGCAAAAGTAGAAGGTGAGTAAGATGGCAAACAGATTACAAGAAAGATACAAAGCTGAAATTAAACCAACTTTAGAAACTGAGTTCCCAAAGAACAAAACGTTAACTGCTAGATTAGATAAAGTAGTTATCTCTGTAGGTGCTGGTGAAGCTATGAAAGATAGTAAGTTAATGCAAAGTATGCAAGATACTATCTCTTTAATTGCTGGTCAAAGAGCAGTTAAAGTTATTGCTAAGAAATCAGTTGCTGGTTTTAAAGTAAGAGAAGGTATGCCTGTAGGAGTTAAAGTAACTCTAAGAGGTGAAAGAATGTATGCATTCTTAGATAAATTATGTTCTATTGCATTACCAAGAGTAAAAGACTTTAGAGGTCTTAACAGAAATGGTTTTGATGGTCAAGGTAACTTTAACTTTGGTCTTGATGAACAATTAATGTTCCCAGAAGTTGTTTATGATGATATCATCAAAACTCATGGTATGAATATTTCAATTTCAACAACTGCTAATGATGATGCTGAAGCTTACAGATTATTAGAACTTGTTGGAGTTCCATTTACTAAAGGAAGAGCGTAATGGCAAAGAAATCTATGATTGCTAAACAAAAGAGAACTCCTAAGTTCTCTTCAAGAGCATATACAAGATGTTCTGTGTGTGGTAGACCACACTCTGTATACAGAGATTTCGGTCTTTGTAGAGTTTGTTTAAGAAAAATGGCTAACGAGGGATTACTTCCTGGCGTTAAAAAATCTAGTTGGTAGGAGAATAAAAGCTATGATGAATGATATTATCGCAGATGCTTTAACTAGAATTAGAAATGCTGCAATGAGAAAATTAGAAGTTGCAACATTATTACATTCTAATACAGTAGTAGGAATTTTAAATGTACTTGAAAAGAAAGAGTATATTGAAGGATTCAAAGTAGTTGATGGTGAAAACAATAAAAAAACTATTCAAGTTACATTAAAATATGATGACAACGAAAGATCTGTTATCAATGAAATTAAAAGAGTTTCTACTCCAGGAAGAAGAGTTTATAAAAACGCTTCTGAAATTAAATCTTTCAAAAATGGATATGGTACAATCATTGTTTCTACAAACAAAGGTGTTATCGCTAACGATGAAGCATTCGCTGCAAACGTTGGTGGTGAAGTACTATGTACTGTATGGTAGGAGAGTGTAATGTCTAGAATTGGAAAAAAACCTATCGCTATCCCAAGTGGATTAGAAGTAACAGTTGATGGAACTGTTGTTAACGTTAAAAAAGGAAATAATGTAATTCCTGTTGAAACTCACGGAAGAGTTGAAGTAGAAGTAGCTGATAATCAAGTTGTTTTATCTAAAGTTGGTGAAACTAAAGAATCAGCAGCTTTCTGGGGAACTTATAGAGCTTTAATTAACAATGCTGTAACTGGTTTATCTGAAGGTTTTGCTAAATCTTTAGAAATCAACGGTGTTGGTTATAGAGCAGCAGTTAAAGGTAAAGTATTAGAATTACAATTAGGATACTCTCACCCAATTAACTATGATATTCCAGAGGGATTAGAAGTTACTGTTGAAAAAAACATTATCCATGTAAAAGGTGCTGATAAACAACAAGTTGGTCAAGCGGCTGCAATTATTAGAGGCTTTAGAAAACCTGAACCATATAAAGGTAAAGGTGTTAAGTATACTGACGAGCATATCGTTAGAAAAGCTGGTAAAACTGCTAAGTAAGGTGTGAAATATGAGTAGAACAAAAGATATAGCAAAAAAGAACTCTTTAAGAATCATTAGAAAAAAAAGAGTTAGAGGAAGCATCGCAAAAGGTACTGCTGAAACACCTAGAGTTTCTGTTTTTAAATCAAACAGATATTTAAGTGCACAAGCAATTAATGATATTGCTGGTGTTACATTAGCAGCAGTTAATTCTAAAGCATTAAACTTAAGTGCAAGTAGAGAAAATGCAGTAAAAGTAGCAGCAGAGTTTGCTGAAAAACTAAAAGCTGCAGGAATTGAAAAAGTAGTATTTGATAGAAACGGATACCTTTATCACGGTGTAGTTGCAGCATTTGCTGATGGACTTAGAGAAAATGGTATCAAATTATAAGGGTTAATGATGGCAGCAGTAAATAGAGAAGATTTTCAAGAAGCAATCGTTAAAATCGGAAGAGTAACAAAAGTTGTAAAAGGTGGTAGAAGATTCAGATTTACAGCTTTAGTTGTTGTTGGAGATAAAAACGGTACAGTTGGATTTGGTACAGGAAAAGCGAAAGAGGTTCCTGATGCAATTAAAAAAGCTTTAGATGATGCATTCAAATCTTTAGTAAAAGTTAATATTCATGGTACAACAATTGCACATGATATTCAACATAAATACAATTCAAGTGTTATTTTATTAAAGCCAGCTCCTGAAGGTTCGGGTCTTATTGCAGGTGGTGCAGCAAGACCAGTTCTTGAGCTTTCTGGAGTTAAAGATATTGTTGCAAAATCTTTAGGTTCAAATAATCCAAACAACCTTGTACAAGCTACAGTTGAAGCATTAGCAAGAATTAAAGGATAAGATGATGGCATTAGATAACTTACAACCAGCAGCTGGTAGTACAAAAGACATTAAAAGAGTAGGTAGAGGTCAAGGTTCAGGAATGGGTAAGACTGCTACTAGAGGTCAAAAAGGTCAAAAATCTAGATCTGGTTATAAGATCAAGAGACACTTTGAAGGTGGTCAAATGCCACTTCAAAAAAGAACTCCAAAAATTGGATTTACTTCAAGAGTTACTAAACCTTACTCAATTAACGTTGATAAAGTAAAAAAAGTTGCAGAACTTGAAGAGATTACAGTTGAATCTATTAAAACAGTTTACAAACTTTCTAAGAGTGTTACAAAAGTTAAACTAGTTGGTTCATCTGCAAAAGATTTAGCATCTAAAATTAAAGACGAAAACGTAACAACTACTGGAAAATAATTATGAGTAAAGATCTAATAAATAAGATTCTTATTACATTAGGTTTTATTCTACTTTACAGGTTACTGGCATATGTGCCAGTTCCTGGAGTGAATATTGACGTAGTTAAAGAATTCTTCGATTCAAATGCAAATAACGCATTAGGTCTTGTAAACATGTTTAGTGGTAATGCAGTTGAAAGACTGTCTATTATCTCACTTGGTATTATGCCATACATTACAGCTTCAATTATTATGGAGCTTCTAGCAGCAACTTTCCCCGCACTTGGTAAAATGAAAAAAGAGAGAGATGGTATGCAAAAATATATGCAAATCATCAGATATACAACTATTGTTATTACATTAATTCAATCAATTGGTGTATCAATGGGTCTAAATTCATTAACTGGTCAAAGTGGACAAAGTGCTATTTCTATTGATATGAATACATTTGTTGCAGTTTCTGCAATTTCTATGTTAACTGGTACTATGCTTCTTATGTGGATTGGTGAACAAATCACACAAAAAGGTATAGGTAACGGTATTTCATTAATTATCTTCGCTGGTATTGTTTCTGCAATTCCAAGTGCAATTGGTGGAACTATTGATTTAGTTAACAATGGACAAATGAACTTCTTAACTGTAATTGCAATTTTAGTAATTATTCTAGCAACTGTTGGAGCAATTATTTATGTTGAATTAGGTGAAAGAAGAGTTCCAGTATCATATTCAAGAAAAGTAATGATGCAAGCTCAAAACAAAAGAGTTATGAACTATATACCAATTAAAGTTAATTTATCTGGAGTTATTCCAGCTATTTTTGCATCAGCAATTTTAATGTTCCCTGCTACAGTTTTACAAGGTAGTCAAAATAAATATCTTGTTGCTATTGCAGATTATTTAAGTCCTACATCTTATACATTTAATGTATTTATGTTTTTATTTGTAGTTTTCTTTGCTTTCTTCTATGCATCAATTACATTTAATGCAAAAGATATTGCAGAAAACTTAAAAAAACAAGGTGGATTTATTCCAGGTGTTAGACCAGGAGCATCTACATCAGAGTTTTTAAATGAAACAGCAAGTAGACTTACATTCTGGGGAGCTATTTATTTAGGTCTTATTTCTACAGTGCCTTGGTTACTAGTAAAAGCAATGGGTGTACCTTTCTATTTTGGAGGGGTTGCGGTACTTATTGTTGTTCAAGTAGCAATTGATACTATGAGAAAGATTGAAGCTCAACAGTATATGAATAAATATGAAACATTAAGTGCAGTTGGACTTTAATAACATGGCTATTCCATTAAGAAAACCAAATGAAATAGAAAAACTTCGTACAGCAAGTCTTGCTGTTGCGAAGACTCTAAAATATCTAGAAGAAAATGTTAAACCTGGTATGACTTTATTAGAAGTTGATGCTATGGGTGAAAAATATTTAAGAGACCTTGGTGCTAGACCATCTTTTAAAGGGCTTTACGGCTTTCCTGGTGCAATCTGCACATCTTTAAATGAAGTTATTATTCATGGTATCCCTGATGACACTGTATTAAAAGAAGGTGACATTTTAGGACTTGATATTGGATCTGAAATAGATGGTTGGTATGGTGATGCAGCTATTACTATGCCTATTGGTAAGATATCAAAAGAAGATGAAGATTTAATTGCTTGCTCGAAAGATGCACTGTATTATGCCATTGATATTATTGAAGAAGGTATGAGATTTAAAGAACTTTCAAAAGCAATAGAAGATTTTATTGTAGAAAGAGGGTATCAACCTTTAGTTAGATTTTGTGGACATGGTATTGGTAAAAAACCACATGGTGAACCAGAAATTCCTAACTATATAACAGGTACAAATACTAAATCTGGACCAAAGATTAAAAATGGAATGGTGTTTTGTATTGAACCTATGATTTGTCAAGAAGGAAGAGAACCAGTTATTTTAGAAAATGAGTGGGATGTCGTTTCTGAAGATGGAAAAAGAGGTAGTCATTATGAACATACAGTTGCTGTAGTAGACGGAAAAGCAGTAATTTTAAGCAAAGTAGATTGAGTAAACTTAGGAGAAAAAGTGGCAAAGAATGATGTAATAGTAATTGATGGTAAAGTTATTGAGGCTCTACCTAATGCTATGTTTAGAGTTGAATTAGATAATGGTCATGTAGTTTTATGTCATATCTCAGGAAAAATGAGAATGCACTACATTAAAATTTTACCTGGTGATAAAGTTAAGGTAGAAATTACACCTTACTCACTAGATAAGGGTAGAATTACTCACAGATACAAGTAATTTACAAAGAGATAATAAAATAAGATTTATTATCTCTTTTTTATGTTATACTTTAAAAAAATTGCTTTAAAGTATAGGATAATGAACGATATAATCAATATTATAAGCTTAACCTTAGATAGTCTTAATAAACAAAAAAAAATAGCAAACCCTACAAATTTTGAAACAGAATTCTATAAACAATTACAAAAAACAGATTTAATCCTTGAAGAGACTGAAGAGATTAAAGAAATTGTTTCAAAGCTAAGTACTACAGAAAAAAAACAATTAACAAGTGATATAACTACTTTTAGAGAATTATCTTTAATTCTTTCTCAAAGAGTTTCTAATCAAACAATCAGAGAGTTTTTAAAAGACTTTTCATATTTTATCTCTTCTTCTATTGATAAAACAATGAAAGAGGATATTGACAAAGTTTGTCTTGATATTGCAAAAAATCCAGAAACCTTAATGGATAGTGAAGTTTTAAGAGAGCTAAGAAAGCTAACTGATAGAAGAATTAATAATGATAAAAAACTTTTTAAAGAAAAAACAAGTGATGTTAAGAAATTAATAGGTTTTCTTGGAGAATATATAAATAAGTTTTTAGTAAATCATACTTCAACTTATTCTGATATTTCTAAATTGAAAGAGGAGATTTATTCTCTTGAACTCTCCGAGTCCTCTTTAAAAGATTTAGAACAAATTAAAAGTGATCTAATCTCATCAATTGATAAATTTGAAACTTCTTTAGTAAAAACAGAAAAAAATATAATTAAAAATCAATTAGAATGTAATAATCTTTATGAGCAAATTGAAGAGTTACAACATAATCTTGATAAAGCAGAAGAAGAAAAATCAATTGATTTTTTAACCAATGTTTTAACAAGAAGAGCCTATGCTGTTGAGATTGAGCGGTTAGAAAATGAATTTAAAATTTATGATTCAAACTATGCTTTAGTTTTTTATGATATTGATCACTTTAAAGAGATAAATGATATGCATGGACATGATTGTGGAGATTCTGTTCTTTCTACTTTTGCACAAATTCTTAAAAACCTTACTCGTACAGGGGATATAATTGCTAGATATGGGGGAGAAGAGTTTATTTCTATAGTAAATTATAAAAATAAAATGGAAATAAAAAACTATTTAAGAAGAGTAAAAAATATTATTTCAAATAATAGATTTGTATATAATGATATTAAAATCAATGTTAAATTCTCAGCAGGTGTAGCATATAGAAAAAATTATAACTCTTATGAAGAGACAATTAAAAAAGCTGATGAATTATTATATACTGCAAAATCTAAGGGTAGAAATAAAATTATAATAGATAATGGGGAAGAAGTTTAAACGAAGTAAAAAGGCTTTTGTTCGCGTTAAAAACCTCTCTCTTCGTATTATGGTATTATCATAGCACTTTTTTAGTAAAAAGTCATCTTTTTTACAAAAAAATTTAATTATAAGAACAAATTTATTCAAAAGAAGTTTTTTTGTACAATTGCGTATGACAAAAGTAATTAAAAATAGAATTTTATCTCAGTTACATTTTTTAAAATCAATCGGATATGAATATCATGAAAGTGTAAAAGCTTTTAATAAAGAGATTGTAGAAGACTCTTTACCTAATGATATTAATAGTTTAGAACAAATTGTAAACAATTGTTACTTATGTGAATTATCAAAATCAAGAAAAAATGTTTTATTCTCTTATGGAAATACAGTAGCAGATATTATGTTTTTAATTGATGAGCCAACTACAAGTGAAGATGAATTGAACTCTTTTTATGTTGGAAAAGCAGGAGAACAGTTAGCAAAAATGATTGAAAATGTATTGCCTTTAAAAAAAGAGGATGTATATATAACAAGTTTAGTTAAGTGTAAAAGCTATAATGGATTTGAATCAACACACTTTAATAGTTGTAGTTCTTATTTATATAAGCAGATTGATTTAGTAAAACCTAAATTAATAGTTACACTAGGAGATAAAGCTTATCAGTTTCTTTGTAAAGATAAAACACCTTTTTATCAGATACGAGGTAAGTTAATGAATTTTAAAAATTACGATGTATTACCAACATATAGCCCTGGTTTTCTTTTAAGAAATCCATCTTTTAAAAAAGAGGCTTTTTTAGATATGTTGAAGATTAAATCGATTTTGGAGTCAAATTGAAAAATATAATTTTAATAGCATTACTTGGTTTTTTAATTGTAGGTTGTGCCCCAAAGGGTAAAGTAACTACGTCTCAAAAACAAGATGTTTATCAACCAACTTATGAAAAGCCTTCAGAAATAGAAGAAGATGCAGTAGTTCAAATACCTGTAGTTCCCGATGAAAAAGGAGCAAATAAAATTGCAGTATTATACCCTTCTAAAGTAGTAGGAAAATATGCAAAATCAACGGTAAATGCCATAATTGCATATTTAATTTATAATAATAAAGAGTTTGAAGTAATATCTTTTGATAGTTATGATGAAGAGAGCTTAAATATCTTAAGTCAAATTAAAAAAATTGAAGAGCAAGACTTTAAAAAAGTGATTGCACTATTTACACAAAAAGGTTATGAAACTCTAAATAGAACTCATGCTTTACATTTTGCAAAAGTATATTTTCCTTTAATAAATAAAAATGAGGTATCTCTTCCAAAAGATAACTTTGTATTTGGTGGAATTTCATATGAAAAGCAAGTTAAATTATTAAAAACTTTATCAAGTGAAAACAGTACAATGTTTTATGTTCCTTCATATTTAGGAAATAAATTAAAAGCACTATATGATACTGAATTTGCTGATACAAATCCTATAACAAAAGTGATACAAATTAATAACAATAAGTATCAATATATCATGAATGATGAGAGAATTGTATATAATACAGTTTTATTAAATACACCTATTATTAAAACTTCAATTATTATGTCTCAATTAACAGCTTATGAGGTAGACCCAATTAGAATTTTATCTACACAATTAAACTATAATCCTTTATTAGTGAAATTAACTCAGCCAAGAGATAGAGCAAATTTCTTTGTAGTAAGTTCTATAGGAAAAGTTGATAGTTTTATTGAAGAGTATGCTGATTTATTAGGTGCTGATATTACTTATAATTGGGTAGATTATTCATCTTTAGTTGGTACAGAATACTTAATGAATTTAGATACAGATGAAAACAAAAAAATTATAGAAACAGAGATTGAAGATAATCAAGTTCAATATGAACCTAAGTTATTTAGAGGTACTTCTTATGGCTTTAAGCAAGTATTAGATGTGGATGCTGCATTAGAAGATACATATAACACAATGCTTAAAAGAGAAGAAGAAAAAAAGGCAAAAAAAGAGCAAGAAGCTCTAAAAAATCAATAATAAAAAGATTAAGAAATCTTTAGATATAATCGCGAATATTTATAGAAATGGAGTAAGAATTGAGAACGCACTATTGTACAGAAGTAACTGAAAAAAACATCGGTGAAAAAGTTACTGTTGCTGGTTGGGTTAACAGTAGAAGAGATCACGGTGGAATTATATTTATTGACTTAAGAGATAAGGGTGGATTAGTTCAACTAGTAGCTGACCCTGCACATAACGAAGCTGCATTAAAAACAGCAGAAGATGTAAGAGATGAGTTTGTTTTAATTGCAACTGGTACTGTAAGAGCAAGAGGGGAAGGACTAGAAAACCCAAATTTAGTTACTGGTAAAATTGAAATCATTTTAGATGAACTAGTAATTGAAAACAGATCTAAGCCTATGCCATTTGATTTAAATGATGAAAAAGTAAATGATGAAATCAAATTAAGAAATAGATTTTTAGAGTTAAGATCTAAAAAAATGTTTGATATTTTCAAATTAAGATCTAAAGCAACTATCCAAGTAAGAAATACTTTAGATGAATTAGGTTTCTTAGATGTTGAAACTCCAATCTTAACTAAATCTACTCCAGAAGGTGCTAGAGATTATCTTGTTCCAAGTAGAGTTCATCCAGGTGAATTTTATGCCCTTCCTCAATCACCACAACTATTCAAACAACTATTAATGGTATCTGGATTTGATAAATATTTCCAAATTGCTAAATGTTTTAGAGATGAAGATTTAAGAGCAGATAGACAACCAGAATTTACTCAAATCGATGTTGAAATGTCTTTTTGTAATCAAGAAGATGTAATCAAAGTTGCAGAAAGATTAATCTATGATGTATTTACTGCTTGTGGTAAAACAGTTCCTCAAACTTTCCCTAGAATTAAATATTTTGATGCAATGGAAAAATATGGTTCTGATAAACCAGATATGAGATTTGATATGGCAATGGTAGATGTTATTGATATTTTTGCTAACTCTACAAATGAAATTTTTGCTGATATTGCTAAAGATACAAAAAACAACAGAATCAAAGCTTTAAGATGTCCAAATGGAGATAATATTTTCTCAAAAAGACAAATGAAAGGTTTTGAAGATTATGTAAGAAAATTTGGAGCTAAAGGTCTTGGTTACTTCCAAATGAAAGAAGATGGATTAAAAGGTCCTTTAACAAAATTCTTCTCAGAAGCTGATTTAGAAGCAATTGTAAAATCAACTGAATTAGAAGTAGGTGATGTTGTATTCTTTGGAGCTGGAGATAAGAAAACTGTATGGGATTATATGGGAAGATTTAGACTTTATCTTGCAGAGCAAATGGAAATTATTCCTGCTGATACTTATGAGTTCATTTGGGTTGTTGACTTCCCAATGTTTGAAGTTGAAGAAGGAAAAATGAAAGCTCTTCACCACCCATTTACAATGCCAAAATCTTTAGAAGATACAACAGATCTAGAAGCTATTGAATCAATTGCTTATGATATTGTGTTAAATGGTACAGAACTAGGTGGAGGAAGTATCAGAATTCATAAAGAAGAGATTCAAGCTAAAGTATTTGAACTTATGGGAATTTCAAAAGAGGAACAAAGAGAAAAATTTGGATTCTTACTTGATGCTTTACAATATGGTGCTCCATCTCATGGTGGATTTGCTATGGGTCTTGATAGAATGGTTATGCTACTTGCAGGAACTGATTCTATTAGAGATGTTATTGCATTCCCTAAAACTCAAAAAGCTCAGTGTTTAATGACTCAAGCTCCATCTGAAGTTGATACTGAACAATTAAAAGAATTAAGTCTTAGAATCAGAAAGACTGAGGTTTAATTTTAAAGGCAACAATATGATTAAATATATATTCGTATTGTTGTCACTATTCTCTTTTTTAAATGCAAAAATAAGCATTGTCGTTACTTTTCCTGTACATAAAAAATTTATTGAAAAAATTTCAAGAGATGATTTTTTTATTAAAGTTATAGAAACAGGAAATACTAAATTCTCTGACCAAAGTAATCTTTTCAAAAATGAAATCTATTATAGTGATGTTTTTTTAACTTTAGGGTTAGAAGAGGATAAAAAATATATTGAACTTTTTAAAAAGAAAAATAGATATATGAAAGTTATTGATATTTCAGAGGGAATAAAAAAAGATATAGTAAATGGAAAAGTAAATCATTATATCTGGACAGACCCTTTATTAGTACGAGAACTAATGACAAATCTTTTTAATACTCTTAGTTCTTTACAATCTTATAGAAAAGAGTTTTACGAAGAAAAATATAAAGAGTATTTATTAGAGTTAGATCAATTCTTTTTAGATTTAAAAAAGAAATTTGATAGAAATGAGTTCTATAATATTTATGTGTATGAGCCTTATTGGCACTATATTGCAAAGAGATATAGACTTAATTTATATTATAAAGAAAATAGGTTTACAGAATTAAATGAAGTCTCAGACCTTATTGAATATTCTGATAAACACCATATTGAAAAACTACTTATAAAAGAGGGTAGTTCTTATGAATTAGCCCAATCTTTAGCTTCAAATATTAACGCAGATATTGTTGAACACGATATCACTAAATATAATTGGAAAGTGAATCTTCAAGCCCTTGCTAGAAAATTAGCAAGATACAAAAAAAATCTATAATTGAATATTTAATAAACAACTTGTATAAAAAAACTGCTTAATTTTTAGTGTAACATATTCCTATAACTATTTAGGAGTACTAAAATGTCAAAGAGTTTAGTGGACTACAAAGGTATAAAAGTAAATAAAGAACTTTATCCAATAATCAAACATATTGAGGATGTGGATAAATATAGAGAAGAGTTAGGAAGGTTAAGCTCTTCTTGGGATATTTTTGCCCTTTTAGGACAATTAGGGGATATAAATATTGATATTGGAAAAACAAAAGAGAACTTCTTAAATCTTACTACTACTTTATTAAATCACTTAAGTGAAGAGACTGTAAAAAAAGTAACCACTGAAATGAAATTTAAAGCACAAGTTGCAATTGATATTGTGATTAGAAATCTTTTTGAAAGAACGGCAGATATTGGCTTTTTAGCAACTGATGATGATATTAGAGAGTTTTTACAAAACTTTGTGTCAAGATATAATAGTGATAGTGTTGAGTTAAAAGAGCAGATACAAAAAAGATTTTTAGAGTATGTACAAAAGTACTCTGTATATTATGACATTGTTCTTGCTGATACAAAAGGAAAAGTTGTAGCAAGGCTTGATAATAATATAAAAGTTGATTGGTTAGATAAAGAGTTTACTCAAAAAATAATAACTTCAAATGAGGAGTATGTAGAGAGTTTTCAATACCATGATTTTATTCCCCATAAAAAGAAATCTTTAGTTTACTCTTATAAGGTAACTCAAACAAATGATTCTGATTCTGAAGTACTTGGTGTTCTTTGTTTGTGTTTTAGATTTAGAGATGAGATGGAAGGTATTTTTAATAATTTAGTTGAAAAAAGAAATAAAGAGGCTTTAACTATTTTAGATGAAGAGGGTTATGTAATTGCTTCTAGTGATAAAGACTATATTCCTTTAGAATCAAAGCTTGAACTTGTACTAGATGAAGATTTTAAAATTGTCTCTTTTTGTGGAAGAGATTATATTGCAAAAACTTGTTTAACAAATGGTTATCAAGGTTTTAACGGTCTTAAATGGTATGGACATATTATGATTCCTTTAGAGTATGCTTTTTTAAGTAATCAAAATAATGAGTTTAAAATTGATGAAGCCATTATAAACTCAATGATGGAAAATGAACAACACTTCTCAAAAGAGTTAAAAGAGGTTTTTAATAAGAGTAAAACTATTCAAGAAAATCTTGGACGAGTAATTTGGAATGGGAATGTTTCTCAAAGTAAACTAAACTCTTCAAATAGAGAGTTCTCCAAATCACTTTTAAGTGAGATAGGAGTTACAGGAATAAAAGCAAACTCTTCTTTAAGTAATTTAAATCAAACAATTATTAGTTCAATTCTAAAAGATAGTGAGTTTCTATCTTCTCTTGCAATAGATATTATGGATAGAAATCTTTATGAAAGAGCAAATGATTGTAGATGGTGGGCTTTAACTTCATATTTTAGAAAAGCCTTTGATGAGAAAGAGTCATTACTTTATAAAGAAGAGGAAATTTCTGCAATTTTAAAATATATAAATGATTTATATACAGTTTATACAAATATTTTAGTTTTTGATACAGAAGGTAAAATAATTGCTGTTTCAAATGAAAATGAAAAGTTTTTAGTGGGTAAATATCTCTCTCAAGAGTGGGTAGGGCAAACTTTAAAACTAGAAGATACTTCTAAATATTGTGTATCAAAATTTGAAAAAACAAATCTTTATTCAAATGAGGCTACTTATGTTTATTGTGCGGCAATTAGGTCTTTTGAAAATGCAGATAAAATTAATGGTGGAATAGCTGTTGTTTTTGATTCTACACCTCAATTTGAAGCTATGTTACAAGATAGTTTACCAAAAGGAAATGAGAGCGTTTTTGCTCTTTTTACAACAAGGGATAAAAAGGTAATCTCTTCTACAAATAAAGAGATTGAAATCAACTCTATAATTGAACTTGATGATAAGTTTTTCCAGTTAAAAAATGCAGAACAAAAAAGTGAAGTAGTTGAAATAAATAATAAATATTATGCTTTAGGTGTACGATGTTCGCAAGGATATAGAGAGTATAAAAGTGCAACAGATGATTATGTAAATGATGTTTTCTGTTTAGTCTTTAATTATATAGGAGAAAAAGCTTTTGATGAAAGAAAATATGAAAATAAATCAAAGTTTTTAAATAGTGGTTCTAAAAAAATATTTACAGATTCTTGTGTTGAATTAGCAACTTTTCACTTAGGAAATAAATTTCTTGCAGTTGAAGCAAAAAATGTTATAGAATCAATCTCTATTGATAAGTTAGAGGTTTCAATAGATATGGATAAAACTAATCCTTTTAAAGGAATGGTTTTGTATAAAGATAATCTAATTTCTGTACTTGATATAAGAAGCTTTATTAAAGAAGATATAAAAGATGAAGAGTTAAATACTATTATTCTTTTTGAGTATGATAAGGATAATAAAGAGCATTGTATTGGTATTTTAGTCTCTTCTTTACAGAGTGTTTCTGTTGTGGAAAAAGACTCAATTCAACAAATCCAAAGTCATTTTTTAGGAGCAGGAACTCTAATTGAGAGTTTAGCTGATATTAGTGATTATGAAGAATCACAAGTTGCAATGATACTTGATATTAAAAAGATAGATGATAATTTAACAAAGAAACTCTAACTAGTTAGAAATTTATATATTAGGTTAAAACATCTTTTGGCACAATACGAAAAATTAATAAGAAAGTATAATTTTAATGAGTGCAAATAAACAACAAAGATTTTTACCAACTACAAAAAAAGAGATGGATGAACTTGGCTGGGACCAATGTGATGTAATATTAGTAAGTGGGGATGCTTATATTGATTCTCCATTTATTGGTGTTGCAGTTGTTGGAAGAATACTTGAAGCTTTAGGTTTTAAAGTAGGAATAATAGGTCAACCTGATATAACAAATGAAGATGTAAAAAGATTAGGAGAACCTAAATTATACTGGGGAGTTAGTGGTGGAAGTATTGACTCTATGGTATCAAATTATACAGCAACAAAAAAATTTAGAAATTCAGATGATTATACTCCTGGTGGAAAAAATGATAAAAGACCAGACCGTGCAACATTAGTATATACAAATCTTATTAGAAGACATTATAAAGATACAGTTCCAATTGTATTAGGTGGAATTGAAGCAAGTTTAAGAAGAGTTACTCATTATGATTTTTGGACAAATAAATTAAGAAAACCAATTCTTTTTGATGCAAAAGCAGACTATCTTATTTATGGTATGGGAGAAGTAGCAATTAGAGAGTTTTCAACTGCTTTAAGAGATGGAAAAGACCCAAGAGAAGTTAGAGGAGTTTGTTATATCTCTAAAGAGCCTGTAGAAGAGTTTTTACAACTTCCATCTCATCAAGAGTGTTTAGATAATAAAGAGAAATATATAGACCTTTTTGATGATTTTTATAAAAATAATGATCCTATATCTGCAAAGGGACTTTGTCAAAAAGTAGATACAAGATATGCAATTCAAAATCCTCCATGTGATTATTTAAATGAGCAAGAGATGGATGAGGTAGCTTCATATAACTATATAAGAGATTTACATCCATACCATAAACCACAAGGAAAAGTTAAATGTTTAGAGACGATAAAATTCTCTATTCAGACTCATCACGGATGTTGGGGAGAATGTAACTTCTGTGCTATTGGAGTTCATCAAGGAAGAACAATAAGAACTAGAAGTGAAAAAAATATTCTTTGGGAAGCAAAAGAGTTTACACAAGACAAAGATTTTAAAGGTGTAATCTCAGATGTTGGTGGACCAACAGCTAATATGTATGGTTATGAGTGTAATAAAAAGCTTAAAAAAGGAACTTGTGCAGAGATTAGATGTGTTGATTATGACAGACTTTGTAAGGTAATGAAAGTTGACCATAGTAGACATTTAAACTTATTAAGAGACATAAGGAAAGTTCCAGGGGTAAAAAAAGCTTTTGTTGCTTCAGGTTTACGATATGACTTTATTCCAGCAGATAAAAAGTATGGCTATGAGTATTTAAAAGAATTGGTAGAACATCATATTTCTGGACAAATGAAAGTTGCTCCTGAACATACTTCTGATAGAGTTTTAAAACTTATGGGAAAACCAGGAAAACAACCACTAATTGATTTTAAAAAAATGTATGATAAATTAAATAAAGAAGCGGGTAAAAAGCAGTTTTTAACATACTATTTAATTGCAGCACATCCAGGTTGTGAAGAGAAAGATATGCATGAGTTAAAACAGTTTACAACTCATGAATTAAAGATGAATCCAGAACAAGCACAGATTTTTACTCCAACACCAGGAACTTACTCTTCTGTTATGTACTATACAGAGATGGATCCAGAAACAAGAGAAAAAATTTATGTGGAAAAAGATAGAAATAGAAAAGAGAAACAAAAAAGCATAGTAATTGATAAAAAGTATTATCAACGAAGAAAAAACAGTAGTGCAGGCTTACAAAGCTAAGATTTTAAAAATAAGAAAGATATAGATATAATGCCTTTTTTTAATACAAAAAGATTTAAGAAGGAAGATATTTGAAAAAACTATTTTTAATTATTGGAGCTCCTGGTTCTGGTAAAACTACAGATGCTGAACTTATTGCAAAAAAACATGAAAATATTACACACTATTCAACTGGAGACATGTTAAGAGCTGAAATTGCAAGTGGAAGTAAAAGAGGAGAAGAGATTAACTCTTTTGTTTCAAAAGGTTTAATTGTTCCTATTGAGATTGTAATTGAGACTATTGTAACTGCTATTAAAAATGCTTCAACTGATATAGTTGTAATTGATGGTTATCCAAGGTCTATTGAACAAATGACAGAACTAGATAAATATTTAGTAAATGAAAGTGAAGTAGAATTAACTAATGTTATTGAAGTTGAAGTATCTCAAGATACAGCTTTTAAAAGAGTTTTAGGAAGAGCTGCTGATGCAGAAGTTGTAAGAGCTGATGATAATGAAGAAGTATTTTTAAATAGAATGAAACTTTATATTGAGCCTTTAGCAGAAATCAAATCATTTTACACTCAAAAAAATCTTTTAAAAGTTATCAGTGGAGAGGGAACTATTGAGCAAATCGTTCAAGAGATGGATGAATTTATTCAATCAAGGGTTTAAACAAAATGCTTAAACAAGCAAATTTCTACTCAGTAATTATTGGTACAGAATTATTAAATGGGCGTCGAAAAGATGCCCATTTTGCTTTTTTAAATGAGCAACTTCTTAAAAGAGGTTGGACACACAAAGCCTCTTTTGTGATTGAAGATGATACAAGTTTAATGGAAAATATCTATAAGCTCATAAAAGAAGATAAAAATTCTGTGATGTTTTCATATGGTGGTATTGGTGCTACTCCTGATGATTATACGAGACAAATAGCTGCAAAAGTATTTCGAGATGGGAAAATGGAATATAATCAAAAAGCACAAGAGCTTATAATAAACCAATTTGGACAAGAGGCTTATCCCCATAGAATAGAGATGGGAAATCTTCCTATAAATGCAAAACTTCTTAAAAATGTAGTAAATAATGTAGCTGGTTTTTATTTAGATGATAGATTCTTTTTTACTCCAGGTTTCCCTTCAATGAGTCAATCCATGGTTATTGAAGCTTTAGATAAACATTATGCTAAAAATGAACTAATAAAATATAGAAAGACTCTAACTGCTTTTTGTGGAGAAAATGATTTAATCTCTTTGATGAAAGAAGTACCTAGTGAAATAGAGTTATCTTCTTTACCTAAAATAATTGAGGATAAAAGACAAGTAGTTCTCTCTTTAAGTTCTTCAAATAAAGAACTCTTAGAAACAAATTTTGAAAAATTTATAAATTTTTGTCAAGAAAAGAGTATAAAATATACTCTTGAAGATATAAATCAAGTAAAATAATTCTTTATAACTATCGAGAAAGTAGATAGTTGTAAAGAGTAGCTTCTAACTTAAGAAAAAATTTAGTTAAAAACCTTTTTTTTGAACTATAATTGCGTGCTTAACTTTAATTTAGGAACTAACTTGAAATTAGATCAAATTAGTAATTATGTTTTCTGTGATAGAAGATTAAATGATTTTGATTTTGAAATAAAACTACTTCCCAATCCCTATTATGATTATCCATTTTTAATTATAAAAGATTTTTTATCTCAAACAATATGTGATGATATTATAAAAAGTGTCAAAAAAGAAGATGATTTTATTGATGCAAAAATCAAAAAAGAGAACTATTTAAACTATACAGATAAAAGTATTAGAAAAACAAAAATTTATAAACTTTCAGATGAGTATAAAAATATCTATACAAAGAGATTTTTAGAGTGCCAAAAACAAATAGAAGAGTATTTTTCTTTAGCTCTTACTACAAGTACAAAAGTACAGGTTTTAGAGTATCAAGAAGGCTCTTTTTATAAAGCACACAGTGATGATTCAAATATGATTTATAAAGATGAAGAGCTTATAGGTTTTAAAAATGTAGCAATTAACAGAAAAATTACTACTGTTCTTTTTGCTTCTTCATGTGATGAGGAAAAGAAAGAGTATAACACTTTTAGTGGAGGAGAATTAGTTTTTAATTTTCTTTTTGATGAAAAGGGTGATGTTATAAAATATAAACCTAAAGCTGGAGAGATGATTGTCTTTTTAAGTAACCCCTATTTTACCCATGAAGTTTTAGAGGTAAAAAGTGGTTACAGATTGAGCTTAGTTCAATGGCATGATGCTCTTATTTCTTAATATGTAAATCCAATTGAGGGAAAGGAATTTCTATATTATTTTTATATAATGTATTATAAATAAGAAGTAGAAAGTCTGATTTTAAAGCATTTGGAGTAACTCTATCGTTTGTTTTTATCCAAACAAGAAGCTCCAAATCAACACTACTATTATTCATATTTTCAAATCTAATTTCTGGTTGTTTATCTTTATCATCTCTGATAAAAGTTAAACTGCTATTTAATAACTCTTCTAAAACAACTTCTTTTACCTTTTCAATTTTTGTTCCATAAGCAACACCAAAAGGAACATGAAGTCTTCTTGATTTATCTTCTAAAGTCCAGTTGATAACATTGTTTTGAATAAAAGATGAGTTTGGCACAACAATATCAATATTATCAAAAGTTTTAACAGTAGTTGACCTTACTCTAATATCTGTTACTGTACCTTTTAAAAGATCACTTATCTCAATAACATCTCCAATTCTAATTGTTCTTTCAAACATTAGAATAATTCCAGAAATAAAGTTTGAAACAACAGTTTGAAGTCCAAACCCAATACCAATAGATAAAGCTCCAGCGATTAGTGAAATTGAGGACATATCAATTCCTAAACTTCCAAGAGCTATTATAAAAGTAATAAAAATAATTAGATAAAAACCAACATTTGAAGAGATTTTTAATGACATTTCACTTATATTTGGCCATTTTGAAGAGATTTTAAAAATCCATCTTTTGTAGATTTTCCCTATTACAATCCCTATGATAATAAGTATAAAGGCTTTTACTAAACTCATTGGAGTTATGGCTTGTTCATTAAAAACTACTAAGCTAGTATCAAAAAAAGCTTTTATTGAATCAAAAAAAGTAGAGATTTTTATATTTGATGTTGCTAGGGCAAGTTTCGTATTATTTAACCTCTTTTTTGCAAGGTGGGCAAAGGCCTCTTTTAAATATTTGTACTCATTTACTTCAAGAATAATTGAGTTTAAAAATCTATACTCTTTTAGATAAGCTTCTTCATTCTTCTCTTTTAGAAAAAGTAGAAGTTTTTTTGAAGATAAATAGATATTTGAAATAAGTAGATTTTCTCTTTTTTTATCTACTAAGTTAATCTTCTTTTCAAGTTCAAGAATAGTTTTTGTATTATCATTTAATCTCTCTCGTTGAAGAGAGTTTTTTAAAGAGTTAATACTCTCTTCAAAATTATTTATTTCATTGTTATTTTTATTAATACTTGTTGTTAGAGTACTCTCTTTTTCAATTCTTAAATCATTTAAAGAGCCATCAATTCTATTTAAAATTTCTATTTTATGTTTTTCATATAAAGAGATTTTTTTATCAAGATTAGCTTTTTCTATTTTATTATAAGCAAATTGTAATTGATAAATCAACAGTCTATTTTTTTCAATCTCTAAGATATTTTCAATTCTCTTTTTTAGATAAGATAAGTTTTCTTGTACTTCAAAAGATAACTCTTTATCTTCATCCTCTTTTTTATCTAAATCAACTAAAAACTTCATAGCTTCAATTGCTTCATTCGAAGTTTCAATTTGCGTATCTTTATACTCTTTTATAGAAACAACTTTTTCATTTGCTTCTTTTAAAATTTCTAGATATTTTCTTTCATCTTCTATTATTTTTAGAGGTTTTTCCTCTTTTTTTAAAGAGTTTTCTATTTGTTGTTCAATTTTTTCAAAATATTGAATGTTCTCTTTTGTATCAAAAAGTTTTGTATCAATTGCAGCTGAAAGACAAAAAGAGAAAAGTAAAGAAAAAATAAAAATAAATCTCATTATAAACCTTAGAATTTTTTTATTATAATATAATACAAAAGCAAAATAGATGTTTAATATTTTAAAGGAATAGAAAGTGAAACAAAATGGATTATCTCATGCTGTTATTTTTGATAAAAAAGGAGGTGCTAAAACCTTATCTTTTGAGCAAATAGAAAATTATAATAAAGAGATGGGATTATTATGGGTTCATTTTGACTATTCAAGCCAAGAAGCAATAGAGTGGATAAGCAATAAAAGTGGAATTGATCCAATCGCAAGTGAAGCCTTGCTAACTGCTGAAACAAGACCTAGAACAACAGTTTTTGATGATTCTATCTTATTAGCTTTAAGGGGAGTAAATTTAAATGCAAACTCAAATCCTGAAGATATGATTTCAATTAGACTTTTTATTAGTGAAGATTTAATAATAAGTACAAAAAAAAGAGATTTACTCTCTGTAAAAGATATTTTGGATAGTTTTGAAAAAAATAAAGGACCTGAGAATAGTGCAGAGTTTTTAATATCTCTTACTGATAGGCTTACTTCAAGAATGGAAGGAACTATTGAGGATTTACAAGATAAATCAAGTGAAGTAGAAGAGATGATGTTAGAATCAAGTAGTATTCAACTAAGAACAGAAATCTCAAAGATAAGAAGAGAAGCAATATCACTAAGAAGATATCTAGCTCCACAAAGGGAAGCTATGTATAAATTATATCACGATAAAATCTCATGGCTTAATGAGTATGATAAAATCCAGCTAAGAGAGATAACTGACCAACTAATTAGATATATTGAAGAGTTAGACTCAGTAAATGACAAAGTAACTTTAATACAAGAAGAGTTATTAAATAAAGTTAGTGAAGAGATGAACCAAAGAATGTATGTATTATCAATAATCTCTGCAATATTTTTACCTCTTGGTTTTTTAACTGGTCTTTTTGGTATAAATGTTGGAGGTTTACCTGGAACTGAAAATTCAAATGCTTTTATGGTTTTTTCTGGTATTTTAGCTGTGGTAGGAGTATTTCAGTATTACTTATTAAAAAAATTTAAATGGATATAAAGATGGAAGAATTAAAAGATTTTGAAGAGATTAAAGAGTTTTTATTTCAAGCAATAGAAGATTATAAAAAGGGAGAGAATTTTGATATTCACCCTTATGATTTAGCTGAACAATTATTAAGATTAAGAGAGTTAAATCATGAAGAATACGAGAGTCTGTGTAAAAAAATTCCAAGTGAACTTTTTGCAGAAATTCTTTGTGAAATGCCAACTTATGTTCAAGAAGAGATTCCAGAAGTAATTAGTAGTAAAAAAGTTGCAAATATTACTTCTAAAATGGATAGTGATGATGCCTCTGAACTTATTTATAATATTTCTCAAAAAGATGAGGAAGCAGCACAAACTATTCTTTCTAAACTTGATGAAGAAGATAAAGAAGTTATTGAAAAACTTAACTCATATGAGGATAATGAAGCTGGTTCATATATGCAAAGTGAGCTTTTTTCCGTATCTTTATATGAAAAAATAGATGTGGCACTAAGAAGATTAAAAAAGCTAAAAGAAGAAGAGTATTTAGATAATGTTTTTCATGCTTATCTAACAGAAAAAGATGGAACTTTTATTGGAAGTATTGGTCTTGAAGAGTTAATTGTATTTGATAGAGATTTAACTTTTGATGATTTACCAAAAGAGAAGATAAAAACATATTCAAGTAGTCACCTTTTAGATATTTCTGAAGTTGTTGATATGTTTACAAACTATAACTTAAGTGCAATTGCAATTGTTGATGATAATAATAAATTAGTTGGACGAATTACTCACGATGATATTCATGATGTAATTCAAGAACAAGATACTAAACAATTATATTCTCTTGCTGGGGTTAATGATGATGCAGAGCAAGAAGAGAGTATGTATCTTATTGGTAAGAATAGGGCCTTTTGGTTAGGAATAAACTTAGTTACAGCTATTTTAGCTTCTGTTGTTATTGGTCTGTTTGATTCAACTATTCAATCTTTAGTTGCCTTAGCTGTTTTAATGCCTATTGTTGCTTCAATGGGAGGAAATGCAGGAACACAAACTTTAACAGTAACAGTTAGACAAATGGCTTTAGGAGATATCTCTTATACAGATGCAAAGAAGACTATTAAAAAAGAGGTAATAATCTCACTTTTTAATGGTTTTCTTTTTGCTTTCGTAATTGGTGTGATAGCTTTTTTATGGTTTAAGATGCCTCTTTTAGGAGTAGTTATTGCTATTTCAATGGTTATAAATTTATTTAGTGCAGGTTTCTTTGGTGCAGTTATTCCTATACTTTTAGAAAAGTTTGAAATTGACCCTGCAATTGGTTCTACTGTAATTTTAACAACAGTTACAGATGTAGTTGGTTTCTTTAGCTTTTTAGGTCTAGCAACAATTATTCTATTATAACTCGTTAATTAGAAGGTTTTGTATAAAAGTTAAACTTCCAACCCTTGTCTTCATCATATTTTTCAAGGTTGTAAGTCTCCCAAACTTTTATGCACTTCTTATTTCCGTTTTTAACTCCCTCTTTGGCAAACTGATGTGCTCTTCCAAAGTTTGGAAATACTCCTTTTCCATTTGCATACATAAAAGCAAGATTACAATGGGCATCTTCATCCCCTTGTTTAGAAGCATATTCAAAATATTTAATAGCTAGTTTATAATCTTTATCTACAGCAATTCCTGCTGCTAAAAATTGACCTATCATATTCTGAGCAGGTGCATATCCATCATTTGCTGCTTTTAAAAAAGTATTGAAAGCTAGTTTTTCATCAAAATAAGGAGACTTCTTATTAATATAGAGTTTTCCTAAAAAGTAAGTTGATTTATGATGATTAAGTAAACTGCCTTGTTCTAAAAAGATTTTTGCAGTTGAGATACTTTTTTGTACCCCTTCCCCTTTTAAATATAAAGTTGCAAGTCTAAAGATTGAATTAGTATCCTCTCTTTTAGCTAAAACTCTATAAGAGCTTAGAGCTTCTAAAACACCTTTTTCTTTCTCTATCTCTCTTACTTCTTCAAAACTAAGACTAAAGGCAAAGCTTGTAATTAAAATAGTTAAGATAAGGTGTTTCATTTTTTACTCTTTTATATAATCTCTTTTTCTATATTTGGATTAAGTGTTGTAGTTATTTCATAAGTTATTGTATCATGAATCTCTGCTAATTGTCTAACATCATCAAAGATACATACTTTTTCATCTTTAGAGTTAATAGAACAATTATCCATTGATACTCTTCCTAATATCTCATATCCTTTAGGAGTAGTATATCTTTTTTTACCATTTAATCTTAAGAAGCCATCTCCATATCCAACATCATAAGTTGATACATCCATATCTTCTTTTGCAGTAAAAATTCCTCCATAACCAACTCTTTGACCTTTCGTTATTTTTCTACTAGAAATTCTTTGTGCCCAAAGAGACATTACAGGTTTTAAATCTGGATTATCAAAGATAGAATCTGACTCTAAATAACCATATTGTGCAATACCAACTCGAGCTAAATCTTCTTGGTAATTCTTAAATCTAAATAAAGCTGAAGAGTTAGCTGAATGAAACTTCGGAATTGGTAAAAAAAGTTTTTCACATGTGTTCACAGTTATGTTTTTTGCGCGCTTGAAATTCTCTTTTTGCCAAAAGAATTCACATGATAAAATATCTGCGCTTCTAAAGTGAGTCATTACTCCTGTCAAGTTTAAATTTTTCCTTAAAGTACCATGAATAGCCTCTTCTAGAGTTTCTATTGAAATTCCATTTCTATGCATTCCTGTATCAATTTTTAAGTGAACATTCGTATTTTCGGGTACTTTTTCAAGTTGTTCAAGGCTATTCACAACTATGTGAAAAGAATGTGAATAAGTGTGAAAAGTAGTATCAGCCAAGATTAAGATTTGCTCAAAAAATGTCTCAATTTTTTTAGCTTCTTCACATGTTCTCACAACTGCATTTTTAATTCCAAACTCTTTTGCCATTGAAGCAATTTCTACAAGTCCATGACCATAGGCATTATCTTTTAAAACCACTGCGATTTTATCTTTTGAACCTGCTTGTTCAGAAATTATTTTTAAGTTATGAAAATAATTTTCTTTATTTAAAACGATTTTTGCCAAGTCTTAATCCTCTTGATTATTCTGGAAATAATTATTTAGTAAAATAGCATCTTTTTCATTTAGAACTTCTTTTAATTCTTCTATTGAAGCCTCTTTTATTTTCTCAAAAGTTCCAAAGTAAAGTAGTAGCTTTTTAACCTTTGCTTCACCAATACCTTTTATTTGTAAAAGTGAAACTTGTTTATCTTCTTTTCTTTTTTGTTTTTTATGAAAGTTTATAACAAATCTATGTGCTTCATCTCTTTGTCTTTGTATAAATTGTAGTCTTTGATCACTTGTTCGTAGTTTTAAACTTCTAATTTCACCACTTCTATCTTTATAGTGAACAATATCTTTAGCTGCACCTTTTGCTCTATGAGCTTTTGCATCTACTTTCTCTTTTGCAATAGCTATAATATCTAAGTTTACTCCCACAGATTGAACAATATCATAGGCAAGTTTTAATAGAGTCTCTCCACCATCAATTATCCATAAATCAGGAGCAGGATTTTTTTCAAAACTTTCAACTCTTCTTATTAGCATCTCTCTCATTTGTGAGTATTCATCTTTTGCTTCTAAGTTATAGTGTCTAAACTGTTTTTTATCAAAGGCATTTAGCTCTTCATTCCAAACAACCATAGCTCCAACAGTTGCTTGACCCATCATATGGGAGTTATCAAAACTCTCTATTAAATATGGTAGAGTTTGTAGATTAAATAACTCTTTTAACTCATCATAAATAGTTGTTTGATTTTTTGAAGATTCAATTCTAAGAAGTTCATCACAGTTATTTAAAGCAATATTTATTAAAGCTTTTTTCTTATCTTTTTTAGGGTTTATGATTTTAATATTTCTATTAAATCTTGTTTTTAAGAACTCTTCAATCTCTTCTTTTTCTTCAATTTCTTGTGCAATTAAAATCTCTTTTGGAAGTAGGGGGATTTCATTATCATAATAATTTACTATTGCTCTTTGATATGCTTCATTTAAGTCAATATCTTTATTATCTTCTAAAAAGTCTAATTTTATAAAATCATAAGAAGAAGAGGTTATTTTCCCATCTCTTATAAACATTCTTACAACTACACCTTTTTTTGTACCAGCTTTTATTGCAAAAAGGTCTAAGTCTTCGTTTGAAGCTAAATCTATTCCTGATTTGATTTGAGATTTTTCAATTGATTTTATTCTATCTCTTAATTTCATAGCATCTTCAAATCTAAATTCATCTGAATATTGCATCATCTTTTCACTTAGCTTACTTATTAGTTTATTTTTATTATAGATATATTCACAAGCTTCATCAACTAACTTTGCATATTCTGCCGTAGAAATCTTACCTTCACAAGGTGCATGACATTTTTTTATTTGATAGAAAAGACAAGCTTCTTTTCCTTTAATACATGATTTTTTCTGTACTAAAGGAACTATCTCATAAATTGAATCAAGCATATCTCTTGCTCCTGTTGAATAAGGACCAAAATATTTAATATTATTGTTTTTATGAACTCTTCTTGTTATTTCAAGTCTAGGAAAAAGTTCACTATTATCAAGCATTATATAAGGGTAGGTTTTATCATCTCTAAGTAAGATATTGTATTTAGGTTTTAATTGTTTAATTAAAGAGTTCTCTAAAATCAAAGCTTCATGTTCATTTGGTACAACAATCCACTCTAAAGAGACTACCTCTGTAATCATTTTATAAATTCTAGGACCTAGCTTTTCTGCTGGTTGTAAAGAAGGAGTAAATTTAAAATATGATTTAACTCTGTTTTTAAGTACTTTTGCTTTACCTATATAGAGTAAATGACCATCTTTATCAAAATATTGATAAACTCCTGCTTCGTTTGGCAGTTGCTTTAATTTCTCTTCTAAATTCATTTTTGGATTTTATCTAAAAGAAGCTTTGTAATTTTGTAAAAGTAAATGTGACTTATTTGTGACTTAAATATTTGCTATAATAGTGTTAAAAAGTATTATAAAGTTATAAGATGGAAACAAGCTCTAAGAGAATAATTTTTTTTATTAAATATACCCCTTTTGTTTTAAATATTCTGTTTTTTATCATAATTGTACAAGTGGTTCTTTACAATATCAATAAAAATTATAAAAATGAAATAGCTTTACTCTCTCAAACATATTTTGAAGAGAATAAAAATAGAATTAAATATGAGGTTGAAAAGGTTTATTCTATTTTAGAAGAGAAGAAAATAAGCTCAGAAGATAGGCTAAAAAAGGAGCTTAAAAGTAGAGTTTATGAAGCTCATTCTTTAGCAACAAATATTTATAAGCATGAGATTACTCCCCATAATAATAGTATTCATCAAAAAGAGCATGTCTTTCAAACTATTAAAAATGCATTAGGTGGTATTATTTATAACAATGGAAGAGGGTACTTTTTTATAGATGATGAAAAGGGAACAAAACTTCTTCAACCTTTAAATAAACAACTTGAAGGACAAAATCTATCAGCATACAAAGATATTACAGGATATAAGTTTGTACAAAAGATTATTGAAACAATAAACAATAAAAGTGAAAGTTTCGATACTTATTATTGGTATAAAAATGATAAAGATGATAAGCCTTTTAGAAAGATAAGTTTTTATAAATATTTTGAACCTTACAATTGTATTATCGGTACGGGCGAGTATATAGATGATTTTGTAGATATTGAAAAAGAAGAGTTTTTAAATAATCTAAAAATGTTTTCTTCTTCTAAAAAGAGTTACTTTTTTGTAATTGATTATAAAAATGAAAAAGTATATTTAAATGAAGAGTTTTCTTATGATAAGAATGAAATATATTCTTTAAATATTGGCTTGATAAATAGAATAGTAGAAGAGACAAAAAAAGGTAATAGTTTTATAGAATATACACCAAAAATCAAAGAAGAAAATACTTTAAACAATCTAAAAATATCTTATGTAAAAGATTTCTCTCAATGGGGTTGGATTATTGGTACAGGCTTTTATATCAATGATTTAAATGAGCAATTAGAACAGAAAAAAGAGTTTCTTCTTGAGAAAAAAGAGTATATGTTAAAAGAGTTTTTCTTTATTTGTGCAGTAATGCTTCTTTTAACTTTGTTATTCTCTTTATATCTTTCAAAACTTTTAACTGAAAAATTTACTAAATATAAAAATAGTTTAAGAGAAAAAGAAAAATATCTAATGCAACAAAGTAAAATGGCTGCAATGGGAGAGATGTTATCTAATATTGCTCACCAATGGAGACAACCTTTAAGTGTGATAAGATCTATTGCAACTGGTATGAAAATGCAAAATGATATGAATATGTTAGATAAAAATAGCTTTGATAAAAATATGGAACTTTTAAATGTTTCAACAGAATATTTATCACAAACAATTGAAGATTTTAGAAATTTTTTAAAACCAAATGAGAGTAAAAGTTTTATTACATATAAACTTTTAGAAGAAAAAATTGATAAGATTTTGAACTTAACACTAAAAAATTATGATATTAAATTAACTTTAGACTTAAGTGAAGAACTTTATTTAGAAGAGGTTGATAATATTTTACTGCAAGCAATGATAAATATTATAAACAACTCAAAAGATGCTTTTTTGGCAAATGAATTTTCATATAAAAAATATATAAATATTGAAATCTATGAAAAAGATGAGAAGATAATTATCCAAATAGCAGATAATGCAGGTGGAATTTCTGAAGAGATTATGGATAGAATTTTTGAACCATATTTCACAACAAAACATCAATCAGTAGGTACAGGAATAGGATTATATATTGTTAGAGAAATTGTTACAAAATATTTAAAAGGAAGAGTATTTGTAGAAAACTCTGATATGTATATAGAAGCAGAAGGTTATCAAGGAGTTTTATTTAGAATAGAACTTCCTAAAAAAGGTGAATAATTCACCTTTTTTAGATATCTTCTTTAGCTTTTACTTCTTCTTTCCCTTTAAACTCTTTATCATTTGCATTTGTTACGATTAATTTAGAAATTTTATCTGTTGTAATTGCTACATCATTTGTTTGTGCTGCAATCATTGCATTTTCTTGTGTCTGTTTATCTAATTGATTAATTGCAATATTAATCTGTTCAATTCCTTGTAATTGTTCTCTTGAAGCAGTTTCAACATTTGAAATTAGATTAGTAGTTTGATTAATATTCTCATTTAAGTGTGAATACCCTTCAATCATTAAAGAAGAGACATTTTTACCTTCATTTGCTTTACTTGTAGCAGTCTCTACTAAAGTTTTAATCTCATTTGCCGCTTCAGCTGATCTATTAGCAAGATTTCTAACTTCAGCTGCAACAACGGCAAATCCTTTACCAGCTTCTCCAGCAGTAGCTGCTTCAACTGCTGCATTTAGTGAAAGAATATTTGTTTGAAAAGCAATTTGGTCAATAATTGAAATTGCTTCAGTAATTAGTGTTACTTGTTCATTTATCTCTTCCATTGATTGTGCTGTTTTATTAGCTAAGTTGATTCCTTGACTTGCTGAAGCCTTTACATCAGTAGAAAGTGATGACATCTTTGAAATGCTTTCACTGTTATTTCTAATTGTACTTGTAATTTCTTCTAATGCTGCTGCTGTCTCTTCTAAAGAACTTGCTGCATCTGTTGAACTTCTATTTAACTTATCTACATTTCTTAATAAAATATTTGAACTTTTTTCAAGGGTTAATCCGTTTGCTTTATTTTCTATTAACATACTTGTAATAGAATCCCCTAAATTATTAACTCCTGTAGCTAGTTTTAAAAGATGTTCTTTTAAACTATTTTCATCTATTTTTGATAGATAGTTGTAGTTTGAATAATGGTCTAAAACTTTTAAAATATTTGCTATATTTAATTCTAATTTTTCTGCCATTTTGTTTAATACTTCTTTTAGTTCAAGTAATGCAGGATTTGAAACAGTAGTTTTTAATCTTTGAGATAAATCTCCATTCTCGAATTCAGATAATACTAAAATTGTCTCTTCAATTAGTTTTTTATCTTCTTCTATATTGTGTTTTGCTTTTTCTATATTTTTATTTACAACTTTAGCCATTTGAGAAAACTCATCATTTTTTGTATCATTTAAATGAATAATTTCATCATTTTCTCTATTTAGATATGCAAAAAATGATAATAGACCTTCTTGAAAAGTTTTAAGTGATTTAATTATATCTTTTGAAATAAAATAAGAAATAGAGATAATAACTAAAATATTAAGTAAGATAATTATTATTGTCAAAGTATTGAAAAAAGATGATTTCTCTTCTGTTTCTGCAACAATAGTATCATGTAATGTTTCCAAAACAGTCTCAGTAGAATGAATGGTTTTTCTTAGATTTTCAAGTAGTCCATCATGTACAGTTAAACCTTTTTGTTCTTCAAAGTTTACAACTTTTAAGAAGCTATTTTTATAGTTTAGAAGGTTTTTTTTATACTCTTCATTCGAACTATTTGAAATAAGTTTATTTATATTTTTTTCAAAGTTTTTAACATATTTTAAATCTTTTCGTAAGAAAAAGTCTTTTTCATCTTTTCTTAATTCAAGAATAGAAGTAAGCATAATATAATCATTAGAACTTTTTACATCTTCTTGTACTTTATGAACACTAGCTCTTAACTCTTTTCTTAAACCACTATTTTCATCAAGACCAATAACTAAATCAATTTTTACAATCTCTTGAAAAATTTCATTATATTTTTTACTAATTTCAATAAAGCTAAGAATGTTTTTTGTTTCCATTCCTAAGTCATTTAAAGTAACAAGAATCTCTTTATTTTGTTGCGTTAATTCTTTGTAGCTTTTATTGAATCTTTCTACATATTTTAATTCATTTCTTTGTAAGAAGTCTTTTTCACTCTTTCTTAATTCTAATTCACTTATTTTTATCTCTTCAATAGATAAAAAAGCTTTATTAAGAGTGTTAATCTTACTCTCTTTGTAGGTTTCTGTTAAAACTAAAGTGATAAAACCCGCCAATACAGACATAGTTAAAAATATTAATTTATTCTTAATTGTCATAATTATCCTTACTTTTTTTTCTATATTTTATAAAAGGATAAAGTCAAAAATAGGTCATGTAGATAACAATTAAAATGATTAGGTAATTTTTAAGATAAAGCCCAAACAAAAGCTAATAGCTGAGGGCTTTTTACTTAATTTAAAAGTTAATTAATAATAAAAAAATTAGTAAAATTTATTTTTTATGAGAGTTTATAATTGAATTTGTAACCAAGATTATAGTCATTTACTATAATTTCATTAAAAGTTTTTTGTCTTAGCCTTTTTATAATCATTCTAATTTTATTTTCATTATAAAAATCATTAGGATAAATTTCATTAAAAGCATCTTCTAAAGAGAACTTTAATTGCTCTTTATTACAGAAGTGTTCAAATAAAATATATTCATTTTTTGTTAATTTTATAATCTTTTTATCACAAGTTAGTCTTTTAAGACTTTTATCCCAGATATAGTCATTTTCTAAAGTGATTGAGTTTAAAATAGTATTTCTTGAAATAACAGTCTCTACTGTTTTAATAAACTCTTCTTTTTTTACAGGTTTAACCATATATGTTACTAAATTAAGTGGAATTGCTTTAATAAGAAAATCTTTATTATCATAAGCACTTAAAATAGCTATTTGACAAGTTAAATTCTTTTCCCTAATTTTTTTTATGAAAGTTAGACCATCCATTTCTTCCAAATTTATATCTACAATCATAAAATCAATATCTTTAGTTCCAACTATATCAAGAGCATCTTCTGCCCGACTAGTTTCATATATCTCATTAAAATAGTTTTTTAGATAATTTCTATAACCATCTCTAATAATTACATCATCTTCTAGAAAAAGCATATTCATATTATTTATCCTAATATAGAGAATTTAACTCCATTTTTTGTATTTTCAACTAATAGTCTTTTTTTCATTCCATCTTCAATTAACATTTTTGACATATATAAACCAATACCATTATTGTGTTTATCATTTTTAGTTGTAAAGTATGGTTCAAAAACTCTATTAATATCCTCTTGTTTTATTTTTTCTCCATTATTTTCTATTTCTAATAATGGTAAATTTTCTTTATTATGTATATAAATTGTAATTTTAGGATTATTAACTTTGTTTGTCTTTAAACTATCAATAGCATTTTGAAGAATTACAGAAACTACTTGTGAATACTCTTCTTTATAACCTTCAGTTGAAATATCATTTTCGTAGTTTAAAGAAAGTTCTATTTGATTTTTATTAAAGTCACTTGTAAAATATTTAATTTGTTCTTCAATTACTTCACTTATTTTAAAAAAAGTTATAACTTTTTTAGGATGAAAATATTGAGAAAAACTAGAGATTGTTTTTGACATTTCAATTACTTCATTTTCTATTAAGTCAATAGCTTTTTGAAAATCTTGTTTAGTACATTTTTCAATAGAATAATTCATATCAAAAAGAATTGAGTTTACTCTTGCAAGAGGTTGTTTCCATTGATGAGCAATATTATTTATCATCTCTCCCATTGCTGCAAGTTTTGTTGTTCTTAACATAAAAATCTCATTCTCTTTAGCTTTTAATTCTAGCTGAATACTTTTCTCTTCAAGATTTTTTACTTTATAAGCAATAATAAGTGAGATAATAATAGTCTCATAAATAAAAACAAATTTTAATAAATACTCAATTAATAAAGGGTCTACAAAAACAAAAAATTGATTTGATGCAAAAAGTAAAAACATTGAAAATAAAGGAAACCAAATTATCATTGAAATAGAAGAAAAAAGTGAATTTTTATAAGTTTTTAAAAGAATAAAAATCACTGTTGCAATTAGTAAAATAAATGAAAAGTTTAATAATAAAGATAGAGTTTCACTTATATTGTTTGTTATTAATAAATAGAGTCTTCCTATAATAAAGAGTGAAAATAGAAGTAATATATTTATATTTAAAATTTTTTCACAAAGAACTTTTATTTTTAAAAATGGTTTCATAATATAAATCAAAGAGAAAATCATCAATAACCCAATAAATTGGAAAATAGATATTTGTAGATTACTTAATGGTTCGGTTAAAAGGTATAAATGAATAAAATTAGTTGAAAAAGAGGCTGTGATAATTAATAAAATTAAATAAACAGAATAGTAAATATATATTTTTACTTTTGTAATAAAATATAAAAAAGCATGATAAAAAAGCATAAGAAAGATTATTACAAAAAATATATTTGTAAGTGCTGTATCAAAGCCCATCATTTTATAAAAGTTTATTTCATCATATAACTCTACATTTGATGTAATAGGATAGTTTTGACTGTGAACTTTTAAATAAATAGAATCAAGCTCATTATCTAAAGGGAAAGAAGCTTTTCTAAAATGAATTGCATTTTTATTTGAATCACTTTTTAAACCCCAAGTAAATTCTTTTTTTACACTATTATCTTTTACATAATAGATATTAACCTTATCTATTAAATAGTCATGAAATACTAAAAAATGTTTATTTTTATCTTCTAAGCTTTTGAAATCAAGTTTAATCCAAAAAGGGTCTTTGGAATATCCAAAAGATATATTTGTACTTTTTTGCCATTTATTTATTTTAATAATATCTGATATTGATTTATTTGAAGTATTATCTTTATAATAAAAGATTTCATCTAAAATATGATGTTCAATATCATGTGTAAAATGTGAGCTATAAGCTTTAGAAGGGATTAGTAGGTTGATTGCAATTACAACAACAAATGTAACAAAAAAATTATACATTTGTTATTGTAGTCATATCTCTATTAGAAAGAGCTAATAAATATAGCTTTTAATGATAGTTTATATAGTAAGGTTGTCTTTTAATATTTCTTGTTCCAACAGACTCTAATCCTAAAATCTGTTTTGGAGTCATTAAGGGTTTTTTATCATTTTTATAGAAGATTTTAAATCCACTGTTTGCTACAAGAGATTCATCTTGTGAATATAAATTATTATAAATTTGAACTTTTATTCCACCTCTACCATGTCCATCAATATTATAAATAAGTTCAATATTGTCATAGTTTTTAACTAACTCTTTTTTTCTTAGCATTCTTTCATGGAACATATGAACAATAAGTTTCTTCTTCTCTTTTATTCCATTTTCTTTTAAGTAATTGCTTATTAATTCTTGAGCTTGATTTACATCATCTCCAAAAATATGACCAATAAATTTACCTGGAGGATATTTTCTATGTTTTGGAATTTTAAATTCAGGGTCTAAAGCTAAATGAACATTATCATATTTTAAATATTTTAAAACGGGTTGTAAAGCTTCATAAGGAGTATAAACACCAAGTTGTAAATCAATAATTACTGCAAAACCTTCTTTTTGAGCTCTTTCAATATATTTCATAACTGTTTTATGAGGAAGATTAATAATATAGTCATCATTTTTACCAGGATCTTTTGTTGCAAGTCCATAAATTAAGTGAAATGCCAATTGAATATCAAAGTTTTCACCTAGTTCTTTTGTATAATAGCTACCTTTTTCTCTTAGTTTTACAACAACATTGTCAATTGGGCTTTCCCCAAGAATACCTAAAGATGGAGTATAAGGTCTTCCATAAAAACCTACCATCACTTCACTTTTTTTAATCTCACTATTTTCAGCAGGTTTTTCAACTAAAGTTGTATTAGCTAATACATTTTGAGTTAAAAAAGTAAATAGTGCAGTTATAAAAATTAAACTTTTTTTCATTTGTCCGCTTTGTGTTAAATAATTTTCTTTGCGAAAGTATATTCAAAAATATTGAAAAAAAATTTAAAAATTTGCTTTAAACCAAAGTTTCCAATAATTTTTACAAATAATTTTGAATTTTTTGAATTTTTTCTTTTGTTTTTTTTCAAGAATTGAAAAATAGGTACTTAAAAGTAGTTTTTCATCTTTTCTATTTAGCTTGAATTTTATAGAAATTGTAGCTAAATCGAAAAATCTGTTATTTTTTGAAGCAAACTCCCAGTCAATAAAAAATACTCTATTATTAAAAATTATATTTTCTTTATTTAAGTCATTGTGAGATAAAACAAAATCCTTTTTTTTATCATTTTTTTTAAGAATATCAATAGAATATTTTATCAGTTTTTTACTCTTTTTATCTTTCAAATAGTTTTTGTAATTTAAAAACTCTTTTTTCAAAGAGTAGGGCTTTTTTTTATATTTTATTCCATGAAGTTTTTTTAAACTCTTAGCTAAAATTTTTATTTGTTTTTTTGATAAACTTTTTTTATGCTTACCAGCTAAAAATTCACAAGTCATAAATTTTAAATCTTTATCTAAATAAATAGGTTTAGAAGCAAGATTTTTCTTATAAGCAAGAGTTTGAATTTTAAACTCTTGTTTTCTATCTATTTTTACTGAATGAGCTTTCTTAAAAAATCTTAATATAAACTCTTTGTTGTTTTTTTCTATCTTATAAACTTCATTACAAAGCCCTTGGGTTTTAACTCTTTTTATCATCTATAGAAGTTTTAAAATATCCTTCTCTATATCTTCTGGTTTTGTCATTGAACCATATCTTTTAATAACTTTTCCCTCTTTATTGATTAAAAATTTTGTAAAATTCCATTTGATTTTTTGAGTTCCTAAAATACCTGAAGCCTCTTTTTTTAAATATGTATATAAAGGTTCTTCTTTTTCTCCATTTACATCAATTTTTGCAAACATATCAAAATCAACTCCATAAGTTAATCTACAAAATTGAGCAATCTCTTCATTTGTCCCTGGTTCTTGATTCCCAAATTGATTAGAAGGGAAACCTAAAATCATAAAATCTTTATCTTTAAGTTTTTGATATAAATTTTCTAAACCTTCATATTGAGAAGTGAATCCACACTTGCTTGCTACATTTACAATAAGTAAAACTTTTCCTTTGTATTTCGATAAAGAAATCTCTTTTTCTTCTATATTTTTTACTTTAAAATCATAAATACTCATAATAGGCTCCTTTGAAAATAAAAATAGGGGAAATAAAAGTAAAATAGCTTTAATAAACATGTTAATCCTTTTTTATATTTTAACAAATATTTTAAAATAGATTTGTTTTATCAAAAATTACATCATGGTAATTTACAAATCTATCACATCTTTTCCCTTCTAAGGCTTTGCAGATACTTTGCCATTTTTTAGAGTGACCACCATTTTCTTTACTTAAATCACCCAATACAAACATTAAAGCGTGAGCATACTCATGGGGTAAAACGTCTTCTATCATATAATCAATACTCTCTTTAAATCTTTTTTTATTTAAAAAAACAACAATTTTACCATCTTGGCTAAGTGTTGCTGCTCCAAATAGATTTGAAGGCATTTTATCAGAAACTTTAATAGGTATATTTTTAGAAATAGCAAATTTACTATAGGCTAATTTTTGTAAATAAACTGTTTTTTCATAGATTTTTCTTTTTGTACTCTCATCTAAATCAGAAGTTTTAAATTTATAATTGTCATACCAAAAATATATTAAAAGAGAAGCACTTATTATTGTAAGTAATATAAAAAAGAGTTTTAATCTTTGTAAAAACATTTAAAAACCTTTTTTATGGAAAGGCTTTTAAAAGAACATCTTTGTAGTGATTTAATTGTTGCATTAACTCATCTCCATGGTCATTTATATCTGGATGATATTTTCTTGCAAGTTCTTTGTATCTTTTTTTTATCTCTTCTTTTGTTGGGTCACTTGTAAAACCAAAAAACTCTTTTGCCTTTGAAACTTCTCCAAATTGTGGTGCTGCTTGAAAGTTTCCTCTTCTAAATTGTTCTTGAAAATCATTAAAGTTAAAGTTGTTTGCTCCAGCTTGTGAAAAGTCTTGCCCATTAAAAGTAAATTTAAAATGAGTTCCACTTCCAGAAGAAGCCTCTCTTATTTTCTTTTTAAATTGATATACAAGATAATAACCAATAGCAATAAGTACAAATAATATAATTAAAAATGTTCCGAAGTTTGTAAATATTAAGTATAAAATACCAAAAAATAATGCCCATTTAATAAGACTACTAATTAATTGTGCCAAAATATTAATCCTATTTTTTATAAATTTTGCTGGTATTATAGTATTTTAATTTAAAGTGTTAGCTTATCGAAGTTTTAGTTCATAAAAAGGTATGAAACTCATACCTTTTTATATTAAACTAATAGATAGTTTTAAAATGTTTCCCATTCATCTTCTTTTTCTTCTATTGCTTTAAAAGTTTGATTTTTTACAGGTTTTGAAGAACTATTAGATGAAGTACTCTCTACTTTTAGAGATTTATTTATTTTTGTAGATGTTTTTGAAATAGATGTTACTTGAATATTAACATTCTCTTTTCCAATAAATTCTTTGCTTTGTGCATCAGCAACAATCTCTTTTGCAATTCTATCTGTATCAACTGCAATATCTTGAGTTTTGTTAGCTGTGGCTGCATTTTCTTGAGTTTGTTTATCTAAAGAGTTGATAGCATCATTAATTTGTGTGATACCAGTCTCTTGCTCTTTACTTGCTCTTGCAATCTCATTAATTTTTTCTGTTGAGTTACTAATGTTTTGAAGTAATGAGTTATATCCACTAATCATCTCTGCACTAATGTTTTTACCTTCATTTGCTTTATTTGTAGCATTTTCAACTAAATCTTTAATCTCTTTAGCTGCTTCAGCTGATCTACTTGCAAGGTTTCTAACTTCAGCTGCAACAACGGCAAAACCTTTTCCAGCTTCACCAGCAGTAGCTGCTTCAACAGCTGCATTTAATGAAAGAATATTTGTTTGGAATGCAATTTGGTCAATAATAGAGATTGATTCATTGATTAATGTAACTTGCTCTGTAATATCTTCCATTGCAGTTGTTGTTCTTTGTGCAAGGTTTTGACCCTGTTTTGCAGAAGAATTTAAATCATCTGTATATTGATTCATTTGTTGGATATTTTGACCATTACTTACAATTGTACTTGTAATCTCTTCTAAAGCAGCAGCAGTCTCTTCTAATGAAGCAGCAGCAGAATTTGCAGAGTTATTTAAAATATCAACATTTTCAATTAAGATATTTGAAGAATCATCTAGTGTAAGACCAATTTCTAATGATTTCTTTAAAAGTTCAGAGATACTATCTCCTAAAGAATTTACACCTAAAGCAAGTTTTTCTAAATGAGCTTTAATCCCATTTGTTGGAACTTTATTTCTATAATCAGAATTAGAGTATTGTCCAAGTACATTTAAAATAGAATCAATATTTCTTTCTAAATTTGCACTCATATGATTAATCATTTTTGTTAAGTCATTAAGTGTTTCATTTGAAGAAGTTAAATTGATTTTAGAACTAAAGTCACCTTGTTCATATTCTGTTAAAATTTTAACTGACTCATCAATAATTTTTCTATCTTGGTCAATGTTGAATTTTGTTTTTTCAATATTTGTATTAACAATTTTCGCCATTTGTCCAAATTCATCTTTATTTGAATCATTTAAAAGTTGTACATCTTCTGCTTCATTATTTAGGTATTTAAAGAATGAGATTAATCCATGTTGGAAGTTCTCTAAGTTTGATAAAATATTTTTGATTAGTAAAATCGCAATAACTAAGAAAAGAATTGAAGCAATCACACCTACTATAAGTAATTGCATTGTTTGTGTACTTTCTGCTTCTGCTCTTTGCATATTTGCATGTACATTTATTTCATCAAGTTCTTTTTCTAGTTGAGTTCCAACATCAACCATTTTTTTCATACTTTCAAGTACTTCTTGCGTCTCTTCTTTTATGCCATTTTCATAGTCTCTTATTCTTTCATTAGCAAAGTCATCAAAAAAAACTAGATACTCTTCAGCTAGTTTGATAATATCTTTAGTTAAGTCAATATCTTTCTTTTTTTCTAATCTTGCAAGTAATTGTTTGGCTTGCTTATCAATTATTGAAAAAGATTCTCTAACTTTCGTAGCATTATTATCATTTGGGCTTCTTAGAAATTGATACACAGTGATTCTTCCTGATAGAACTTGTTGAATCATCTCATCTGTAATTTTAGCATTAGTACTTTTTGTTTTAAGTACACCATTATAGTAAGAGTAAATACTACCAGCAACCAGTGTTATAAGAAGAAATAAAACAGGTAAAACTAGAAGTTTCATCTTCGTTGAAACATTTGAAAACATAAACGTCCTTTTATTCTCAAGTTGTCACTTTTATGACACTATTACAATTTTATAATATTATAATGAATAATTTTCTGAAATAACTTTTATGCCCTAATTTAGGACTTTGGAAGCTCTATACAAAACTTGGCACCGTCACGTTTATTTTTAAAATAGATTTTTCCTCTCTCTTGGTTAGTAATAATTTCATAACATAGATATAAACTTATACCTGTTCCAATAGATTCATGTTTAGTAGTAAAGTAAGGGTCAAAGACTTTTTCAGCAAACTTTTCAGGAACTCCTCCTCCATTATCTTCTATGCAAAGTAGGATATTTTCTCTTCTATTTTTAATACTTATTTCTATTTTTCTATTATTTATCTCATTGTTTTTTATAAGAATATCTCTGGCATTATTTAAGATATTTAAAATAACTTGGATTAAGTCTCCTACATTTACTGTCACATATAAGTCTTCTTTTTCATAATCTTTGATAATTTCAATATGTTCATAATCAAAACTTGCTTTTATAATTTTTATTGTTTCATCAATTTTATTTTGTAAAACAATTCTTTTTTTACTCTCTTCATGATCATTTAAAAACTCTCTAAAATTTTCAATAGTTCTAGATAGATATTTAGCTTGATTTTCAATTGATTTTGTAAGTAAATAAAAAGTTTCATCATCTAAACTCTCCATCTCTTTGTGAATAATCAAACCACTAGAACTTGTAGAGATTACATTTAAAGGTTGTCTCCATTGATGGGCTATATGATTCAACATCTCTGCAACAGAAGCCATTTTTGACTGTTTTAATAAAGAGACATCCTTTTTTCTATTTCTTTTTATTTCTAATTCAATTCTTCTATCTAAATCTTTATTTGTTTTTCTCAATTTCTCATTTGTGATTTTCTGCATAAAAAACAAGTAAAAAATTAAAGCTAATGCAAATACTCCTGCACTAGAGATTATTATTAAGTTTCTAAACTCATTTTTGATAAGAGTATCTTCTTCACAAATACATAAAACTGAAACAATTTCTTTACTTATAGGATTTTGAATAGGAATAAAAGATTTTATAAGATTTTTATCTTTTATAAAAATTGAAAATGCTTTTCCTTCTAAGATTTTTTGAGTTAAATCCTCTGCATCATTTGTAAGACTTACTGGTTTATTTTTATTTAAAAGTTTCTTTTCATAATAGAAATCTTTGTGTGGACTTTGAGCATAATTATCTTTTTCATCATCAAAGACTTTACTATCAACAATACTTTTTCTTATTAAAAAATATGATTCATTGTTGTAAGTATTTTTTATAGTATTGATTAAAGCTAAAGAACTAAATGAAACTTCAACACTTCCTATATGTCTATTTTTATATTTTAGAGGATATACAAATCTAAAGCCATTGTAAACTCTACCTTCTTCAAAGCCATGTATATATTTCTTATTTTCATTTACATATTTAACTGTCGCTCTAAAAGAGCTTAAATCATCTCCAAATTTACTTGGTCTATGCATTCTTAAAAAAGATTCATTATTTGGTAGATGAAAATGAAGCTGTCTTAGATTGTATTTTTTTAGTTTTTTATACTTTTCTTCTAAAAGTTCATAAAGCTCTTTTCTAATAAAAGCTTTTTTCTCTTCATCTGCAAAATTTGCTTTTTCAAAAGTTTTTAAAATAGTAGATGTATTTATTTCTGTATTAAAAATAATATTTGCAATATCTTTTTGTTTGTCATATATTGCTTTATATTCTAAGAAGTGTTTATTTGTTTTTGTTTCTAATAATTTTTCTATAGAAATTTTATAATTAGAATAGAAAAATCCTATTATAGCGGTAGATAAAATAATAAAAAGAAAAACAAATTTAATAACAATTGATTTATACATAGATAATCTTTTAAATACTTATTTATTGAAATATTATAACAAAAATAATCTTATTTAATAAAATTTTTCCATCAAAATGTTATTTTTTTTAGAGCCTTTAAATTAATTTAATAAAAGATTAATAATTATAAAGTATGATTATAAACTTAATGAAAGTATGTAATATAGGGAAAATATATGGATTATGAAGAGTTTGAAAAGGCTGTTGACCTTTTTGGTATCTTAACAAGAGTTTCAAAAAAAGAGTTAAAACAGAAGTATTTAAAACTCTCAAAAAAGTTTCATCCAGATATGCCAGAAGGAAGTGATGAAAAGTTTCAAGAGCTACAACAAGCCTATGAACTTTTAAATTCATATATAGACTCATTTATGTACTCGTTTGATGAAGAAGAGTTTAAAGCTCAATTTCCTCCATTTACCAATTATAAAAATTGGAATAAATAATAAGGGGTTTTAGATGACTGATATTAAAAATATAAAAGAGTTGATACTAAGCACTTTAGTTGCTGATTCATATTCTTTAGGTTCACATTGGGTTTATGATGAAAAACAGTTATTAAACCTTGATGTTAATTGGAATGAACTAAATGATGCAAAAGCCTTATGGCATAAGGGTAGAAAAGCAGGAGAGTTTACTCATTATGGAGACCAAATTCTTTGGTTATATAACTTTTTACAAAATAAAGAAGAGTTTGATACAAAAGAGTATACCAAATATTGGTTTGATAGAATGCAGTGTTATAATGGATATATTGATGGAGCAACAAGAGATACTTTAGTAAATATCAATGAAGGTCTTTTTCCTACAGGTTCTTCTTCTACTGATTTATCAATTATTGGAAGAATAGCTCCTCTTTTATTAGTTTCAAAAAATAAAGAGCAGTTTTTAGAAAATGTAGAAAATTTTGTACAAATAACACATAACTCAAATGAAGCTTTAGTTGCTTCAAGATTTTTTGCAAAACTTCTTCTTAGAGTTTTAGCAGGGGATGAGTTAAATAAAGCAATTGAAGAGACAAAAGAGAAATTTGATTCAAAAATACAAGCTTATGTAAATAGTGCTATCTCTTCTAAAACAGAAGATACCGCCGAAGCAATTAGAAACTTTGGTCCAGCTTGTGATATTAATGGTGGATTTCAAGGAACAATACATCTTTTAAGTAAATATGATAACTTAAAAGATATGCTTATTTGTAATGCAAAAGCAGGAGGAGAAACAAGTGCAAGAGCAATGCTTGCAACACTTATTTTTATGGCACAACCTGATAAAAAGTTGTCTCAAATACCAACATCATGGTTAAGTATTAGAGCAACAATTATTTAAAATGATTTAGAAAAAAGAAGCTTTATTCTTAAAGCCCTTTAAAGTTTGCTTCTTTAGATAAAATTTATTTTTATCGCTAAAAGAAGTTAAAAGTTACTGGTTCCTTTTCATAGGAACTATTAAAAGGAGAAAAATGAGAAGATTTATACGATTTTTTCAAGATAAATTTTATATAGAGATTGTAGTAGCTTCAATTTTATTTTTAGCAGCTTTAGCATTGGATTTAATGTTAGAGTTTATAATCTATATGCTTTATTTTATTATCTATCTTGAAATAGTAAGAGCAGTAATAAACTATATACGGGAACAAAGAGTTGTCATCTCTTTTTTAGTTGATGCTTTTATTATCTTAGCACTAAGAGAGTTGATTGTAAATCTTGTAAAAATCAATAATGAAAAGATTGATTCTGTTGAAGCCCTTTTGTCAAATAGTTTAAACTATAATATTATGATTATTGCAGGGGTTATTATATTTCTTTTTATTGTAAGGTTTTTATCTATTAAAACAGCTCCAAAATATATTATTGATAACTTAAAGAAAAAAAATATAAAAGAATGATATTTTATCATGAGCCTTTATATAGACCACCAGCAGAGGCAGACTCTATAATCATACAAGTTACACTTGGTTGTTCTTACAACAAGTGTAGCTTTTGTTCTATGTATGAAACAAAAAAATTCCAAATAAGAACTTTAGAAGAGATAAAAAAAGATATTGAAAAAGTTTCTGCTTATTATCCTCAAGCAAGAAGAGTATTTCTAGCTGATGGAGACGCCTTATCTTGTGATACTTCTTTTCTTGTTGAGGTCTTGAGGTTTTTGAAAAGCTCTTTTTATAAACTTCAAAGAGTCTCTTCTTATGCAAGCCCATATAATCTTTTACAAAAAACAGCCCAAGAGCTAGAACTTCTTAGAGAAAATGGTTTATCTTTAGTCTATTATGGCATTGAAAGTGGAAATCATGAACTACTAAAATATGTAAATAAACCAATGCTTCCAAGTAAAATGGTAGAGGGATTAAATAAAGCTACAAATGCAAATATAAAAATCTCTGCAACACTTATTTTAGGACTTGGTGGAAAGAATTTATCAAAACAACATATTGAAGATAGTGCGAAATTGATTAATGAGTGTGAACATATAAACTATCTCTCTACCTTGCAACTTGGATTAACAGATACAAAAGAGGATAACTTTTTCAAAAGATTTGAGAAAAAAAATAGTGAATTTATTTTTTGTGATGATAAAGAGATGTTACAAGAGCAAAAAAGATTAATATCACTTATCAATCCTAAAAAGCCTATAGTTTTTAGATCAAATCATGCTTCAAATGCTTTGCCTTTAAAAGGAACATTGCCAAAAAACAAGGAAGAGTTGATAGAAATATTGGACTTAGGCATAGAGGATAACTCTATGCTAAGACCAATGTTTTTAAGAGGTTTTTAGTTCATATCAGGTTTTGGAGTTTTAGGAGTACTTACCGGTAAAATAGGATAAGATACTTCTGGTTTATCTCCTGTAAGAGCTTTTAAGAATGTAACAATCTTTTTAGACTCTTTATCTGAAATATTAATTCCAAGTTGAACAGAACCCATTTCTTTTACTGCATCTGCAAGTGACCAAATAGCTCCATTGTGGAAATATGGTGCAGTCTCTTCAATATTTCTAAGTGTTGGAGTTTTTACCATACCATTTTTATCACCTTGGAAACCACCTAATGAAGCAAATTTATATTTTTTTGCTACTTGGAATGGTTGCATTGTTCCACCTAAACCAATATCATTGTGGCACGATACACAGCCTTTGTCCACAAATAGGTTTAGACCCTCTTTTTCTGCAGGAGTTAAAGCATTTAAATCCCCATGTAAAAAGTCATCAAATCTTGATGGAGTAACTAAAGTTCTTTCAAATACTGCAATTGTATCTGCAATAAGTTTGAAATCAATTTTTACTTTATCCCCATAAGCACTTTTGAATTCTTCAACATACTCAGGCATAGAAGTAACTCTAGCTACAACTAATTCTTTTGGAGCTGCCATTTCTGGTCCAGCTTGGATAGGTCCTTGAGCTTGGTCTTCTAAGTGAGGACTTCTTCCATCCCAAAATTGTACTTTATTTAAAACAGAGTTATAAACAGTAGGTGAGTTTAAATGTGCAGGGTTAGCTGTCCATTTATGACCAATAGCAGCAGCTACACCATCTGCTCCACCCATTCCTAAGTTATGACAAGTATTACATGAAATAAGACCACTTTTTGAAAGTCTTGGTTCAAAGTATAACTTTTTACCTAATTCTACTTTTTTCTCAGTAATTGGATTGTTTGGATCATCAACAAGTTTTAAAAGCTCTAATTGGCTTTGAGGAATTGCTTTAATCCCTGATTCTTTAACTTTTTTTAAAAGTTGCATATCGTTAGCTGCAAATGCACTAACACCTACAAATGCTAAACTTAAAACTACACTAGCTGTTTTCATATTTTTCTCCTTTATACTAGATAAATAAAATCATAGGATAATTTTTATTAATTGAAAATTAAAGTAAATAAAATATCTTTATTATTGAATAAAATTAATCTCTTATTAAGTTTTGTAATCACTAATGATATTTTTATAAGCAATCGAAGTATTAATAAAAAGTAACTTAAACTGATACTTTTCTTAATCATGTGACTTGGGTGTGACTGGAAATTGATAGAATAAAATATTAATAAGGAGTTAAAATGGGTTGGAGAGGAACAGTTAGAAGTATAAATGCAACTATGAATAAAATTGAAAGAGAATCAAGAAAAAGAGAAAGAGAACTAGAAAAAAGAAGACAAAACTATGAAAAGATGCAAGAGCTAGAAAGAGCAGCTTTTGAAGTAGAAGAATTTGATAATTATATTGAAAGAATAAAATCTATTCATAAAGAATGTTCTGCATATATTGATTGGAATGAGATTGTTAATGCAGAGATACCTTTGAAACCAATATTTGATAAAAAAGAAATAATTGCATTAGAAAAAGAGTTAGATAATTATAAAGGAACATTTTTTCAAAAGTTGTTTAATTCTGTAGAAAAAAATAAATTAAAATTAAAAGAAAAAATAGCAAGTTTAGAAAAAGAAGAAGAATTAAAATATCAAAAAAGTCTTAAAGACTATGATTTATTGTTAATAGAAATAGAAAATAATAGGAAAGATGCAAAAAAAATACTTGAAGAAGATGAAACTACAATTATTAATATTATAAAAGAATTTTCTCCTTTTGATGAAATTGATAATTTAGGTACAAAAATAAGTTTTAGTTTTATAGATAAAAAGTTACATATAGTAGTTAATGTATTATCTAATAAGATTATTCCCTTAGAAGTTAAAACATTATTAAAAAGTGGAAAAATATCAATTAAAAAGATGACTAAAAGTAATTATAATGAATTATATCAAGATTATGTTTGTAGTGCTGTATTAAGAATTGCAAGAGAAGTGTTTTCATTAATTCCTATAAATGAAATTGTAATTACTGCTAAAGATGAAATGTTAGATTCAAAAACAGGATATAAAAATTTAGAAATAATTCTTTCTGCCTTTATTATTAGAAATACAATAGAAAGTTTAAATTTAAATAATATTGACCCTTCTGATTCAATGCAAAATTTTATTCATAATATGAATTTTAAAAAAACTACTGGATTTTCTTCTGTGAAACAAGTGGTAATTAATTAAAAGAAGAGCTATTCTCTTCTTTTATATCTCTATCTCTAATGCTACAGGGCAATGGTCACTTCCCATTACCTCTGCCATGATATAAGCATTTGAGATGTTTTCTTTTAAATCTTCACTTACATAGAAGTAGTCAATTCTCCAGCCAACATTATTTGCTCTTGCATTTGCTCTATAACTCCACCAGCTATATGAGTCTTCTATCTCGCCATTTATATGTCTAAAAGTATCCACATAACCATGAGCTAAAAATTTATCAATCCATTCTCTCTCCATTGGTAAGAAACCAGAAGTATTTTCATTTGCTTTTGGTCTTGCTAAGTCTATTGCAGTATGTGCTGTATTTACATCTCCACATACGATGATAGATTTTCCCTCTTTTTTTAGGTTTTCACAATGCTCTAAAAATCTATCATAAAACTCCATTTTATATACAAGTCTTTCCTCTTTTGATTGTCCATTTGGAAAGTATACATTAAAGTAAGCAATCTCTTTATTTCCAACTTTAAAGTGAGCTTCGTTTATTCTTCCTTCATCAAGTATATCTACAGTAGGGCAGTTGCAAGTAAAATGTGGTTTTAAATCTGTGAAAAGTGCAACTCCACTTCTTCCTTTTATTGCAGAACTTGATACAAGTACATTATCATAGTTTTTATCAAAAATAGTGTTTGGTATTTGTTCAGCTTGGGCTTTAGTTTCTTGTAATCCAAGTATATCAATACTTGCGTCATCTACCCATTTTAGGGCTTCTTTTTTATCTACTGCTCTGATTCCGTTTACATTCCATGAAATAAATTTATATCTCTGTTTTGACAATATTGTTCCTTTTATTTTTTTAAGGTATTTAAAAAGATTGTAAGTTGAGTCATGCAGTCTTCAAAGTTTTTTGTATCTTTTGATTTTTTACTCAATAAAAGAGCTCCTTCAAAAGTAGCAATAATAAAAGTAGCACATTGTTCTAAGTTTATATCATCTTTTATTTGTTGTTTGTTTTGTGCTTTTTTTAAGGCAACTATAAATAAGTTTTTCCAGCTGTCTAGTATTTCTTCAAGTAGTTTCGCAAAATCCTCATCTTGGTCAAATGATTCTTGCATTAAGTTTCCAAAGGCGCAACCATTTGTTAAATCCCATCTTTTAGTATCTTTTAGACTTGAGATTATTACTGATAAAGTATCATTTTCTTCATCAATCAAAGGTTTCCACTTTCTTTCTATTCTCTCTTGGTGTTGTTCTTTTACCATGGCTAGTACCATCTCTTTTTTAGAAGAGAAATAGTGGTACATAGCCCCTTTTTTTACTCCTGCACGATTCAAAATATTAGATAATGAAGCCCCATTATATCCGCATGTAAATACTTCTTCATATGTTGCTTCAATCAATTTTTCTCTTACAGTACTCATCAAACCTCTTATGAATTTTTCTGTATTATATCCAATATTGTTTGAGGTTCGCTTCTTTTAGTATAATCTTCATCAATGAAACTATAAATAATCTCTTGATTTTTATTTACAATATAAGTAGCAGGCATAGGAAGTTCAAAAGAGTTTTCTTCGTTTGCAGCTTCAATATCTATTCCAAAACTTTTGTAAATAGGTCTTAACTCTTCTGCTAATGAAAATACTAAACCATACTCTTTAGCTACTTTGTTGTCTTTATCACTTAATACTTCAAATTCTAACTCATTTTTTTCTTTTGTAGTAAGAGATGAATCAGGAGTTTGTGGTGAAATAGCAATAAGTTTTGCATTTAACTTCTCTAACTCACTGTTGATTGATTGTAAAGCTTGAAGCTCTAAATTACAATATGGGCACCAAATACCTCTATAGAAATTAATAACTACAAATTCATTGTTTTCTAAAGCCTCTTTTAGTGAAACAGGTTTATTAACTGCATTTGGTAATTCAAAGTCAATTGCTTTGTCAGTTACTTTTAGTGCATTTTTAGAAAGACTTAATTTTTTTAAGTTTTCTGTTGCATCTAACATTACTTGCTGAATATCTTGAGGAACTTTTTCTTTGAAAGCCTCTTGATATTTGTTGATTTCGTCTAATAATCTTGACATGATTTAATCCTTTAAAATAAAAAACCAACCAGTTGGTCTGTTGAAATATTAACAAGATTTTTCAATCTTGTCAAGTAGTTTTAAAAAATTTATTTTTCTTGAGTGATAATTGGTTGTTTTGGTTTAGAAGGTTCTGTAGGTTTTTTAATAGTTAAATCTTGCAAAGAGTTTAACTCTTTTTGATTTGAAAAATGCGATGAATTACCAAGAAGTTTATCTCCTTTTCCTCCATGCATATCGATTTTTCCTTTCTCTTCTTTGTAATAATCATTTGCAAAAGAAAGACTACATAAAAGAGCTACTAATATACTAAGCTTCACTTTTTTTCCTTTTAAGATTAGTGTACATACCATAAAGTGTAATTAGTATCCAAAATACTTCAATAATAAATGAACCTAAGTTAAAATGCACACATAACGATATGAATAATAATATTGCACCAACTAGGTTTAAAACCTGATAAGGTAGAGAACTTATAGTATATTTATTAGTTTGAAGTAAAAAATATGCCAATACAACAAAAAGCATTCCTACAAAACCAATAAATTGATAGATATCCATTTCCAAAATATTTTACCTTTTATATAATTTTTTATGAAAATGTAATTTTACATATTTAATCTTTGAAGTTCTTTTTTTAGGCATTTTTAAGAACAAAATATATAAAATCTAAATTATTAAATTAAGCAAATTCCAAGGCTTGGAACGACAATCTGCTTCTCTCTTTGTCTAGTGCTTTTTTATAAAAACTGAAGTTATCAAGGTTTTTTATATGCACCGTGGAAAAAAAATCATTCTTTTAAGTCATTGTATTTTAAATGTAAACTCAAAGGTTTATGGAATAGGAAATTATGAAGGTTCTTTAGAAGAACTGATGATTCCTTTAATCCAAAAAGGTTATGGATTTATTCAACTACCTTGTCCAGAACTTCTCTCATGTGGTCTAAAACGTTGGGGACAAGTTAAAGACCAATATGAGACACCATATTTTTATAAACATTGTAAAAGCTTACTTGCTCCAATAATTGATCAAGTATTAGATTACAGTAAAAATGGGTATAAAATTGTTTCATGTATAGGTATTGATAGAAGTCCTAGTTGTGGTGTTGATATTACCTGTAGAGCTCATAATTGGGGAAGAGAAATAGATGAATCTTTTTCTGTTAAAGATGTTACTTCTGCTTTAAACTGGGTAGAAGAAAAGGGTGTCTTTATGGAAGTATTTGAGAAGTTACTTCTTGAAAATGATTTAAAAATAAATTTTCTTGCAATAGATGAATCTAATCCAAAAGCTTCAGTAGAAAAAATATTAAAGGAACTTGAATGAAAAAAATTCTATTAGGAATTATGGTACTTTTTGCAATATTTTCTTATGCAAAAGAAGAATTTTTAACTGTAGGATTGTGTGCAGCATATCCTCCTTTTGAATCAAGAGATACAAAAAGTGGGGAAATTGTAGGTTTTGATGTTGATTTAGCACATGAAATAGGAAAAATATTAAATAAAAAAGTTGTAATAAAAGATGCTGAATGGCAAGCTTTATTAGGTGGACTAAAAAACAATCACTATGATATTATTTTAAGTGCTATGAGTAAACAAGAAGCTGGTACAAATAATGTAAATTTATCAAATACTTATTATTTATTAAATGATGTGATTGTTGTAAAAAAAGATAACACTTCAATTACTTCTAAAGAAGATTTAAAAGATAAAGTAGTTGGAGTTCAACTTGGAAGTGGAAGTGAACAAGTAGTTGATAAGTTAGTAGGATTAAAAAAAATATCAAGATATAATTATAATCCTGAAGCTTTCTTAGATTTAAAGCACAATAGAATTGATGCTGTTGTTGTAGGATATGCTTATGCAATAAATCAAAAAAACTTTAATAATGAGTATAAGATAGTTGAGAAAATTGCTCCTTCAGAGCTGGTAGTTGTGATGAAAAAAGGGAAAGACTCTTTAACAAATGATATTAATAAAGCTTTAACTCAATTAAAAGAGAATGGAACTTATGATGAGCTAGTAAAAAAGTGGCTAATAGTTAAATAATGAACTTTAGTGCAGTTTTTGATAATTTGGGGTTTCTTTTAGAAGCCTCATGGCTTACTATATATTTATCATTTATCTCTTTTATAATTGCTCTTTTTTTAGGAGTGGTTGTTGGAACATTAAGAAGCTATAAAATTCATTGGCTTTTAAATTTATTTCTCTCTTCATATATAGAAATTTTTAGAGGAACACCTTTATTAATACAACTTTTTTTTATTTACTATGGACTACCACAAGTAGGTATTTCTATGTCAAGTCATGAAGCTGCTATTATAGGGTTATCTTTAAATTTTGGAGCTTATATGTCTGAGATTGTTAGAGCAGGGATTCAAGGAGTAGATAAAGGGCAAGCAGAAGCTGCTAAATCTTTAGGTATGAATAACTTGCAAATTCTAGTTTATATTATTTATCCTCAAGCTTTAAAATTGAGTTTACCTTCTTTGACAAATACTTATGCTGCAATTTTAAAAGATAGCTCTTTAGTTTCGGTTTTATCTATTACCGAATTAACAAGAGCAGGGCAGTTAATATATGTAAGAACCTATGAACCTTTTGAAATATATCTTACTCTTGGAGTATTTTATTTTGTAATGACTTATACCATATCAGTTATTTCTAAAAAAATAGAAAAGAGATTAAATTATAATTAATATATAAATAAAATTTAACTACATTTTCTCTTTTTTTATAAGCAACATTTCGCTATTTTAATAGCTTAATTTTTTTATAAAGAGAAGATGTGAATACTGAAATATTATTAGGAATAATCACTTTTCTTACATCTACTATTGCTGGAGTTGTTGGTCTTGGTGGAGGAATGATACTTATTGCTGTCCTTCCTTCTTTTTTACCTATAAATGCTTTAGTTCCTATTCACGGTTTGACTCAACTAAGTAGTAACTTAAGTCGTGCAGTATTTGGCTATAAAGATGTAAAAGTAGAAGTGATACCTAAATTTTTGATTGGCTCACTTGCTGGGGTATCTTTTTTTGCTGTTATTTTGTATTTTGTTTCATTAACATATATTCCTCTTTTTATAGGAATTTATATTTTGCTTTCTCTCTGGAGTCAAAAATTTAATGACAAAATCAAAAAGTTTGAAAGCTATTATCTAATTGGTTTTATCCAAAGTGGTTTTTCTATAGTTGTTGGTGCTACTGGACCACTTGCAACTACACTTTTAGTAAAAGATTATAATGATAAAGATACAGTTGTGGCAACTGCTGCAGCTTTGATGAGTATTACTCATTTACTTAAAGTTTTTGCTTTTATGCTTTTTGGTTTTGTATTTTTTGATTATATTGGTATCTTAGTTGCCATGATTATAGGAGCAGTTGCTGGAAGTTATGCTGGAACAAAACTAAGAGATAAAATTGATGGTAAAAAATTTATGTTAGCTTTAAAAATTATTTTATCACTTATGGCTATAAAGCTTGTTATTTTTGTATTTATGTAAAAAAGAGGACAGATGTTAAAAGGAATTATTACACTAATATTTTTTCAATTTATAGGTGAATGTATTGCCAAACTTTTTGATTTATTAGTACCAGGACCAGTTATTGGTATGGTTTTATTACTTATTTTTCTAATTATTAGAAAGGCTAGTTTTTCAAGTCTTGATAATGCAGTTGCAATTCATTTGAGATATTTACCAATGTTGTTTATTCCCGCTGCAATGGGAATTATTACACAAGTTGATATTATCTCAAAAGAGTTTTGGGCTATTACAATTTCATTATTTGCAGGAACAATTATTGCCTTAGCTTTTTGTGCTAAGTTAATGGATTATTTAACCATAAGACAGGAGAATAAAAAATGAATATAGATGCATTAGTACAATATGTTACAAATACTCCTCTTGTATGGTTGTTATTAACTTTAGGGGCATTTAAAATTGGAATAATTGTTTATGAAAAATTTGATAAACATACACTATTACAACCAATTATTGTTGCATATTTGATTATTATGACAGCAATTATTATTACAGGGGCTTCATATGAAGAGTATTTTAAAGGAGTAGAAATTATTCACTTCTTTCTAGGGCCTGCAACAGTTGCTTTGGCACTTCCTTTATATAAGAATTTAAAGCATATTAAGTCACTATTTTTCCCAATCTTTATTACCCTTGTTGTAGCAGGGACATTTACTATTGCAATTGCAATTGCTTTATTATGGGCTTTAGATGCACAACTTCCAACTATTCTTTCAATGACTACAAAATCAATCACTGCTCCAATTGCAATTATTACATCAGAGCAAATTGGTGCAATTCCTTCTTTAGCAGTTGGATTTGTGATTATTACTGGAATTATTGGAGCTCTTTTAGGAACTGCAATTTTTAAATTTCTAAAAATCAAACATGATACTTCAAAAGGTTTTGCTCTTGGAGTAGTTTCTCATGGTATAGGAACTGCAAGAGCTATTGAAATCTCTGAAAAAGCAGCAGCTTTTGGAGCTTTAGCTATGGGACTAACAGGAATATTAACAGCAGTTTTCCTTCCTTTAGTTGTACAATTTTTTAAATAGATGGAAAAGATATTCAAATCTCGTGTAGCTTTGCTATACATTATGTCTATATCTATGGTTTTCTCTTTTTCTGCGTGGATGAGTCTGCTTAATAACTTTGTTATTGAAGCAGCTTCATTTGATGGAAGCCAAATAGGAATTTTGCAAAGTTTAAGAGAGATACCAGGATTTTTAGCTTTTACAGTTGTATTAGTGATAATTTTTGTAGCTCAACAAAGACTTGCGTATATCTCTATGATGATGCTTGGTGTTGGGGTTTTATTAACTGGATTTTATCCTTCTGCACTTGGGCTTTATATTACAACAGTAATTATGTCTATAGGTTTTCACTATCTTGAAACTTTAAATCAGTCATTAGCCTTACAATGGCTAAGTAAAGAGAAAGCTCCTATTATTTTGGGAAAAATCACAGCTGCTAAATCTTTTACTTCTCTTGTAGTTTTTGTGCTTATTTTTATTATGATGAAGTTTTATTCTGTAGAGTATAAATATGTTTATGCTTTTTTTGGTGGAATAACTTTAATCGTTGGGATAATTTCTTGGATGGCATTTGAACACTTCAAAGATGATGTGGTTCAAGAAAAAAAAATTACTCTTAAAAAAGAGTATTGGCTTTTTTATGTATTAACTTTTTTTGCGGGAGCTAGAAGGCAGATTTTTATTGTATTTGCAGGGTTTTTACTTGTAGAAAAGTTTGGTGTAGATGTTCATAATATGGTTGCACTTTTATTTATAAACTCAGTTTTAAATATGTATTTTGCTCCAAAAATAGGAAGATTTATCGTAAAGTTTGGAGAGAGAAATACTTTAAGATTTGAGTATCTTGGACTTATGCTTGTATTTGTTTCTTATGCTTTTGTTGAAAATCTTTATGTAGCATATTTTCTTTTTGTTATTGACCATATTCTATTTTCTATGGCAATTGCACTTAAAACATATTTTCAAAAAATTGCTGACCCAAAAGATATTGCAAGTGCAAGTGCTGTATCTTTTACTATAAATCATATAGCAGCAGTATTTTTACCAGCACTTTTAGGAATAGTTTGGTTATATTCTACTTCTTTAGTATTTATTATTGGAGCAGCTATTGCCTTGATGTCTTTTTCTTTATCCTTTTTGATACCAAGACATCCTGAACAAGGTTTTGAGACTACACTAAAAGTTTTTTAGCATTTTAAGAAGCATTTGTTTGAAGTTTTCTTGTTCTTCTTTATTTAAAGCAGAAAAACATTCTGCTTCAAAAGCTAACACCTCATTCATTACTTTATCATGAATCTCTTTTCCAAGAGGTGTTAGTTGCACAAGTTTACTTCTTTTATCATACTCATTTTCAACTCTTATAACATACTTTTTTTTCTCTAGTTTTTTTAAAACTTTAGTGATTGCTCCACCTGTAAATAAAACTCTTTCTTGTATTTTTGTTGGAGATAAAATATTCTCATCATTTTCACTCATTTTTAAACAAGATAAAATATCTAATTCACTATGAGTCATTTGAAATCTCTCTTCTTCTAATTTACAAACACCGCCATACATTTTGTTATAAAACATATAAAAAGGTACAGTAAGGTTTGAAATCTCATTATAAGTTTCAGGAGATTTATCTTTATTTCTTTGTATGTCTTTTTCTAAGTTTTCAATTTTCATAGTGTAATTATATATCAAAGTAAATTAATTACAAGGTATTTTAAAAGTATTTTACCAGTAAAATAAATTTAAGTTTTATAATGATACTATTTCAAAATTTTTAAAAAAGGATAGATATGCAAAAGAGATTATTCATACTTTTTAGTTTTGTTTTTCTTCTTTCTAATACATTATTTGCAAAAGAAACAACACTATCTTATGAAGTTCATAGGGCTAAGGAAGATGGCTTTAATTTTGCTTCAGTTTTAGTTTTAGGAGAAAAAGAAGCAGTTTTAATTGATACTCATTTTACTAAAGCAGATGCTTATAAAGTTGTAGCTCAAATTTTAGAGAGTAAAAGAGAATTAAAATCAATTTATATAAGCCATGGAGATCCTGATTACTATTTTGGTTTACCAGTTATTATAAAAGAGTTTCCTAATGCAAAAGTGTATGCTACAAAGCAAACTGTGAAGCATATTAGAAAAACATTTCAAGATAAGCTAAAATATTGGCAACCTAAATTAGGAATTAATGGTTCTGATTATGTGATTATTCCAGATATTATAGAAAAAGATACTATCACTTTAGAAAATCAGGAACTAAAAATTATGGAGTTTAACTCATCAAGGTCTTATATTTATGTACCTTCATTAAAAGCAGTTTTTGGTGGTATAAATGTGACAGATAAAGAGCATTTATGGTTAGCAGACACTCCTTATAAAAATGATAGAAAAATGTGGTTAGATGTTTTATCAAAGATGAAGAATTTAGAGATAAAAACTGTTATTCCTGCTCACTCAAAAGAGGGAAGCAAAAATGATATAAGTGCTATTGATTTTTCTATGAAATATCTTGAAACATATGAAAAAGCCAATTCAAAAGCTAAAAATTCAAAAGAATTAATCTCTATAATGCAAAATATATATCCAATGTTAGACAGAGATAGTTTCTCTTTAAAACTTGGAGCAGAGGTAACAAAAGGTGAGATAAAGTGGTAAGCCACTTTATCTTTTAGTATTCTAAAGTTTTTAAATATTCAGCAATTTTTGGAATATTATCTTTTCTGCAAATAAGGCAAGTAGGAATATATGCCGTTTTTTTATCTAGTTTTGTGATTTTTAAATCCTTACTAAAGCCTAATTTATCAACTAAATTTGTAGGAAGTAAAGTTTTTCCCATACCTGATTTTACACAAGCTAAAATAGTCTCTAAACTACCAAAAGCTAGTGACTTTTCTATATCTTCACCTTTTTGAATATAGTAGTTTTTTAAAAATTCATCATAAGCACAACCCTCTTTAAAAGATAAAATCACATTTGGACAAGTTTCATCTTGAGGTTCTAAAATAGCTATTTCTTCTTCAAGCTTTTGTAAAACCATAAGCTCTTCATGGTTTGGTTCTCCACTTATAAAAGCAATATCAACTTTATAATTTAAAATCATTTGTATCACATCTCTTGTTGTTCCAGTTAGAAGTTCAAGTTGAATTTTTGGATAGTCTTTATGAAGTTTCATTAAAAAAGAGGAGATTCTAACAGCTGCATTACAATCTGTCGACCCAACTACAAGTTTTTTTTGATATTGCATATTTTGCATATCTAAAACTGCATTTTCTACTTTTTTTACTATTTCAACTGCGTGTTTATAAAGCTTTTCTCCCTCATATGTTAGAACTACACCTTTTGGAACACGATGAAATAATGAGTAGCCAACTGATTTTTCAAGTTGCTTTATTCTTGATGTAACATTTGATTGAGCAAAGCCAAGTTTTTTAGCACCTAAAGTAATACTTTGTTCTTGGGCAACTACTACAAATACTTTTAGTAAGTTAGAGTCCATCACTTTTCCTTATATCATTAATCACGATTTGATATTTGACACATCATCATTTTTAGTGATATTATACACAAAAGTTTTTTAAAAGGGAAAAGAAACTTATGAATATTAATCTTCTTGATAGAAATAGTAATCCAGCTATTATCTTAGCTGGAATACTTGCTTTAATTGTAGGAGTTGGAGTTGCGAGGTTTGTTTTTACCTCTTTACTTCCTCCTATGTTAGATGATTTTCTAACGATTACTTTTGCAGGAGTATTAGCTTCAATTAATTTTGTTGGTTATTTGGGTGGTTCTATTTTTGCAATCTTTATTAAAGATATCAATACAAAAGTAAAGTTTTTTAGATTTGGAATATTTTTATGTCTAGCTACTACTTTAGTATTAGGTATAAGTTCAAATGAAACTTTATGGGCTATTTCAAGGGTAGTTGCTGGTTTTGGTGCAGCTATGGCACTTGTTGTTGGTTCTGCAATTGTTATGACAAAACTAAAAATGGATAACAAAACTAAAGCTATGGGAATTCACTTTAGTGGGATAGGTTTTTCTGTTTTTGTAACTGATATTATTGTAAGAATTGTGTTTGCTTATGAGGGAAGTTGGAGAGATGCTTGGATAGTCTTAACTATCTTTGGTTTTGTAGCTTCTATGTATTCTATGTATATTTTATCTTTTGATAAAGAGCTAAAACAAAATGTAGTAAAACACAAGTTTGATAAGTCTTTGTTCTCTCCTTTTGTAATTTTACTAATTATTGCATATTTTACAGAGGGTGTAGGATTTGTTGTTCAAGGAACATTTTTACCTGATATTATCAATTCACTTGAAGGTTTAAATGGCTACGGAAGTTTTACTTGGACTTTAGTTGGACTTGCTGGAATTCCTTCATGTATTATTTGGATGACATTAGCAAATAAGTTTGGAAGTGTGAATATTATTATAATAGCTATGCTTTTACAAGTAGTTGGGATACTTATTTCAGCTCTTACAACAAATGTTTATTTAAACCTTTTTTCTGGGGTTTTATATGGTGGAACTTTTGTAGGACTTGTTGCTCTTTTTATGAATTTAGGTGGAAAATTAGCTGGAAGTAATCCTGTTATTTTGATGGGAGCTTTTACAACAGCTTATGGAATAGGGCAAGTAGGTGCTCCACTTTATAGTGTAAAGTTAATTGAAATCTATGGAAACTATTCAAATGCACTTTATGTAACAGCAGCAATTGTTTTAGCAGGAGTTATGCTTTTATTTGTGGCAAAGAAGTTTGCAACACAAGAACAAAGTAAAATATAAATAAAATGGGACATTTTAAAGGAAAAAATTTATGCCAATAATAAATGTAAAAATGACACATGAAGATGGTGGAGCAACAAAAGAACAAAAAGAACAATTAGCTCAAAAACTAACTCAAGCTTTTGTGGATGTTTTTGGAAGAGGTGAAAAGACTTGTGTTGTAACTATTGATGAAATATCTACTGATAACTATGCAATAGGTGGAAAAACAATCACAAATATAAGAAGAGACTCATAGAGTCTAAGAACAACTAGTTGTTCTCTTTAGCGTTTGTTTTACTTTAGAAACTTTTTACAAGTTTTGTTAAAAGTAAATTATTATATAACGGTTCCTGAAAATTAGGGACTAATTTTTAGGAGACATTATGTATGCAGTAATATTTGAAGTTGAAATAGCTGATGGAAAAAAAGAGCAATATTTAAATATTGCAGCTCATTTAAAAGAGCAGTTAGTTAAAATGCCAGGCTTTATCTCTATTGAGAGATTTCAATCTTTAGTAAATGAAGGAAAGCTTTTATCTTTATCTTTTTGGGAAGATGAGAACTCTTTGTTAAATTGGAAAAAAAATATAGATCATATGGCTGCACAAAAGCAAGGTAGAGAATCAATATTTAAAGATTATAAAATTTCTATTGCAAAAATAGAGCGAAGTTACACTATGGAAAGTAGTGATTTTAAGATGTAAATTTATCTAGGATTTTAAAAATATCCTAGATATTTGTGATTTTTATATACAAAATGTATAACTTTTTCAAAAACTTCATCTAAAAAAGAGTGTAATTCTTCACTAAATGTTTTTTGTGCATAGGCACTATTTATCATCGCCATAAGAACTCCTTTTTTACTTATTTCTTCGTATTTTAAAATAGTAATTATTAAAAAAACATATAAGTTACAATTTACTTTTAAAAAGTAAAAGACACTTTTATCCCTCCTTGGCATGTTACAATTCTCACACATTTAAAGGAGAAAAAATGTTAGGTGAAATAAACGACTTTTTAAATAACCTGATTTGGGGGAACATTTTAATCTACTTACTTCCTGCATTGGGTATATTTTTTACTGTAACTTCAAGGTTCGTGCAATTTAGATATTTTTTTAAGATGTTTAATGTACTAAGGGACACAGTACATGATAAAGAAGGACATATTAGTTCTTTTCAAGCATTAATGCTAAGTGTTGCTGGACGTGTTGGTGGTGGAAATATTGCTGGTGTTGCTGTTGCAATTACTCTTGGTGGGCCAGGTGCAGTATTCTGGATGTGGATAATTGGTCTTATTGGTATGAGTACAAGTTTCTTTGAGTGCTCATTAGCACAATTATATAAAGAAAAAGATGGTCAAGACTCATGCGTATATAGAGGAGGGCCTGCTTATTATGTAACAAAAGCCTTAGGTCAAAGATGGCTTGGTGTTATTATCTCTGTTTTATTAATGGTTACTTTTGGCTTTGCTTTTAATGCAACTCAATCTTTTATTATCTCAACATCTTTTGAAGCTTCATTTGATATTCCAACTTGGATTACAGGTGCAATTGTTACTTTCGTTTTTGCTATTGCTATTTTTGGTGGAGTAAAAAGAATTACAAAGTTTTCAGAAGTTATTGTTCCAGTTATGGCGATGGGATATTTATTAATTGCAATTGTTGTTATTGCATTAAATGTAGAGAAAATTCCTGCACTTATTACTATGATTGTAGAACAAGCTTTTAATCCATCTTCTGCTATTGGTGGTGGTATTGGTGCTGTAATTTTACAAGGTGCAAAAAGAGGTATGTTCTCAAATGAGGCTGGACTTGGTTCTGCTCCAAATGTAGCTGCAGTTGCTTACGTAGCACATCCTGTTCAACAAGGTATTGTTCAATCTTTTTCTGTATTCATTGATACTATTATTTTATGTTCTTGTACAGCATTTATTATTCTTTTATCTGGTGTATATACTCCAGGAGCTGAAGGAGTACAAGGTGTATTACTTACTCAAAATGCCTTAATTGAACATATTGGACCATTAGGTGGATATTTTGTAACTATTGCACTGTTCTTATTTGGTCTTTCTTCAATGTTATATAACTACTATCTTGCTGAAAATAGTTTAAACTTCTTCTCAAAAGATAGTGCAGCTTTATTTAATGGATTTAGAGTTTTATGTGTTGCTTTAATTGTTTGGGGTTCACTACAAGATTTAGGTTCTATTTTTGCATTTGCTGATTTATCTATGGGATTACTTGCTGTAATCAACTTAGTTGTTATTGCAATTTTATATAAACCAGTTCTTAGATTGATTAAAGGTTATGATAGACAATTAAAAGAGGGAAGAAAACCTGTTTTAAGATATAATGACTATCATGAATTTAAGATTGATAAAGAGACTTGGAAAGAAATTGTAGATAATATTAACGATAAGAAAGAAAAAGCATAAATAAAGAAGTAAGGTTTCTTACTTCTTTATTTTCATGGAGTTTAAATGTTTAATAAAGAAGGGATTCCTTTTTTTACAGTTATTATTCCTTTTTTAAGTATATTATTTATAGCTTTTTTTGCTACTTCATATCATTTGAAAGTAACAAATGAAGCCTTTGATAATAGTATCAAAGAGTATAAACAACAATATATTTTAAAAAGCAATGACTCACAAAACCTAGAAAAACAAATTCATAAAAAAACTTTAGAACATAAAAAATACCAAAAAGAGTTTACTGATTTCATGGTTGTTCTTACTATAGCTATAATAATTTTTATGGCTCTTTTCTCTCTGTTAATGATTTCCATAATTTCAGATGTTGTTAAAAAATATAAAGAAGAAGTTGAAAATAAAGAACATAAACTTCAAACTCTAAATAAAAGCCTTGCAAGTAAAGTAGCTATTGGAATAGAAGAGGGTAAAAGAAAAGATAAGGCAATTTTACAACAATCAAAATTGGCAAGAATGGGTTCTATGATTAATATGATTGCCCATCAATGGAGACAACCTCTTACTGAATTATCTGGCGTATTAATGGAACTTGAAACAGCAACTAGATTTAAAAAAGTTACAGATAATCATATTTTAAACTCAATTGAAAGAAGTGATAAGATGATTGAGTTTATGTCAAATACTATTGATGATTTTAGAAACTTTTTTAAACCTGACAAGAAAAAAGAGAAATTCTCTGTTTTAGATTCTTGTCAAAAAGCTATAAATCTCATAAATGCTTCATTAGATGATGCTAAAATAAAGCTAATAGTTGATGTAAAAAATGATAAACAAATTAATGGTTATCCCACAGAGTTTTCACAAGTTATTTTAAATCTACTTATGAATGCAAAAGATATTTTAGTAGAGAAAGAGATTTCAACTCCTAAAATAGTAATAATTATTGAGACTAAAGGTTTATTAAGTATTGTAAGAGTTAAAGATAATGCAGGTGGAATAAAACCAGAGCATTTTGATTTGATTTTTGACCCTTACTTTAGTACCAAAGATTCTTCAAAAGGGACAGGTTTAGGTTTATATATTTCAAAACTTATTATTGAAAGAAATATGGGTGGAGAATTTAGTGTTTCAAATGATGATGAAGGTGCAGTTTTTAAAATCATTTTAGCAGGATAAAAAAATGGATGAAAAGTTATTAGAGCAGTTAAAAAGTATTCCAATTTTATGTGTAGAAGATGAAGATGGAATTAGACAAATAATTGTAGAGACTTTAAAATACTACTTTGATGAAGTTTATGAGGCAAAAGATGGTGAAGAAGCTTATGAAATATATCAAGAGTATAAGCCAAAGATTATTCTTTCAGATATACAGATGAAAAACTGTAATGGAATAGAATTTGTAAAAAGAATTAGAAAAGAGGACTCTTCAACTACAATTTTTATGTTGACAGCCTATTCAAATGAAGAGTATTTAGTTGATTTGATAAATTTAAATATTAATCATTTTATTTTAAAGCCTTTAAACCTAAAAAAACTAAATGAAGCCTTATTAAAGTTTCTAAATAGAACTTTAGAGCCTATTGAGATATATGAAGGAATCTATTTAGATTTACAAAAACGAGAAATAAACTATAATAATGAGACTATCTCTTTAAGAAAAAGAGAGAAAGAGTTTCTTCAACTTTTATATGAAAAAAAAGGCTCTATTTTAAGTTATGAGCAAATAGAAGACGAATTATGGGCTGAAAAAGAGATGACAAGTCATGCTCTAAAATCATTTATAAAAGATTTAAGACATAAATTACCAGTAAATGTAATCAAAAATGTTCCCCAAGAAGGGTATACTTTAGCAAAATTTGATTAATTTTTAAAAAGCACACTTTTTTCTTACTTCGTTTTTATATGATTGTGCTTTAAAATAAAAAAAGGTAAAAAATAATGGAAGAGAAAGTTAGAATTGAAACAGATTTTTTAGGTGAAAAAAAGATTCCTAAAGATGCTTATTATGGTATCCAAACGTTAAGAGCGAGTGAAAACTTTGATATCACACACACAAGTTTATCACTTTTCCCAACTTTTATTAAGTCATTAGCAAAAGTTAAAAAAGCTTGTGCTCTTACAAACTATGAGTTAGGTGATTTAAATGATATGCAAAGAGATGCTATTATTCAAGCTTGTAATGAGATAATTGATGGAAAGTTTCATGACCAATTTATTGTTGACCCAATTCAAGGTGGAGCAGGGACTTCTACAAATATGAATGCAAATGAAGTTATTGCAAATAGAGCTTTAGAGATTCTAAAAAAACCAAGAAGTTCATATGATATTGTACATCCAAATAATCATGTAAATATGAGTCAATCTACAAATGATGTTTATCCAACTGCTATTAAAATCACTCTTTATGAGTTAATCTATAAGTTAAAAGATTCTCTTAGATATTTAAGAGACTCATTCAATGAAAAAGCAGTAGAGTTTAAAGATGTACTTAAAATGGGTAGAACTCAGCTTCAAGATGCTGTTCCTATGACTTTAGGTCAAGAATTTAAAACATATGCTGTAATGATTGATGATGATATTTTTAGATTAAGAGATTGTCAAACTCTATTAAAAGAGGTAAACCTTGGTGCAACAGCAATTGGTACAGGAATTAATACTAAAAAAGCATATAGAAAGAAAGTAATTAATAATCTTAGAGATGTAACTGGTATTGATTATGAAAGTGCAAGTAACTTAATTGAAGCTACACAAGATACTGGTGACTTTGTTCATATCTCTGGTATTTTAAAAAGAGTTGCAATTAAAATCTCTAAAATATGTAATGACTTAAGACTTTTAAGTTCAGGTCCTAGAGCAGGGCTTAATGAGATTAATCTTCCTAAAATGCAACCAGGAAGTTCTATCATGCCAGGAAAAGTAAATCCTGTAATTCCAGAAGTTGTAAATCAAGTTGCTTATGAAGTAATTGGAGCAGATACAACTATTGCTTTAGCTTGTGAAGGTGGACAATTACAGTTAAATGTATTTGAACCTTTAGTTGCTTATAAACTATTTACTTCTATTAATATGATGAGAAGATCTTTTTATACTTTAGCTGAAAAATGTGTAAAAGGTATTACTGCAAATGAAGAAGTTTGTATGAACAATATTTTAAATTCAGTTACTCTTGTAACTTGCCTAAATCCTATTTTAGGATATGAAAAGAGTTCAGCTTTAGCAAAAGAAGCACTTGCAACAAACAAAAGAGTATATGATATTATTTTAGAGCAAGAATTATTTACAAAAGAAGAGTTAGATGAGCTTTTACATCCAAAAAACATGGTAAATAACTACGACGATATTTAAAGGAAAAATAAATGAAAGTAACTGTAATAAATACAGGTGGAACATTTAATAAAAGATATAATCCAATAAAGGGACAACTTGAAGTCCCTGCGGATAATATTGCTTTAGATAAGATAATAGCTTCTTGTCATAATGTAGAGTTTGAAATAAAAAATATTGTTTCAAAAGATAGTCTAGATATGATAGATTCTGATAGAGAAGCAATTTGTGAAGCTATTAAATCAAGTGAAAATGACAAAGTGATTATTGTTCATGGAACAGATACTGTTCATCTTACTTCTGAACTAATAAAACAAAGAAGAATCAATAAAAAAATAGTTTTTACAGGAGCTATGGTTCCTATGAGTATTGATGAGGTTGAAGCTACAATGAACTTCTCACAAGCACTTGGTTTTTTAAGTGCAGATGTTGAAGATGGAACATATATTGCTATGCATGGAGTAGTAGTTGATTGTTCAAAATTAGTAAAAAATAGAGAGTTGGGACAATTTTTAATTCAAGAGTAATAATAGTTTTTTTACTAAACTTTAGATAAAATCAGCCAAAAATTAAAATAGGATATTTTTATGGCGATTTATACATGTGGGCATACAACTCCTGATTCAGATTCTATCTGTTCAGCGATTTCGTTAGCTTATTTATTAAATAAAATTGGAAGAGACGCAATTCCTGCTAGACAAGGACCAGTTTCTCCAGAGACTCAATTTATTTTAGACAGATTTGGTTTTGAAGCTCCTGAGCTTAAAACTGAATTTGCTGGTGAAGAGATTTTTATTACAGATTATTCTGATAAAGGACAAGCTCCTGCTGATATTGACCAAGCAACTATTGTTGGTATTGTTGACCACCATAAATTAGGGGACTTAACTACTTCAACTCCACTTGAATGTTGGATTAGACCTGTTGGTTGTACAAATACAATTGTAAAAGAGATGTATGATTATCACAAAGTTGAAATTCCTGCAAATATTGCTGGTGTAATGCTTTGTGCAATCCTTTCTGATACAGTTATTTTCAAATCTCCAACTTGTACACCACTTGATATTGAAGTTGTAAGAGAACTTGCAGCAATCGCTGGTGTTGAAGATTTTGGTGCTTTAGGTATGGAAATGTTCAAAGTAAAATCAGCAGTAGAAGGTGTTCCTGTTAGAGATTTAATTTTAAGAGACTATAAACCATTTGATATGCATGGATCTGCTGTTGGTATTGGTCAATTAGAAGTTATTGATTTAGCAATTTTTGATTCAGTTAAAGCTGAATTACAAGCTGATTTAGACAAGTTAAGAGAAGAAAATAACTTACACACAGCATGTTTAATCTTAACTGATATTATGAAAGAGGGTTCTGAAGTACTTGTTTCTTCAGCTGATGCTTCAGTATTTGAAAAAGCATTTGATGTAAAATTAGAAGATGGAAAAGTTTGGTTAGACGGTTGTCTTTCTAGAAAAAAACAGATTATTCCTTTCTTAGAGCCTGCATTCGCATAATTATAAAAGAAGAACTTTTTAGTTCTTCTTCTCTTCAATGAAAACACAAATTTTCAAATCCTCAAAACTAAATTTTTTAGAACTAAGATATATAGAAAAAATTACCCAATGTCAAAAAATGCACTTACATGAAGAACTAACTATCACTGCAATTAAAAAAGGCTCTTTAAATATCATTTTTAATGAAGGCAAAAAGCTTTTAAAGCCTAAAGAGTTGATAGTTATAAATGACCATATCTCTCATTGTGCTACTTTAAATGAAGTCTCTGAACATGGTTATGTTTTATATATAAATAAAGAGTATTTAAAAGCTTTAGAGATTTTTTATGACAAAGATTTTGAGCATATTTTTAGTGAAAAGGTTTATAGAAAGTTTATCTCTTTATGTAAAATACTTCTTGATGAAAAAGCTTCTTTAATTTTTAAAGAAGAGTGCTTTTTAGAGTTTTGCATTGATACTTTTCATAAAGAAGAAGCCCAAAAATGTGAAGAAAATGATAATCTAGCTTTTAAAATCAAAGAGTATTTAGACAAAAACTATTTAGAAGAACTTACTTTAGAAGAGATGTCAGAAACTTTTAATTTATCAACAATTCATTTGATAAGAGTCTTTAAAAAAGAGTTTGGACTTCCTATTCATTCTTATATTCTTAATAAAAAAGTTCACTATGCTAAAGAGTTATTAGCGTCAAATCTAAGTATTGTAGAAGTAGCTTTGCAAAGTGGTTTTTTTGACCAAAGCCATCTAAGTAGAAGTTTTAAAAGAGTTTTCCAACTAAGCCCAAAAGAGTTTCAAAAAAGCATCTTCGCTTAGGATGTTAATTTTGTACAAGACTTAATTTTTTTTATTTTATATACTTTACAAAAATGAATTTTGTGGAGTGAAGATGTTATATAAAAAATATAAACAATATCCAAGTGTAGAGAACTTAGAAAGACAGTGGCCTAATAAAACAATTGAAAAAGCACCAATATATTGTAGTGTAGATTTAAGAGATGGAAATCAAGCTTTAGTAAACCCTTTAAATGAAGAACAAAAATTAGAATATTTTCAAACTTTAGTGAAGATGGGATTTAAAAATATAGAAGTTGCATATCCAAGTGCTTCTGATACTGATTTTAACTTTGTTAGAAAACTGATAGAAGAGGATTTAGTTCCTTTAGATGTAGCTATTCAAATTTTAATTCCAGCTAAAAAAGAGTGGATTAAAAGAAGTGTAGAAGCAATGGTTGGAGTTAAAAATGCAGTTTTTCATCTATATAATCCAACAAATGAGTTTCAAAGAGAAGTAGTTTTTAAAAAAAGCAAAGAAGAGATTATTTCAATGGCAGTTGAGTCAATGGAGTATCTAATTGAACTTACAAGTGAGTTTGAAGGGAAAGTTACTTATCAATACTCTCCTGAGAGTTTCTCTCAAACTGAGTTAGAGTTTGCCCTTGAAATTTGTAATGAAGTAATAAAAGTAGTAAAGCCAACTGTTGAAAATAAAATGATTATAAATCTTCCAAATACTTTAGAAGCATGTACTGCAAATATTTATGCAGATAGAATAGAGTGGATGTGTAATAATCTGATAAATAAAGAAGCAGTAATCGTAAGTGTTCATCCTCATAATGATAGAGGAACTTCTGTAGCCTCAGCTGAATTAGCAGTTTTAGCAGGAGCTCAAAAAGTAGAGGGTACTTTGTTTGGAAATGGGGAGAGAGCAGGGAATTTAGATTTAGTAAATTTTGCTTTTAATATCTATTCTCAAGGAATAGACCCCAAACTTGATTTAACTTTTATAGATGAAGTTAAAAAGATGTATGAAAAAATGACACAACTAAAAGTACATGAAAGACACCCTTTTGTTGGAGAGATGATTTTTACAGCTTTTAGTGGTGGACATCAAGACGCAGTAAAAAAAGGTATAGATTTTTATCGTGCAAATAAAAGTGAGTTTTGGACAGTTCCATATTTACCAATTGACCCAAGGGATATAAATAGAACTTTTGAAAATATTATTAGAGTAAATTCTCAATCAGAAAAAGGAGGAGTTGCTTTTATTATAGAAGAGTTTTTAAATGAAAAACTAAGTAAAGAGAGTTCAATAAAGTTTGGAAAAATAGTTAAAAAACAAAGTGATAGCTTACAACGAGAACTAAATAAAGATGAGATAATTAACCTTTACAAAGAGAATAAAGACTCTTTTAAATAATCCCTTTTTGGGATTATTTATCTGCTATATCAAAATGCCCTTCACCTTTTGGTATTTGAGCAATTATTCTATCAGCAAGTCTAGAGAATGGTAGAGATTGTAAATAGACAGTTCCTGTACCTTCTAAAGTAGTTAAGAAAATACCTTCTCCTCCAAATAGCATTGATTTAATACTTGAACTTACTTCAACTTTATATTCTAAACCTTCAGTAAATGCAACTAAACTTCCAGTATCAACTATCAGTTTTTCATCTTTTAACTCTTTTTTTACAATAGTTCCACCTGCATGAATAAAAGCTTTACCATCTCCACTAAGTGATTGTAAAATAAAACCTTCTCCTCCAAAGAAACCAGATGTTAATCTTTTATTAAACTCTAAATCAAGTTTTGTTCCCCTTGCTGCACATAAAAAAGAGTCTTTTTGACAAATTAATTTTCCAGTCTCTTTTAAATCAACTGCCATAATTTTCCCTGGAAAAGGAGAAGCAAAAGCAACTTTTTGTTTTTTATCAACTGTATTTGTAAAGTGAGTCATAAATAAAGACTCTCTTGTTAGAAGTCTTTTACCCATACCCCATACTTTTCCAAAAAAGCCTTCATTTAAACTACTTCCATCTCCTGCTTTTGTTTCAAATTTTATATTTGAATCCATCCAAGACATCATTCCTGCTTCTGCTATTACTGTTTCATCTTTGTCAAGTTCTATCTCTACAACTTGCATAGAATCACCAAATATTTCATAATCAATTTCGTGAGAATTCATCTGTTTCCTTTTATAATAAATCTAAATTACATTTTGCAATATATATTATGGTCAATATAATATTTATATATAATAAAATAAAAAAGTGAAAAAATGGCAGAGCAATTAAAAAATGTCTATACTAAAGAGTATATAGGAAACTTAGCAAATAAAATAAAAGAGTATTATTCTTCTTTTGATAAAGAAAAATTTTGCAAAGAAATCTTTGATTCTTCATGGGAAAGTTTAGAATTAAAACAAAGAATGAGACATATAGCAATAGTTTTAAACAACAATATAAAACTAGAGTATAAAAAACAGTTAGAAGTTTTAAAGTTTGTGTCTAAATATTTTTACTCTTTTGAAGCGATGTTTTTTCAAGATTTTGTGGAGGTTTATGGCTTAGATGATTATGAAGATTCTATAAAAGCCTTAGAAGTTTTTACCCTTGAATCTTCTTCTGAGTTTGCAATTAGACAATTTATTTTAAAAGAAGAAGATAAAACAATGTCTCAATTAAAACTTTGGACAAAATCTGAAAATGAACACTTAAGAAGACTTGCAAGTGAAGGGTGTAGACCAAGACTTCCTTGGGCAGTTGCTTTGCCAGAGTTTAAAAAGAACCCTACAAAAGTATTAGAGATACTAGAACTTCTAAAAAATGATAAATCAAAATATGTACAAAAAAGTGTTGCAAATAATCTAAATGATATCTCAAAAGATAATCCAAAACTTGTAATAGAGTTTATACAATCAAATCTTGGGAAAACAAAAGAGTTAGATTGGATTTGTAAACATGCAGCTAGAACTTTGCTTAAAAAAGGAGATAAAGAGATACTTGTTTTATTTGGTTATGAAAAAAGTAAGCATGTAAAGATTGAAAATTTCATCTGTGATGAATCACTTTTTATAGGAGATAACCTAATTTTTTCTTTTGATTTAATAAGTGAAGATGAACCTTTAGGTAAATTAAGAGTAGAGTATATAATCTCTTATTTAAAAGCAAATGGTTTGTATTCAAATAAGATATTTGTAATAAACCAAAATGAGATAAAAACATTTAAAAAGAGCTTTTCAAAGAAACAAAGCTTTCAAAATATGACCACAAGAAAACATTATAAAGGAAAACATAAGCTCTCAATTGTAATTAATTCTTTAATTATTAAAGAGCATGAATTTATTTTAAAATAGGCTTTCTTTAAAATAATGTAATTAAAATGTAACTATTTTGATTTTGTAAACTTAATTTTATTTAAGTTAAGTTAAGATGGAATATTAGTATAAGGTAATTATTATGAAAACTATAAATATACTTTTATTTATCTTACTATTTTTAATCCCTTCAGCACTATTTGCAAATAAAGAACAAGTAGTATTACAACTATCATGGTTACATCAATTTGAGTATGCAGGTTATTATGCAGCTAAAGAAAAAGGTTTCTATGATAAAGTAGGTCTTGATGTAATTATTAAAGAGATGAATTATCTTAGAAAAGACTCTGTTATAGATGATGTTTTATCTCAAAAAATAAATTTTGCAATTTCATATTCAAGTATTATAGAAAGATACTTAAATGGCGATGATATAATCTTTGTAGCAAATTTTTTAAAACGTTCTCCTTTAGTTTTAATTTCTCAAAAAAATATAAAACTTCCAACTGATATGATTGGTAAACGATTTATGGGTGGAAAAGATGCTTTAAAAAACACCTCTTTTAATTTAATGCTTAGTCAATTTAATATTAGTGAGAAAGATTTTATAGATGTTCCACAATCTTTTAGTATTGATGATTTTATTCAAAAAAAAGTTGATGTCACTTCTATTTATCTAACTAATCAAACCTATACTTTAAATAAAGAGCGGGTTGACTATAACATTATAAATCCTGAAGATTATGGAGCAGAGTTTTATGTAAATAATCTATTTACTTCTAAAACAGAGTATATAAAATATCCAAATAGAGTAAAAGCTTTCAAAATTGCTACTATAAAAGGTTGGAAATATGCTTTAGAACATAAAGAAGAGTTAGTTGATATTATTTTAGAAAAATATAACTCTCAAAATAAGACAAGAGAAGAACTACTTTTTGAAGCTAATCAGATTGAAAATCTAATCTTAAAATCAGTATATCCTTTAGGGAGTATTGATATAAATAGAGTAAAAAGAATAGCTGATACTTATGTTCAACTTGGAATAGTAAAAGATAAATCGAGGTTAAGTAAATTAAATAATTTTATTTTTGAACCAGAGATAAATAATCCAATTTTTACAAAAGGACAAAAAGAGTATTTAAAAAAGAAAGAGAGACTTTTTTTATGTATAGATCCTAGTTGGATGCCTTTTGAAGCTATAGATGAAGAAGGGAAACACATTGGTCTTACAAGTGATTATTTTAATATTTTTAGAAAAGAGCTAAAAATTCCTATTACTTTAGTAAAAACTAAGAGCTGGAGTCAAACTTTAGAATATATGAAAAGTAGAAAGTGTGATATTTTATCACTAGCTATGAAAACAAAAGAGCGAGAAAAATATCTAAATTTTTCTTCTGCTTATATTACATCCCCTCTTGTTTTAGCTACAAGACCTGATATAACTTTTATAGACGATTTAACTACTTTAAAAGATAAAAAAATAGGAATAGTAAAAGATTATAGTTTTGAAAAAACTTTAAAAGATAGATATCCTTATTTAAACTTTGTACAGGTAAAAAATGTAGATGATGGTTTAATGAAAGTTATAAAAGGTGAGATTTTTGGTTTTGTAGGAGTTTTACCAATTGCTGCATATAAATTCAAAGAGAGTTATCTTGGTCAGCTAAAAATTGCTGCAAAATTTGATGAAAAGCTAGAACTTAGTATAGGATTTAGAAATGATGAACCAGAACTTGTACATATTTTTCAAAATCTTTTATCAAGAATTGGGGATGAGGCAAGACAGTTTATTTATAATAAGTATGTGGCTATCTCTTATGAAAGCAGAAAAGATTATACTTTGGTTTGGTATATAGTTATCTTCTTTGTTTCTATTATTTTAGTTTTTGTTTATTGGAATAGAAAATTAACTTCTCAAAAAGAGGAGACAGAAAAACTATTAAATGAGTTAAAAATTACAGAAAAGCTTTTAGAAGAGAAGAATGAAAAGTTAGAAAAACTTTATATTACTGATAAGCTTACAAATGTATATAATAGACAAAAATTAGATGCAGAGTTAGAAAAAGAGATTTATAGAAGTGGAAGAACTGGATATAAGTTTTCTATGATAATGGTTGATATAGACCACTTTAAAGAGACAAATGATGAGTATGGTCATCAAGTAGGAGATATTGTTCTTATTGAGTTTGCTAAAATTTTAGGAAGTGATTTAAGACAAATGGATGTACTTGGTCGATGGGGAGGAGAAGAGTTCTTGATAATTTGTCCTCATACTGAAAAAGAGGGTGCAATAATAAAAGCAGAAGAACTTAGAAAAGCTATTGAAGATTATAACTTTACAAAAGTAGGGAAAAAGACAGCAAGTTTTGGGATAACTACTTATAAACAAGGAGACACAGAAGAGAGTGTTTTAAGTAGAGCAGATAAAGCATTATATGAAGCAAAAGCAAAAGGTAGAAATAAAGCAGTATTTTTGCTATAATTGAGCAAAAAGAAAGATTATGACCCCTGCTATAAATCTACTTAAAAAAAATAAATGTAATTTTAAAATCCTAAAATATGACCATGACCCTGAGTGTACAAATTATGGTTTAGAAGCTGCAGAAAAACTAAATTTAGATGCTAATCAAGTATATAAAACATTATTAGTTGAATTAAATCCAAAAGAGTTAGCAGTTGGGATTATCCCTGTAAATTGTATGATGTCTTTAAAAAATATTGCAAAAGCTTTAGGTGCAAAAAGTGCAAAAATGGCAGATAAAGATGAAGCTCAAAAAACTACAGGATATTTACTTGGTGGAATTTCTCCCTTTGGACAAAAAAAGAGATTAAGAACAGTTTTAGATGAGAGTGCAAAAACTTTTAAAACTATTTATGTAAGTGGTGGAAGAAGAGGCTTAGATATTGAAGTTGATATTAAAGATATTGAGAAGTTATTAAATCTAACAATTGCAGATATTACTTCAGAATAAAATTTATAAAATATTTTTAGTTATTTTTAATTTTTAATATTTTTCTTAATTTTTTAACAGTAGTATTAAAGCAAATATAACAAAAAAAGGATATTTTATGAGTACTACTTCTTCTGATATGAACGCGATTTGTTCTCAATTACTTACTCCTAATGATTTAGAGATATCAAATGAATTATTTGAAAAAGTTTTAAAAGATGGTGTTGTAACACAAATAGAAGAAGTTAAAACTTCTAGTAGTATAAAGATATATTCAAAGAAACAGATATTTTTATCAGAGATAACACCTATTTTACATGATATTGGATTTGTTATTGTTGATGAAGTTACTTATAATATTCAAAACAATAAAGATAGTATTTTTGTTTCAAGATTTAATCTTAAGATAAAAGATAAATCAGAACATAATAAAATAAATGACTCAAAAATAAATCTTGAAAATATTATTACAACTTGTTTATTAGATGTTACACAAGTTCACTCAAAAGTATTTTCTTTAGTTTATAATGAAAATTTCAATCTAAAAAATATTATGCTGGTAAGAGCCTTTATTGAGTATTTAGACCAAGCAGTACTAACAATAAATTCAGCAACAATTTTACATACACTAATTACTCATCATAAAATTACAGCCTCTTTTGTAGAATATTTTTGTATTAAATTTAATCCTAAAACTACAAAAAGAGAAGAGAAGTTAAAAAAGCTTGAAGAAAAGATAAATGAAGAGATTAAACAGATTCCTCAAATTATGGATGATAGGATTTTAAAATTAACTTTCTCTTTTCTACAATCTTTATTAAGAACAAATTTTTATTTAAATTCACAAACAATTGCTTTTAAAATAGATACAAAAAAGTTTGGCGAAAACTTAAGAGGCTTACAACCAAATTTAGAAAACTTTATTTATCATCCTGCTTTTTATGGAGTTCATCTTAGAATGAGTAATATTTCAAGAGGTGGTCTAAGATGGTCTGATAGACATGAAGATTATAGACAAGAAGTAAAATCTTTAATGATTACACAAGAGGGTAAAAACTCTATTATTATTCCAGATGGTTCAAAGGGCGGATTCGTAATAAATAAAGAAGCAAGTGAAGTAACAAAAGAGTATTTCCAAGAGATTTACTCTATGTTTATAAATGCAAATCTTGATTTAGTTGATAATATGGTAGAGGGAAAAGTAGTTTCAAATCCTGAAATCGTAAAATATGATGAAGATGACCCTTATTTTGTAGTTGCGGCAGACAAGGGAACTGCTTCTATGAGTGATGTTGCAAATGAAATTGCAATAAAAAGAGGCTATTGGTTAGGAGATGCTTTTGCAAGTGGTGGAAGTAATGGGTATGGTCATAAAGATTTAGGAATCACTGCTCGTGGAGCAATAATGTCAACAAAGAGATTCTTTATAGAAAAAGGAATTGATATATATAAAGATGAGGTTTCTGTTGTAGGTATTGGTTCTATGAGTGGAGATGTTTTTGGAAACGGTTTAATTGAATCAGATAAATTCAAACTTCTTGCAGCTATTTCTCATAAAGATATTTTTGTAGATCCAAATCCTGATTTAGCAAGTTCATATAAAGAAAGAAAAAGACTTTTTGAATCAAAAAATGGGGGTTGGAAAAACTACAATACCAAACTAATCTCTTCTGGTGGAGGAATCTTTAATAGGCATGATAAAGAGATAGAACTAAGCCCTGAAATCAAAGCTTTAGTAGGAACAAAAAAGAGAGTTGTAAGTGGAGAAGAATTATGTCAACTACTTCTTACAATGGAAGCTGATTTATTATTTAATGGGGGAGTTGGTACTTATGTAAAAGCAAGTGATGAAAACTCTATTGATATTGGGGATAAACAAAATGAAGCAGTAAGAGTTGATGCTTGTGATATTAGAGCAAAAATTGTATGTGAAGGTGGAAATCTAGGTTTCACACAAAAAGCAAGAATAGAGTATGCTTTAGGTGGAGGAAGAATAAATATTGATGGTATTGATAATGCAGGTGGAGTTGATACTTCAGACCATGAAGTAAATTTAAAAATCCTTTTAAATACAATAGGAACAACTCAAAATCTTTGTAAAGAAGAGACTCAAAGTACTTTAAACTCAATGACAGAGCAAGTTGTAAGTTTAGTATTACAAAGTAATTATAATCAAGCTTTAGCAATCTCTATTGATGAAAGATTTTCAAGAAGATATCCAAATGATTTTCTAAAAGTTATTGAGGTTTTAGAACAAAATATTGAAGCCTTTGATAGAAAAGCTTTTTTTATACCAAAGAATGAAAATATTCATGAGGTTGTAGATATTGATGGTTCAATTGTAAGACCTGTTTTATGCTCTTTATTCTCTTACTCAAAAATTTTTGTAAAGAAGATATTATTAAATTCAACGCTTATTGATGAGCAATTTGCACTTAGATATTTATATAGATATTTCCCTAAATCATTTGTAGGTGCATATGAGCATGAGCTACTTTCTCATCCTTTAAAAAGAGAAATTATTGCTACAAAAATTGCAGATACAATTATAAATTCACAAGGTTGTACTTTTATTAGTGAGTTCAATAAACTAGGAGAAGAGAGGTTTTTATTAAAAGTAAAATCTTATCTTATTGCAAAACAATTATTTGGTGCAAAAGATATAAGAGCAAAACTATATTCACAAGATTATATTATGGATGTAGAGCGGCAATATAGCCTAATAAATAAATTAGAGTATACTCTTTATGCTAGTACAAAATGGATGGTTAAGTATCTTAAAAAGAATCAGCTAGATGCAGCACATATTCTTGACCATAAACAAGAGTTATTCTCTTTATTAGAACAAGTACATCAACAAAAAATAGAGAACTTTATAGAAGGGGATAAGGAATTTAACCAGTTCTTTACAGTGATTGATTATCTAAGGTTTGCAATTCCAGCAATTGTGATTAAATCTTCTACAAATCACTCATTTAAAGATGTAGTAACTCTATTTTATCTATTAATCCATGAGTTCAATATCTTAGATATTATTATTGCTTTAAATAGAGTAAAAATTATCTCAAGAAATGATATGGTGCTTAGAAATCAAGTTTTACAATTTATTGATTTTATTGTTGTTGACTATACTAAAAAGATATTAGATTTCCAAAGGGTAAATGAAGACCCAGATGCAGCTTTTGCAAGTTATATTAACAATGAAAAAGATATTTTCTATAAAGTAAGAGATAATTTAGATACTTTTATGACAAAAGAGAATAAAGACATTAAAGAAATAGCCGTTACTGTAAATCAGATAATGGTATCTTTATTATAATTTTAGCTTAATTTATATCATAAGTTCATCTTATGACTATTATTTTAAGTTAAAATGATATATATTACTAAAAAGGAGTAATCATGAAAAGTAATATGGATGATGAACTATCTTTAGAAAAGATTGATGATTATAATAATAAAGAGTCAAAACAAAAAAGAAATACTGTTAGATTAGTTGTGATTTTTTGTTTATTAGTAGGTGCTGTACTAGCTTATATGAAATATAATAGTCAAGTTGACGATTATGTTGGTACAAAAGATGCACCAGGAATAAATACAAGTAAAAAATAGATAATATTTAAAAACAGTACCCTAAAAAACTCTTGTTAAAATAAAATTGAGTATAATATTTTAACACACTTTTTAGGGTATTCATGAATATTAAAAAATTTAATTTTTGTAAGTTTTCTATTTTATTATCAATAGTTCTTTTATCATATATTTCAATCACAACATACATAGAGTTTTTTAGCAATAATGCTATTTCTACAAAAGAATTTTTTACTATAAAAATTATCTCTTTATCAATCATTTTTATAACTCTTGCTTTAATCTTTACTTTTTTTAAAATCTATAAAAATAAATATATAGAAAAAGAGATTATCCAAAGAACAAATGAAATTTTAAATGAAAATGAAAAGTTAAAAATCCATTCTCACATAGATACTTTAACTCAATGTTTAAATAAAAAATATTTTATGGAAAGATTTAATGAAGAGATAAAAAGAGCTATAAGAGATAAACAATATTTGTCATTAATAGTTGTTGATATTGATGAATTTAAAGCTTTTAACGATATTTATGGTAGAAGCGAAGGGGATGAGTGTTTAAAACTTATTGCGAATATTTTAGTAAATCATTGTAATAGACCAAGTGATTTAGTAGCAAGATTTGAAGGGGATGAATTTTATATTCTACTTCCAAATACAAATGAGCCTTTAACAATTGCAAATAAGTGTTTAGATTCAGTAAGAAGATTAAATATTCCACATGATAACTCTATTGCTTCAAATATTCTTACTATTAGTATGGGAGCTAGTACTTTATTACCTCTTCATCCAGACCAACAAGAGGAACTTCTTTTAAATGCAAAAGAGGCTTTATCTCAAGCTAAAAAGTCTGGACGAAATAGAGTTTTATAATTAGTGATTATCGTGAGTATTCATCATCCAAATTGAGAAGATGTCTATATAGTTCCAAAAAGATTCTTTAAGATCTTCTTCTAAGTCTAAACTATTTAAAACCATGATATAAGACTCTAACCAAATTCTTCTAGCTTCTTGAGTAATAGCAAAAGGCATATGTCTTGCTACCATTCTTGGTGCACCTCTACTTTCATCAAAATATCTAGGTCCTCCACAAATTTGAATAAAAAAGTCAGCTGAATGTTTTTTTGCCATTTCAAAACCTTCATCTGTAGGAGGGAAAAGACCTCTGATATTACTTTGTCTTAATAAATCATAATGGTCAGAAACCATTTTTCTCATCCCTTCTTCACCTAAAGCTTCTAAGATTTTTGGATTTGGTAAAGATACTTGTGGTCTTGTTCCTACTTGAGCAGGAGTTATCTTATATTGCATTATATATCCTAATTAAAATTTAGGAAGAATATACAAAATTTTATTTATAAGTTTTAGAAAGTTTAAAAATTAAATAGGGGAATTCAACCCTATTTAATATAATTAGATTTTTTATCTTCTTTATCTAGTTCTTGACCTATCTCTTTGTATCTGTTGAAATAGAACTCTACAAAAGATTTAATCTTTGAATCAAGAGGCATAAAGTATTTATCTTCTTTTTTAGCAAACTTTTCTAGGAATAAAGTTGCATCTTTTTTATCTAAATAGTGTTGTGCTAAGTCGCTATATGTTTTCACATACCACTGTTTTAACTCTTCTATTTTAGAACTGCTTAAATCAATACTTAGTTTTTCATTTTCAAAATCTAAAATATTTACTTCAAATAGACCAGTTAAATGAATTAAACCTTCACAATAATATGGTTGAACTTCATCTACTTCCATCCATCCTATAAGTCCTACAGATCTTTTTACTAAATCTATTAAAACATGCTCTTCTAAATCTTTCTCATCATCTTCACTATCTAAGAAAAATGAGATAAGTCCACCTGTAGTAGCTTTGAACTCTTCTATATTTTTGAAGTTACCTGTTTCATTCATCACAGTTTCTGTTTCATCATCACACCATAAAATATGTCCATACTCATGTCCAATAGTACTTATATCATATACTTGGTGCCATTTATCAGTCTCATTAAATAAAAACTCTCTATCTTTTTGAAGTAACTCTTGTCCAAAGATTTCTCTACTTAACTTTAAAAAAGGTTTTGCTCTTGATGTTTGTAGTATCTCATCTGAAAAAGCAAATATTTTTTTACCTTCCTCTTTTGATACTATTTCATCATTTGGTACAACTTGTGCTGAAAAAAGTCCATTGAATTCAGCTCCAAAAAATAGAGCAGGTCGTCCAATATATAGTTGTACTTTATCAAGTGATTTTAGTGAGAAATCATAAGTATTTTGATATTTTGCTGATTTCTCAAACTTATCAAATATCTTTGCAAAAGCAGCTTTGATTTTATTTACACGGTGGTCATTTTGTGCAAAGTGTGGATTTGTAAGTCTAATATCCCACTCTAAAGCAACTGCTTTTCTAAAATGGTCTTCATAATATTCTAAAGGGTGTCCAATTTGAACTGGTGCCTTTATCTTCATCCAAGCTCTATCAACATCCGCCCATCTTTCAACCAGTAAGTGAGTTTTATTCTCTGAAAATGCTTTTATAAGTGCTTGAATATATAAAATATAATCCCACTTTTGATTATAAATATCATCTTCTAACTCTATAAGTTTTTCTTCAAACTCTTCTAGCTCATCAATCACAGCTGTAGTTTGCTCTTTGAAGCTTTCAATATAAGCTTTTGATTTATATTCACCTTTCTCTTTTATAAGTGCAGAGTAAGACCTATCAGCTTCAATATTATTGTGTCCTAAATCAAAAAGTTTATGCTTTTTTAAATATTCAAAAACCTTTTTTTCATCCCCTTCAAACATATTTAAAAGCTCTTTATTTATTCCGTTTATAATATGTGCAGTCCAAGAACTTTGCCAAGAAGACATTTTAAGACCTACTTTATAAACTCCCTCAAAAATAGCTTGATAAAAAGGAGTTAAAAGATTATTGTGTTTAATATACTCAACTGTATTTTTATGTTTCTCATGCCAATAATCTCTTACAAAACAATATGCTTTCTCTTGTAAAGCAATCACTTCATCCTCTTTTTTCCCAAGTTTTTTTAGAACTTGAACTAAAGAGTCATCTCTTAAATTTACAAGTCTTGTAACAAGAGCTAGTCTTAGATTAGAATCTAATTCTAAACCAAGTTTTTGTGCAAACTCTTCTATAATAGTAAGTTTGTCTAATTGCTCATCTTCTAAATATGTTATTAATTTGTTTATATTGTTTTTTTGTAAGTCTAAATATTCGTAAACTTCTGCTAAATCATTTAAAAATTTATCATTCATTATAAAACCTTTTTATTTTTTAAAAAAGGTATTCTAACATAAAAAAAATTTTATAAGATATATGAAATAAGTTAGTTAAGTTTTAATTAGTTGTTCTAATCATCAGAATTTTTTTTGCCACATCTAGGACAGGGATTTGCTTTATTCATATAACAAGTAAAACAGTACATAGTATCACATGTTTTACAAGTAAGTTTGCAGTGTTTGCAGACAAAAACAGGTCTTTTTTCGTTTTTCCACTCTTTTTTCTTGAATAAATTAAAAAACATAGAAATCCTTAATTGTTTATGTACTTTAGTATAAGATTTCAAATAAGTCAATGATTAATATCAATTTAAATTTTGATTAGCACTCAAAATAAAAAAGTGCTAATTTTTATTTAAACTTTAGCTTCCTTTTATAAAGTTGTGATAAAATTCTTCTATAAAAAATTAAAAAATATAGGAGAAATTTATGGCAAAACATCAATTTCAAACTGAAGTAGGTCAACTACTACATTTAATGACTCACTCTTTATATTCAAATAAAGAGATTTTTATTAGAGAACTTGTATCAAATGCAAGTGATGCAATCGATAAATTAAACTATTTAAAATTAACTGATGATAACATGAAAGCAAAATTACCAGAAAATTGGACTGGTGAAATCAATATTGCTTTTGATGAGACTGATAAGTCTTTAACAATTGTTGATAATGGTATTGGTATGAATGAAGCAGATTTAATCGCTTCTATTGGTACTATTGCAAAATCAGGTACAAAATCTTTTGTTGAAGCTTTAACAGGAGATGCAAAAAAAGATTCAAACCTAATTGGACAATTTGGAGTAGGTTTTTATTCTGTATATATGGTAGCTGATAAAGTAGATGTTATCTCTAAAAAAGCTGGAGAAGAACAAGCTTATAAATGGTCTTCAGATGGAACAGGAGAGTTTGAAATTATTCCTGTAACAAAAGAGACAAATGGAACAGTTATCTATATCAAACTAAAAGATGAAGAAGTAGAAGAGTTTGCTAGTCAATATAGAATTAAAAATATTATTGGTAAATACTCTAATCATATTGCTTACCCAATTTACTTAAATTATTCAGAAGAAGTGACAGAAGAGCTTTCAGAAGAAGAGAAAAAAGAGGGTAAAGAACCTAAAAAAACAACTGAAAGAAGACATGAGAAAATAAATGAAGCAACAGCTTTATGGACTCAACCAAAATCAAAAGTAAAAGATGAAGAGTATAATGATTTTTATAAATCAATCTCTCATGACTCACAAGACCCATTAGCTGTAATTCATACAAAAGCAGAGGGTGTAAGTGAATATACAACATTATTCTATATTCCTAAAACTGCACCAATGGATATGTACAGAGCAGATTATCAACCAGGTGTAAAACTTTATGTAAAAAGAGTATTTATTACAGATAATGACAAAGAGTTATTACCAACTTATTTAAGATTTGTAAGAGGTATTATCGATTCTGAAGATTTACCACTAAATGTTTCAAGAGAAATCTTACAAGAAAATAGAATCTTAGCAAATATCAAACAATCTTCTGTAAAGAAAATTTTATCAGAAATCAAAAAACTTTCTAAAGATGAAGAGAAATATAAAGAGTTTATTGCTCAATACAATAGACCACTTAAAGAGGGAGCTTATCAAGATTTTACAAATAAAGATAAAATCTTAGAGCTTATTAGATTCAAATCTAGTAAAACTGAAAATGATGAAATGACTTCTTTAGAGAAGTATATTGAAAATGCAGATTCAGAGCAAAAAGCTATTTATTATATTATTGGTGAAAATGAGAAAGTATTAAGAAATTCTCCATTATTAGAAAGTTATAAGAAAAATGAGATTGAAGTTCTTATCTTAGATGATAAAGAAATTGATGAAATTGTAACTCCAATGTATGGAGCTTATAAAGAGTGGGAATTTAAAGATATTACTTCTTGTGAAGCTCCAAAAGTAGAGCAAACAGAAGAAGAGAAAAAAGAAGTTGAAGAAAAATTTGAATCTATTACGAAAAAAATCAAAGATATTTTAGGTGAGGCAGTAAAAGATGTAAAAGTTACAAATAGACTTTCTGAATCTCCATCTTGTGTTGTAAAAGATGCAGGTGACGCACAAATGGCTCAAATGATGCAAATGATGAGAGCAATGGGACAAGAGATGCCAGACTCTGCTCCAATCTTAGAAATCAATCCTGACCATGAGATTGTTAAGAAGCTAAATGGTTGTGCTGATGATAAGATGATTGAAGATGTATCATGGGTACTGTTAGACCAAGCGAAACTGTCTGAAGGTATGGAAATTACTGATGCGGTTTCTTTTGCACAGAGACTTTCTAGAATTACTGCAAAAGCATTATAGAATAATGATTTAGGTTCATCTTCGTCGTCGAAGAGAACCTATCTCTCAGTCATTTACTCCTTGTAAACTCCTTCGAAATAGAACCCCTTCTTCTAGAATCTAAACCAAACTCATTATTCTATATAAGAATTATAAAACAAATCAAAATCTAATTTTAAAACTATACAAAAATTAATCACTAACATAGAAATATAATAATAAAATATGATTCAAATTTTTAATAGGATTATTTATTATGTTTAAAAACTTTTTCTTTACTATATTCTTATCTCTGATTTTCGTCTCTTTTTTAGAAGCTTCAAATGAAAAAATAAATCAACAAATATTTGAACTAAAAACTTCACACGATTATGCTCAAAAAATAAATGATGAAAAAATCACTCTTATCATGGGACAGATAATCCAAAAAGAGAATGAGATAAAAGAGTTAGAGAAAGAATTAAAAGAATATGTGAATAAAGAAGATTTAGAAAGAGAAATAAATTATCAGAATAATAGAATAGCAGATATAAATTCTCACGTAGATAAGTTGTCAATAAGTGTAACAGTAGTTGGCATTTTAATAACTGTTATTCTTTTATTGTTTACAGGAACATTTTTTTATGTATCAAATAAAAAGCATCTTGAAAAAGTAGATGAGTGGATAAATAAAAACAAAGATAAAATTCTTGAGCCAATACATAAAGAAGGAAATGATTTATTAAGAAATATAGAAGATAAGGCATTAATGTTTTATCAAGATCAATTAAAAGAGTTAAACCTTGATAAAAAGCTAAACGAAAATCAAAAACAAACAGAAACAGAAATCTTTAATAAAGTTAATAAGTTATTAGAACATAAAGAAAAAGAAAAATATACTTATAATGATTGGAATTCAAAGTTTCTGGATTATTACTATAAAGAAAGATATGAAGATGCATTAGAAGCTATTGATAATGCAATTAGTAAATCTAAAAATAATTCAGAATTAGTAACTGCATTAGTTAGAAAGGGTTTTATTCTTGGGCAATTGGAGAGAAATAATGATGCAATTGTTATATATAATGAAGTAATAAATAAATTTAAAAATGATGAAGGAGCAGTTATTAAGGAAAAAGTTCTTGATGCATTGATTAATAAAATAGAAATGAACTTAATTGAGAATAATGAAAATAATGAAGATGATTTATCTCTTTTTCATTACTTATCAAAAGAGAGAAAAGAAAACTTAATGAAGTATTCAATGTTAAGAATAATTGAGAATGCAAAAAAAATGAATCAAGATATAGAAATCAAAAAATGGAAAAGAGAGTTTAGTGATACAAAATTTACAAACTGGTTTTTTGATGAATTAAAAAACTGGATAAATAAATATGAAGATGAAGTAGTTAAAGAGAGGCTTTTAAGATATATAGATATCTTTGAAAAGCACAATGAAAGTGTAGAGGAAAACTAATCTTAGATTAGTTTTCTAAAGTATCCTCATCTTCTGATTCAACTTCTAAAGTTTCCTCTTCTTCTTTCTCAGGTCTTTTTTCTGCTCTTGCAAGTATCTCTAAGTAAAAAGTTTCAGCTTCAGATTTAGCTGCTTCATCAATAGATTTTGTGATATCTGCAAACTCTATTACTTTAGGTTCATCATCACCTATTGCAAATTTACAATCGAAAAACCAAAAATCTTTATCTTCTGGTAGTGTTTTTCTTTTTTCTCTTTTGATATATTTTCTTACTTCATATTTAATAGAATCTACAACTCTATCAGGGTGTTTGTTTTCTTGCTTTAGTTTAAAAGTCTTTTTCAATATTTACCTTTGATTTTATGTTTTTGCAATTGTATCTAAGTTTTTAGAAGATAGAAATATTTTTGGAAGAAGATTTGGAAATTAAGTAGATATAAACTCTAAATATAATTATGACATTTTAGGTTTAAAATATTCTTTCAAATAATTTTACCTTATATAAATAATTATTTAAAAAATAAGTTTGGTTAATATTACATTTTAATTTTGGAGTATAAAATGAATGATTATAAAAACAAAGAACAAATAAAAGAGTATTTAGCTTTATTAGAAAAAAAGGGTTTTGAAGCAAAACTATTTTTAAAAGAGTTACTTTTAAATGCAAACAATGCTTTACAAATAAAACAAAACTGTGAAGACAAAGAAGTAGACTTTGAAGCTATGATGGAAGTATATTTTGAGCCAAGCGATAGTTCTATAACTATTGTTGACAATGGTATTGGTATGAGTAAAGAGGAGTTAAACTCTTTTGTAAATGAAAGCTCATATAAAAAAGTAGAAAAAGTACTTAGTGATAACTCTTTACTTGAAAAAGAGCTTGGTTTATATTTTATTTTTGCTTTAGCACAAAAAATAAGTATTATCTCAAAAAAACACAAAGAAGATACAGCACACAAATTTATCTCAGACCTGAATAGTTTTGATATTGCTCCTTGTATAAATGAAGATTATTCAGGAACTGTTATTTATATCAAGTTAAAAGATGAGTTTGCAAAAGAGTTTACAAATAAAGAGAACTTAATCTCATATCTAAATGACTTAAAAGAGTCTATTTCTTTTGATTTGTTCTTAAGTTATTATGATGAAAACTTTCAAGAGAAAGTAGAAAAAATTAACTAACAAATAATATTTTAGGCTACCTTTATAAAACTCAGATATAATACTTAGTAATACTATTTGGTATTACTCATAGTTATATGTAATATTAAAGGTAGTCATATGGAAACAGATTTTTTAATCGTTTTTACACTTGTTATTCTTATCTCTTCATTTATACATGGAAGTATAGGTTTTGGTCTTGGTCTTATCTCAACTCCAGTAGTTGCACTTTTTACAGATATTCAAACAACAATCACATACATAATAATCCCTACAATGATAGTAAATCTTGTAAGCATTCTAAGCGAGGGTAAGTTTTTTGAAGCTTTACGGAAGTTTTGGCTTATTATTTTGCTTATGGTTATAGGAAGTGTAATTGGAACATATATCTTGGTTTACTACAACTCTGAGTATTTTAAACTTATACTTGCATTTATAATTTTCTTTTATCTTTTCCAGTCATTAGTAAACTTGCGAGCTAGTTTTATAGCAGATTATCCTAAGTCTTCAACTTATGGATTGGGACTTGTAGGAGGAGTTGTATCAGGGCTTACAAATGTTGTTGCACCTCTTACTATCATGTATACTTTAGAGTTAAAGTATTCAAAAAAAGATACAATTCAACTATCAAATTTATGTTTTCTTTTTACAAAAGTAGGGCAAGTTGCTACTTTTGTTTATTTTGGAGAGTTTAGTTCACAAGCAGTACAAATATCATTTGCAAGTATGTTTATAGTCGCTATTGGACTTTATTTTGGTATTAAAATAAAGAAAAAAATAGATGCAAAATTTTATGCAAAGATATTAAAAGTTTTACTATTTATTATTGCTTGGGTTTTAGTTTTTCAAACAGTTGAGTTTTAAAGGTACAAAATGGATTCAAATTTATTAAAAGTTTTTATAGCAGTTGCAAATACAAACTCTATTTCTCAAGCTGCAAAAGAGTTAGAGTTTACTCAATCAAATGTAACTCTTAGAATTAAACAGTTAGAAAAAAATGTAGGTTACTCTTTGTTTCATAGAACAAACAGGGGTGTTATTCTTACAAATGAAGGGGAAAAACTTTTCCCTTTTGCTATTGAGATTATAAAAAAAGTTGAAGAAGCTAAGGTTCAAATGAGAAACTTAGACTACCAAGAAGTACTTAAAATAGGTGCAACTCAAACTTTTACTACAAGTAGCTTGATGCCTTTTTTAGAAAAATTAAATAGTGACTTTAAGCAGATGAAATTAGAATTTACAGTTGATAGTAGTCTAAATTTGATAGATAAACTCTTAGACTATAAACTAGATATAGCTTTTGTAAATGGAAATCCTCATCATAAAGATTTAGAGATTTTAAATATCTTTGAAGAGAAGATGGTTTTAGTAGAGCCTTTGACTAAAGAGCCTCAAAAGACTTGTTTTGTATTTAAAAAATCATGTGCAAACTGTGCTACTTTAGAAACTTATATTAAAAATACAAGAGATGAAAGCTACAAAACAGTTGAGCTAGAAAACTTTGAATTAATCTTAGGTTGTATAAAAGCAGGTTTCGGAATAGGTTTATTATCTCCTAAAATTATTGAAAAATTTGGATATACAAATAAAGTTAAAACAACTGAAATAGAAAATTATCTTGATACTCATTTGATTTGTAGAAAAGATTATATTCCTATAATCCATGAATATTTAAAGAAAATGAGTTTATAAAATAATGTAAAAATTATTTGTATAATCGCGTCAAAATAGTCAAAATAATTTTCATATAATAAATATACAACTTTATTGACAAAATGTAACTTTTACTTCCTGAAAATAGGAAATTCCAAGCTAGTTTAAAATTTTCTTGTTATAATCTTTGACATTTTATGCTAGGGAGAAAACATGAAATTAACAAAACTACTATCAATTGCAGCTATATGTGCTGTAGCAATAAATGCAAATGCAAGCGAAAGATTAACTTTAAAAGCAGCAAAATCTTCAACTTCTTATTATCAAATGGCAGTACAAATTGGAGAAAATGTTAGTAAAATTACAAATAAAGAATTAAGTCTTACTATAGAAGAGAGTCAAGGTTCTGTACAAAATGTAAAAGAGCTAAGAAAAAGAAGTGGAAATTATGTTTTTACAACACCACCAGTTTTACTTAAACTAGCTAAATCAAAAGAGGCTATGTTTAAAAATGATAACCCTGCTGATTATGAAAAAGCAAGAGCTCTTTTTCCTATTCCATATTTAACTATGCATATGGTTGTAAAAGCTGATTCAGGAATAAAGAGTTTTGAGGATTTAAAAGGGAAATCTTTACTTATTGGTAAAGGAAGTTATGGGGCAAGAGAAGCTAAAAAATATATTGAACTATTTGGTTTACAAGATGATGTGAAGCTTATTGGAGCTGAATTATCTGGTGCAGTATCTGCACTTAAAAATGGTCAAATAGATGGTTTTGCAACTTCTAGTTCTTATCCTGCACCAAATGTTATTGAAGCAGGAGCAAGTACAAAAATCAAACTTCTTTCTATGAGTGATGAACAAATTGCACTTACAAAAAGAGATAAGATAGTTATTCCTGCTGGAACATATTCAGGTGTTGAAGAAGATACTTCAACTACTACTTTACCTGTTGGTGTTTATACAACTACAAAAATGAGTGAAGAGACAGCATACAAACTTACAAAAGCATTTTGGGAATCAAAACCAGCTTTAGAAAAACAAAACTCTTGGTGGAAAGCTATTCAGTTTGAAAACTTAGAGATGTTTAATACAAAGCTTCATAAAGGTGCCTTAAAATACTACAACGAAGTTAATGCAACTATTCCTGAGAGATTAAAATAAGAGTTTAATCTATGAGTGAAATACAAAATAAGTTACTATCACCTAAATATGTGATAGTAGCTACCTTAGCATTGTTTACCGTTGGTTTTCATATCTATTTAATTTTTACTGGTCTTATGCCAAATTTAGTAAGTAGACCTATTCATTTAGCTTTAGTTTTACCTTGGGTTTTTTTATTAACACTTGATGAAAATATATCAAAGCTTACTAAGTATATTGGATATATCTTATTAGTTTGTGCTATGTTTTCTTCTTATTTTATAGTCACAAACTATTCCCTTTTAGAAGAACAATATGGCTCTTTAGAAGGACCTTTACAATATTTTGTAGCTATTAGTTTACTTCTTGCAGTTTTAGAAATGGCAAGGCGTGCAGTAAAATTAGCACTACCTCTAACAGCAGCAATTGCCCTTGCTTATGGTCTTTTAGGACACTATATTCCCGGAGACTTTGGACATAATGAAGTACCTTTAGAGAGTTTTTTAGGAACACTTGTTATTTCAGAGGGTGGAATTTATGGAAGTTTAACAGGGGTTTCTGTAAATGTCGTAGCCGTATTTGTTATTTTAGGAGCTTTTGTAGGTGTGGGAGAGGGTGGAAATGCTTTTATGTCACTATCTACTAAAATTGCTGGAAGATTAAGAGGAGGAGCAGCTAAAGTATCTGTTTTAGCCTCTGCTTTTTTTGGCTCTATTTCTGGTTCTGCTTCTGCAAATGTTGCTTCAACAGGAGCTTTTACAATTCCTACAATGAAAAAACTAAAATACCCTTCAAGTTTAGCAGGAGCAACAGAAGCAGTCGCTAGTACTGGTGGACAAATTATGCCTCCACTTATGGGAGCAGGGGCTTTTATTATGGCTGAGTTATTAGGGGTTCAATACTCTGCAATTATGGCTGCAGCCATTTTCCCAGCTATTTTATTTTTCTTTACGGTTTGGATTGGTATTGATGTTTTTGCAAAAAAATATAACTTAATAGCAATGAGTGATGAAGATATTCCAAAACTAAATATTGTACTTAGACTTAGTCCTTTTTTTGCTATTCCTTTTGGGATACTTTTATATGCTCTTTTAATTATGGGAAAAACACCTCAATTCTCAGCAGCTTTAGCAATTTTTGCTTCAGTTTTTTTACTTCTAGTAAATAGAGATTGGAAGATATCATTTAAAGAGTTTCTTTTTAAATTTTTAGATGGCTGTATTACTGCTTCAAGACAGATTGCAACAATTGCTTCTGTTATTATTTGTGCAGGTATTATTATTGGAGTTTTAAATGTAACTGGAGTTGGTGTTAAAATAACTTCAGCAATACTATTTTTATCAAATGGGGAACTTTTTGCAGCTTTACTTCTTACTGCTATTGCTTGTTTAGTTTTAGGTATGGAAGTTCCTACAACAGCAGCATATATCATCTGTGTCTCAATTGCTGGACCTATTTTAGAAGAGTATGGTTTAAGTGCAATTCAAGCACATCTATTTATTTTTTGGTTTGCTCTTTTATCAACTATTACACCTCCTGTTTGTGGAACAGTATTTATTGCTTCTGGTATTGCACAAACAAACTGGTTGAAAGTTGCCTCAAAAGCTATGAAATTAGGAGTTGGTTTATATATCGTTCCTTTAGCTTTTATAGTAAATCCTTTTTTAATAAAACCAGATACTCACTTCTCTTTTGCTCTTTTATCTTTTGTAAAGATTGCGTTAGGACTTTGGTTATTATCTAATGCTTTGGTAAATGATAAACAAAAAACTTCTATAAGAATAATATTTGCTATTTTGGCTTTAATAATAGTATTTATTCCTTTTCAATAAGCTACTTTTTTAGTAGCTTATTTATAATAATTTAAGCATAGAATGTTATATTTCTTTCATTAAAAATATGAAGGAAATTTATGTCAAATATTATAATTAGAGATGCAGTAGTTGAAGATTCTCAAACTATTTTAAATTTTATTACAGAACTTGCTATTTATGAAAAAGCTGAACATGAAGTAAAAACTAATGTGGAGCAAATTAAAAAAACTATTTTTGGTGAAAACTCAACTGTTAATGCTTTTATTTGTGAAGAAGATGGAGTTGCAATTGGTTTTGCAGTTTATTTTTATAACTATTCAACTTGGCTTGGAAAAAATGGTATTTATTTAGAAGATTTATATGTATCTAAAGATAAAAGAGGTGTTGGAGCTGGAAAAGCTATCTTAAAGCATCTTGTAAAAAAAGCTTATGAAGAAGGTTGTGGAAGAGTAGAATGGTCTTGTATAGATTGGAATACTCCTTCAAGAGAATTTTATGAATCTATTGGTGCAGCATCACAAGAAGAGTGGATTGGTTATAGATTAGAAGGTGATACTTTAGCAAATTTTGCTAATAGTTAAAAGAAGTAAAGATGGAAGAGTTAGATCTTTTTTATTCACAAATGAGTGAAGCTTCAACTTTAACAAAAGAGAAAAAGTTTGAAGAAGCATTAAATCTTTATGCAAAAATTTTTGAAGAGTATTTGGATACAAAAGAAGAGAGAATTAAAGAGTATCTTCCTTATACTTTATATAACAAAGCATTAATCTATGCAAACAAAAAAGAGTATAAAAAAGAGTTAGAGCTTTATAATGAACTTCTTTCAAAATTTATCTCAAATATCTCTTCTGATAGTGAGCTTATTTTTTCAAAAGCTTATATGAATAAAGCGGTTTGTATTCAAGAATTAAAAGGGGAAAGAGACTCTTTAGAAGTTTATAAAGAGTTTCTTCAAAACTTCAAAGAGACAAAAAATAAAAAGATATTAGAAGATATTGTTCAAGCAAAATATAATCTAGCTTTTTTATTAGGAAAAGAAGAAAAAGATAAAGAGTCAATTGAAGCTTATGAAGATTTAATTGCTACTTTTAAAAACTTTGAAGAGGAATATTTTTTAGAGTTTGTAGCAAAAGCTTTAGTAAATAAAGCAAATAAACACAAAGAGCTTTATGAGTTTGATAAAGCTATTGAACTTTTTGATGAGGTAATTAAAAGCTATCAACAATTTGTAAGACAAGTTGCAATTTCTTATCATAATAAAGCAGCTATCTTAGCAGAACTTCAAGAAGAAGAGAAGTTGAAAACTATTTGTGATGAGATTATTGAGAAGTTTTCAAATGTTCATGATGAATTCATCATGAACATTGTATCTTCAGCAGAAGTTCTAAAAGATAAGGACAAATTTAACAAAAACTGTTTTTAATGACCTCGTCCTAACATCTCAGATGCTTCCATTACAATCATGAAAGCATCTTTGTCTGTTTGTTCAATAATCTCTCTTAACTCTCCCAGTTTTTTCACATCAATAACCATAAAAATAAGAGTTTTATCATCTTGTTTATTTAGAGCATCTCCTTGAATAAGTGTACCCTCATGTCCAAGTCTTTTAGTGATCTGCGCTCCTAACTCTTGTGGTTTTGAAGTTGTAATATGAATAACCTTTGTAGTTAAAGTACCAGTTAATACAATATCAATAGCCTTTGCAGTTGCGTAAATACTCATAATACTTAAAACAGCTTTTTCAAAATCTTTAAATACATAAATAGAGCTTACTACAATAATAATATCACTAATAAGAATTACTTGAGCAGGTTTAATATGAGAATTTGAAGCTATGATTTTTGCAATAATAGTTGAACCACCTGCACTAGAGTTTCCTTTGATTATAAAACCTACACCAAAACCAATAATTACTCCACCAAAGATAGCAGCAACAAGAATATTTGAAATAAGTAAATCAAAGTTTAGTGTATATGAAAACAAATCAATAAATATAGAGATTAGTGCTACAGTGATAACTGTTTTTAGGGCAAATAACTTTCCAAAATATTTCATTCCCCAAATTAAAAGAGGTATATTTATTGCAATAACCATTGTTCCCACAGAAAAATCACTTAGCTTATGTAATAAAATTGCAGCTCCTGGTGTTCCACCCGTAGTAAAGTTGTGAGGAATAAAAAATAGTACAACAGAAATAGAGATACAAATAGTACCAAGAAGGATATAAAAAATATTTTTCAATTCATTTTTATTAAAAATTGTTGACATATGTTCCTTTCTTATTTTTTTGGATTATATCAAATTAATTAAAAGAATTCATAAGGTATTGAAAAAGAGGGCTATTTATGATAAAGTAGTAATAATTAAATAACTAGGTTTTATATATGGGAATTTTTCAAAAAATCATTAGAGCAATCGCTCATGCCTCAATGCCAATTTATAAGTTTGAAAACAATGCAATAGCCTTTAAAACGGATACAGAAGAGTATTTTGAATATGAGCTAAAAGATTATGATATGAAAACTAGACATGATCCTTTTGTAGTTGATGCTTATACAATAAATAATGATGAAATATTTTTAGAATATGTAAAAACTGATACAAATACAGCTTGGAATGGACAAGCTTTAAGTATGTATGAAGACTTCTTTAAAGAGAAGTTACAAATAAAAGAGTTTGAAACTTTAGAAAAAGAAGAGGTTTCAAATTATACTTTTAAAGTAAAAAAAGTTGATGATGTTTTTATTCTTCATATAATTTATATTTGGGCTGTAAATACTGATGTATTTATAATTGATATGAAAGGTGATTTATATAAAAAACTGCTTGCTGAATTTGAACTAGATTATAAATATAGATTTGAAGAGGAAGAGAAAGGTCATGTTAATTTTAATATCTCTTTAGTAAAAGAGAATTGTTTAAAAGGATTTTTCAATGCGAGTAATTAAACATTTATTTCTTTTATTGTTAACAACAATATTTTTTTATGGTTGTTATAGTATAACTTCTTATTCAAATAGTACACAAAAGCTAACTTTTGTAAAGGATAAAAGTCCTTTTATCTCAATAGAGTTTTCTACTCCAAGACAAAACTACTACTCTTTTTCCTCTTGTGTTGATGATTCATATACTATTCAAGATATAAATAAAGAGTATGGAAAAATATTTTTAGAATATATTGATTTAAATAGTGCTTGTAAATGGTCAGGACTTCCAGATAGTTTTTTTGAGACAAGTGTAAATTTTGACTTGAAGTTAAAAGCTTTTGAAGTTGTAGAAAAAATTAATAGTGGAGCATACAGTTTTAAAACTTATAAAATCAATGATGAGAGTTATTTAAGTGCAGTTTATTACTCTACTACAAATACAAATATTTTCTTATTAGATTATGATGGGAAGTTTTATACTAAAATGCTAAAAAAAATAGACCCAAGTTATGAAAATAAATATTTAAATAAAAAAAGATTTGAAGGTGACTATACAAGTAGCTTAGTTAGAAAAAATATTATTGAGAGCTATTTTAGATATGAGAAGCTAGAGCTTTAAGTTCTTTAAGAACTTAAAACTTTTAGTTTCCAAATACTTTTTTTAGTAAAGAAGTAGTTTGTTCTACAGGATTTTCTCTGATTGAAGCCTCTTTTTGTGCAATCATTTTAAAAAGACCATCAATGGCTTTATTTGTTACATAATCTTCAAGATTTTCATCACTTGCACTTGGAATATATTTATCTGCACCAAAACTTTTTGCAAAATTCATAACTGAACTATTATCCACATAAGCTTTTCCATACTCTTTATAATATGAGTTAAAACTATTATAATAAGTAGAAACACTATTTTGCTCCATTGTTTTTATAACAATTGGTTTAATCATCTTTTTTAAAGCATCATTTGTATTTTCTTGAAAATAGTTTGTTGCTGAGTGTTCATCTCCTGCAAGGATTTTTTTAGCATCTTCTAAACTCATTTTTTCAATGGTATTCATAAAAATCTCAGCAGTTTTTGGAGCTGCATTTGTTGCTGCCCTATTCATAGAGTTTATTAAATCATCAGCGATTTTATCTCCTCCTGATTTTCTAATAATTGCCTCAACTTTTTGTAAATTTTCAGGTAAAGGAATTTTAACAAGTGAGTTATTTAAATATCCATTTTCAGCCCCTAAATTTTTAACAGCATAATCAACCCCAACCTTTAGAGCCTCTTTTAGACCTTGAGATACTGTATCTTGTGATAAAGAGCTTGTTGTAACAGTTTGTTCTTTCTTTGTGCTATCTTTTGTAAGTGTATCAACTACATCTTTTGTCAATGCATTAAAATCAAAGGCAAAAGATAAAGAAGAGCATAAAACTAAAGATGAGATAATTGCTTTTTTATTCATAATAATTTCCTATTAAGTTTTTAATATTATATGTTAAAATATCGCAAATTTATATTAGTAGGATAAAATGGTAGAAGAAATTTCACAATTTTTTTATAGCTTTAAAACAAAAGTTGTAGATTCAAACTCAATACAAAACGAGTATTCAAATGCAATTTTTGATTTTGCAGAAGAGTTAAAAAAGAAGAAATTAGATGAAGAGTTTAGAGAAAACTTCTTAGTGATTTTAGGATATACCCTAAGATTAGAAGATTTATCTCAAAGACTATTTTTTACTTTTCAAGAAGCAATTTATGCAATAGATTTAGATTTCCAAATGAGAAATGAAGACTCAAAGAAGTTAAATTCTATCGTTTATATTTTAGTTTTAGAAGTGATTTTAAAAGAGATTCAAACAAAAGAGATTGATGAAGTTTTAAAACAAGAGGCTTTAGAAGCTTATAAAAAATTAGAAGAACAAAAAGCAAAAGAGAATAAAAAATACCATATGTATCAATATTAGGTATCTTTATTTTTTGAGTTGGGATAATATCTCTTTTTAGGGATATTGTTTATAAGTAAAGCAATAAGAAGCATAATAAGTGCTCCTGTTGTTACAGGAATTAATACATATAAAAAACCTAAGTTATGTATTTGTTCACTTCCTATTACTGCAATTAAAGCAGTTGCTCCACCAGGTGGGTGTAAAGTTAAAGTTAATTGCATCACTAAAATAGAACTAGCTACTGCAAGAGCAGAACACAACCATAAATAATCACCAAAAAGTTTAAAACTAGAAACTCCAATAATTGCACTTAAAATATGTCCCCCTACAAGATTTCTAGGTTGAGCTAAGGGAGAGTGAATTGCACCATAAATTAAAACAGCACTAGCACCAAATGAGCCAATAACTAAAGATAAGTCAGTATCATTTAAAAAGCTAAAATGGATAAAAGCTATAGCAATTATTCCTAAGAAAGAGCCAATCCAAGACCAAATTAGATTTTCAAACTCTATTTTTTCAGTATTTATTTTTTTAAATTTTTTAAAAAACTTTTTCATAGATTATAGTTACCTTCAAAAAAATGAAGTATAACTATAATGTTTGTTTTATTCTATGACTTGAATCAATTAACAGATATTTAAAATTTCCTCTTTTATAACTTCTATATCATCTATTACTTTGATAATATCTAAATCACCTGGATCTATCATTTTTTCATTAACTAAAGTATTTTCAATAAATTTCATTAAATCCTGCCAAAATTCACTTCCAACAAGGTAAACTCTAAATCCATCTCTCATTTTTCCTGTTTGAGTTAAAGTTACAACTTCAAAAAGTTCATCTAAAGTTCCATATCCTCCAGGGAAAATAACACAAGCTTTAGAATATTTTACAAGCATATATTTTCTTGAAAAAAAGTAATTAAATGTAAGTTGTTTTGTAGTGTATGGATTTACAGATTGCTCAAAAGGCAAGTCAATACTTAATCCTACAGACTCTCCTACAGGAGCTTTAAATGCACCTCTGTTTGCAGCTTGCATTATTCCATCTCCACCACCAGTGATGATATTAATTCCTTCTTTAGCTAATAAATAAGCTAACTTTTGTGCTTTCATTGCATAAAGGTTTGTTTGTTTTGTTCTTGCGCTTCCAAATATAGTAACATTGTTTTTTAAATTCTTTAAAAGTTCTCTACCATTTGTGAAGTCATCATTTATTCTAGTACTATAAATTACATTATTTTTTTCCATGATTAACTCCTTTTATAAAAGCTAGATTATATTTATATTTTCATTATAAAGCTTGTAATCTTTTAAAAAAGTAGTAACTTTTATTTAATTTTCTAATTAATACTCACTTTTATCTCACTAATTTTTGCTAAAATGTCTTTTTTTTATCAGGAGAGCGTGTTGTTTAATGAAAAAAATATACCCAGACTTATTATTTTTACACCAATTATTACAGCTATATTAATTGCCTTTTTTACAATATATTTTTTCATAGAAAATCAAAATAACTATTTTGAAGAAGAGAGTTTAATTGTTGAAAAACAATATTTAGAAAAACAAAAAGAGATACTAAAAAAAGAGATTGATTATGCCATTAACTACATTGAACATAGAGTAAATAACAATAAAAAACTAGATGAACAAGAATTAAAAAAAGATATTTTAGAATATTTAGAAACTATTAGATATGGAAAACATGGATACCTTTGGATACATGATACGAACTACTATTTAAGAGGACACCCTTTTAGACAAAATAGTATTGATACCTTTGATATTGATTTAAAAGATGCTAGAGGTGGACTTATTACTAAAAGGTTTATTGATGAAACTAAAGAGAAACCAGACGGTGTTTTTATTGAATATTATTGGCAAAAACCAAATGAAAAAGATTTCTCAAAAAAACTTGGTTTCTTTAGACTTTATAAAAAATATAATTGGGTAATTGGAGCAGGTCTTTATATTGATGATATTCAAGATTCAATTGAGCAAAATAAAAGATTACTAGAAAAGAAGATTAATAAACATATTCGATTGGTTGTTACTGTATCTTTCTTAGCTATTTTACTTATTGGTGTTTTATCTTTTATTATGTCAAAAAAGATTACTCAAGTATTTAGTGCTTATCAAGAGAGTGTAAAAAGAAAAGAGCTTTTATTAGAGGATTTAAATAGAAACTTAGAGTTAAAAGTTCAAAAAGCAATTAAAGAAGTAAAGAAAAAAGATAGAGCAATGCTCCATCAATCAAGACTTGCTAGAATGGGAGCTATGCTTTCAATGATTGCTCATCAATGGAGACAACCTTTAAGTGAGGTTTCTGGAATTTTAATGGAACTTGAAACGGCAAATAAATTTAATAAAGTGACACCTTCAATGATTGAAGACTCTGTAAAAGAATCAAATAAGCAAATAGAATTTATGTCTAATACTATTGAAGATTTTAGAAACTTTTTCAAACCAGATAAATTAAAAGTTGATTTTTTTATTGAAGATGCTTGCAATGAGGCTTTAACTTTAGTTGATGCTTCTTTAAAAAACTTTAATATAAAAGTAGAAAAAAGAATTAAACATAATCCTATGATTCATGGTTATGAAAGGGAGTTTGCACAAGTAATTTTAAATCTTTTATCAAATGCAAAAGATGCTTTAATTCATAGACAAATTTCTGACCCAGAGATTAAATTAGTAGTAACAAAAAGAGATAATAATGTTATTATTAAAGTAAAAGATAATGCAGGTGGAGTAGAAGAGGATTATTTTGATTTAATTTTTGAGCCATATTTTACGACAAAAAGTGCTTCAAAGGGAACAGGTCTTGGTCTTTATATGGCAAAAATGATTATTGAAAAAAATATGAATGGCGAAATTAGTGTTGAAAATAAAAGAAGAGGAGCAAGCTTCTTAATTGTACTTCCAATAGAAGAGGTGGTTTAATAATATGGAAAATATAATCAAACAACTTCAAAACTATACTGTTCTTTGTGTTGAAGATGAAGATGGTATTAGAAAAAGATTAGTAAATACTTTAAAATACTATTTTAGAGGTGTTTATGAAGCAAAAAATGGGGAAGATGGATACTATTTATATAATGAATATAAACCTGATTTAATTATTACTGATATTGAAATGCCAAATAAAAGTGGTATCTCTTTGGTTGAAGATATAAGAAAAAAAGATATGGATACTTTGGTAATCATGGTAACAGCTTACTCTAATGAGGAGTATCTTTTAGAACTTATTAATCTAAATATCAATCAATATATTTTAAAACCTGTAAATTCTGACTCTTTATTAACTGGAATAATAAAAGCCTTTGGAAAGAGATTAAAAGAGATTATCACTTTTCATAAGGATTTATATTTTGACATGGAGCAAAGAGAACTTTTTTATAAAGAGCAATTAATTCCTCTACGAAAAAGAGATAAAGAGTTTTTGCTTTTACTTCATCGAAATAGAAATGTAGTAGTAACTTATGATTTAATAGAAGAGTATTTATGGCGAGATAAATCTATGAGTATCACAGCTTTAAAAACTTTTATTAAAGAGTTTAGAAAACGAATTCCTATTGAAATTATTACAAATAAGCCACAAGAGGGCTATAAATTAATTAATTCTTAATAAAAACTCACTTGAAACTCACTTGATTGTTTTATGATGAATTTCATAAACTAAAAAAGGAGTCTTAAATGTTTAAGAAAAGTTTACTTTTAGCTGCTCTTGCAAGTGTTGCATTAGCAGGTAATGTTAAGATGGATTTAAATGCAAAATATGGTGCAAATAACTTCCATACAAAAGGTGCTGAAAAGTATGCAGAACTAGTAAAAGATTACTCTAAAGGTTCTATTGAAATTACAGTACATGCAGGTAGTGCACTTATCAAAGGGAACCCACTAAAAGCAGTAAAAGATGGAACAGTTGCAATGACTGATATGTTTATTCCTTTTACTTCTGGTGGAGGAAAAGTGTTCGGAATCTCTGCTTTACCATTTATTGCAAACTCATATGAAGATGCTTATAAGTTATATCAATTAGCAAAGCCTGCTTATGAAAAAACTGCAAAAAAATGGAATCAAAAGTTACTTTATTCTGTAACATGGCCAGCATCTGGTTTTTATTCAAAAAAAGAAGTTACAAAACTATCTGATTTTGAAGGTGTAAAAACTAGAACTTATGATAAAAACTCAGCTTCATTTATTAATAAAGCGGGTGGAAATGCAGTTGCATTACCATGGGGAGAGGTTTATTCTTCATTAAGAACTGGTCTAGTAGACTCTGTAGTTACTTCTTCAGCATCTGGAAAAGATGGTAAATTCTGGGAAGTATTATCTCACTATACAAAAATTAATTATGCTTACCCTTTACAAGCAGTTACAATTAACTTAGATTACTGGAACTCATTAGATAAAGCTCAACAAGAAGCTATGTTAAAAGCAGCATCAGAGATTGAAAAAGCTCAATGGGAAGCTGCAAAACAAGAAGATAAAGTTGCTTTAGAGATGCTTACTAAAAATGGAATGAATGTTAGTGAAGCAACACCAGAATTAAAAGCTCAATTAGACAAAATTGCTAATGAGTTATTAGAAGATTACTTAGATGGTGCAAATTCTCAAATTAAAGCAATTTTTGAAGAATACAGAAAGTAGTAAAACTTATGAGTTTTATTTCAAACTTTATAGATAAGCTTACCAAAATGGGAGCTTATCTGTCAGCTTTTATTTTAGTTTCTTTAGTTTCATTGATTTTAATAGAAATTTTTATTAGATCATTATTTGATATGTCAACAATGATTGCAGATGAGTATAGTGGATATTTTTATTTAGCTTCTATCTTCTTTGGTCTTGCATATACTTTTTCGAGTGATTCTCATATTAGAATTAATATAATTACTTCAAGGTTATCAAAAAAAGTAAATAGAAAAATTGATATTCTTGCAGCACTTATTACTTTAGCTGTTTTAGCTTTTGCTCTTTATAGAACAGCTTTATTTACATATGATTCATACTCTTTAGAGATGTTATCAGAAAATGTTTCTGAAACACCATTATATTTAACTCAACTTGCTATGCCAATAGGAATTACAATGTTTATGTTAGCAGTAGTATTATTTATTTTTAAAGGATTTACAAATGATTAGTGATCCTTTAATTTTATCGGTTATTTTAATTGCCATAATGTTTGTATTTTTATTATCATCATTATGGATTGGTGTTTCTTTAATTCTTACAGGTATTATTGGAATGTTACTGTTTGATCATAACTTACCACCTGTAATTTCTGTTTATGACAAAATTGGTGATTTATTAGCTTCATCTTTATATGATGCGTTAAATTCATGGTCTCTTGCAGCTTTACCAATGTTTATTTTGATGGGAGAAATACTTTATAAGTCTTCTGTTTCTACAAGATTATTAAATGGTTTAAAACCTTGGTTAGCTTTCATTCCTGGTGGTTTACTTCACGTAAATGTTGCAGCATGTTCACTTTTTGCTGCTGTATCAGGTTCATCTGCTGCGACAACGGCAACAGTTGGTAAAATTACATTAGAAGAACTGAAAAATAGAGGTTATTCTAAGACTTTAGCAATGGGATCATTAGCTGGTTCAGGAACACTAGGGTATTTAATCCCACCATCACTTATTATGATTATTTATGGTGTTCTATCAGATGTTTCAATTGGAAAGTTATTCGTTGCTGGTATTTTACCTGGACTTCTACTTGCTTCTTTATATTCATTTTATATTATGTATAAAGCAAAAGTTGATCCAAGTGTTTTACCTGATGAAAAAGAGGTATTTACTTTTAAAGATAGAATTAATTCTTTTAAAGATTTAGCACCTATTTTTTCTCTTATTGGGCTTGTTTTAGGTTCTATTTATGGTGGTTTTGCAACTCCAACTGAAGCTGCCGCTCTTGGAGTATTAGGAAGTTTAATTCTTGCTACATATTTCAAAGCTATCTCTATAGATATTCTAAAAAATGCTCTTTTAAACTCTGTTAAAACTTCGGTTATGATTGGGTTTATTATTGCTGGTGCTGTATTTCTTTCTCAAGTAATTGGATTCTTAGGAATTGCAAGAGCTATGAGTGAGTTTATTTCAGAACTTGGTCTTTCTCCATTAATGTTGATTTTATTAATAGGTATTATGTACATTATTTTAGGAATGATTTTAGAAGCAATTTCTATTGTAGTAATGACTCTGCCAATCGTTTTACCTATTGTAATTTTAGCTGGATATGATCCTTTATGGTTTGGTATCTTCTTAGTATTTATGGTTGAAATGGCACAGATTACACCGCCAGTTGGATTCTCATTATTTGTAATTCAAGGAATAAGTAACGAAAAAATTCAAACAATTTTAAAAGCAACATTCCCATTCTTTATCCTTATGATTGTTACTGTTGTTTTAATTACTTTATTCCCTGAAATAGTATTCTATTTACCTAATCAAATGATTAAATAGTTTTTTTGGTAAAATAAGGGATATTAATGGAAGGTAATGAGATGAATATTCGATTAAATTGTGATATGGGTGAAAGCTTTGGTATTTGGAAAATGGGAGCTGATGAAGAGATTATGCCATACATTAGTATGGCAAATCTTGCTTGTGGTTTCCATGCTAGTGATCCTTTAACAATGAATCGTTCAGTTGAACTTGCAAAAAAACATAATGTAACTATTGGTGCACATCCTGCATATCAAGATTTAGTTGGTTTTGGAAGAAGAACAATTCAATGTACTCTAGGTGAAATTAAATCAATTATTCTTTATCAATTAGGCGCTATTAGTGCTTTTTGTAAAGCACATGGAACTACTGTATCTTATGTGAAGCCTCATGGGGCTTTGTATAATGATATGATGAAAGATGAAAATATTTTTAAAGCTATTTTAAGTGCAATATCTTCATATGATAAGAATATAAAATTAATGATTTTATCAAACCCAAATAATGAGGCTTATGCTTATACTGCAAAGATGTACTCAATAGATTTAATCTATGAAGTATTTGCAGATAGAAACTATAATGATGATGGAAGCTTAGTATCAAGAATGAATCCAAATGCTGTTATCCATGATGAACTTTTAGTTATTGAAAGAATTCAAAATCTAAAAGAAAGAGGATATTTAGAGAGTATAAATGGACATAGACTTTTCTTAAAAGCAGATACAGTTTGTGTTCATGGAGATGGAGAAAATGCTCTTAGCTTTATTCAAGCTTTACAAAAAGTAGTGAGTTAAATGGAAATAAAAGTAGCTTCTGTTGATTCAGTTATTATCTATTTTGATAACAATATCTCAAAAGAGATTTCAAACAAAGTAAAAGCTTCATATGCTTATTTAAAATCTTTAAATAATGAAGCTTTTATTGACATTATCCCGTCTTATAGCTCAATTTTAATTACATATGAATTATTAAAATATGATTTTGAATCTATAAAAAAGTATTTAGAAGAAGAGCTAAAAAATGTTAAAGTAGATGATGACACTAACTCAAAACTTGTAGAGATTGATGTTTATTATGGTGAAGAAGTAGGTTTTGATTTACAAAGGGTTGCAAGTATAAATAAACTAACAATTGAAGAGGTTATAAATCTGCACTCTTCAAAGGTTTATGATGTTTATACAATTGGATTTTTACCAGGGTTCGCTTATTTAGGTGTACTAGATGAGAAAATTGCAACAAAAAGATTAGAGACTCCTAGAAAAAAAATACCAAAAGGTAGTGTTTCTATTGCTGATACACAAACAGCTGTTTATCCAAAAGATAGCCCTGGTGGTTGGAATATTATTGGGAAAACAACTTTTGAGTTTTTTGATAAAAACTTAGAGGCTTTATCTCAAATAGATATTAATACAAAAATTAAATTTAATCAAATTTCAAAAGAAGAGTTTTTAAAACAAGGTGGAATTATATGAAAGGCTTTGAACTAATAAAAGCTGGAATTTATACAACAATACAAGATAAAGGAAGATTTTCTTTCATGCATCTTGGTGTTACAAATTCAGGTTTTATGGATGAGTATGCTGCCAATGCTTGTAATAAGCTTTTAGATAATAGTCTTGATACTAACCTTCTTGAAATACTTTTTCCTTCTTTGCAGATAAAAGTTACTCAAAGTAGTACTATTGCAATAACAGGTGCAAAGTGCGAGTTTTTTATTAATGGTGAACAAAAAAATATTTGGGAAACTCATTTTGTAAGAGTAGGAGATGAGATAAAAGTATCTAGAATCCTTGAAGGACAAAGAGTTTACTTAGGTGTGAAAGGTGGCTTTCAAATTGAAAAAGAGTTTGGAAGTTACGCTACTTCACAAAAAGAGGGTTTTGGTGGTTTAAATGGCCAAAAGCTTGTAAATAATGATATTTTACCATATGAAGAGAATTCTACTTTTATAAAAAGAAGATGGAAAGAAAAATATATTCCTCAATATAAAAAAGAGTTAACTCTTAGAGTTATTCTTTCTTATCAATGTGATACTTTTGAACAAGATCAGATTGATAAGTTTTTTAATAGTGAGTACACAATTACTCCTGATTTTAACTCTATGGCTTGTAAGCTTGATGGAGAAGCTATTGAGTGTACAATCTCAAATTTAATCTCAGAAGCAATTGCTTTTGGAAGTATTCAAATTCCAAAAGATGGAAAGCCTATTATTCTTTTAAAAGAGAGACAGACAATTGGAGGTTATCCAAAAATTGGGTCTGTTTTAAGTCTTGATTGCTTTAAATTAGCTCAAATGAAACCTGGAAATAAAATTAGGTTTGAAAAAATTGAAGTTAATGAAGCACGAGAAAAAGTATTAAAGTTTATTGAAGCCTTTTCTTAGGCTTCAAGCTTTTTGATAAGTGAATTTAAAATTTCATGAAAAGAGTCATCTTTTTTAATAGATAGTGTAGAATATTTATAATTTGGTTTAATCATTACTCCAGAGTTACTCTTTAAAGTTGTTCCAAAAAGTACAGATGATGTATTTTTAATTAGATTTGTTACACTATTAAAATTATTGTTTTTAACTGAGATTATAAATTTATTAGTTAAATATCTACATATTTCAAAATCAATATCCTCTTTTTTAAACTCTTTATTTATAAATTCAAAAATAAAAATCAGAAGATTATTTGAGATTAATTTATTGTAAGTCTTTTTTATATATTCAAAGTCAGTAACATCTATTAAGATAATAATAGCATCCTCTTTTATTTTAGAGTTTTCTGCTAAATACTTATGATATAGCCATTTTTTATTATATGCACTTGTTAAATAGTCTTTATAAATATTTTCTGTAATATCTTGAAGTTCAATTTGTAAATCTCTTATTTGCGAATATAACTTTTTTAAAGCATCTGAGTTGTTCTCTTCAATTGCTTTTTGTGCATCAAGGGTTAATGTTGCAGCACTATCAATACTTTTAGTAGCGCTTTTCACATAATCATTAATAGTTCCTATCTCTTTTAATAGTAACTCATCAACTTCTTTTTCAAACTCTTCATCTTCTAAATCAACTTCACACAATTTGGCATGTTTATCAAAACATTCAAAATATTCTGAAGGTAAAATAACTTCTTCTTCAAGTAGTTCATTGATTGTTAAGTCAGTAATTTCTTTTAATCTATCTTTCATTACATCTCATCCATAATCTCTTTTATTGGCATAGGTTTTGCAATATAGTAACCTTGTGAATAATCAATATCAAGTGATTTTACATATCTTAAAATCTTTAAATCACTTACAAATTCTGCAACAATTTTTATATTTTGTTCTTTTGCAAAAAGTACAATACTTTTTACTAAGTTATAATAAACATCTTCATCAATCTTTTTAATTAAACTACCATCTAGTTTTATATAATCTGTATTGATATTTAAGATATGCTCATAGTTTGAAAAACCACTTCCAAAATCATCAATAGCAATACTAACATTATAATTTTTTACATCTCTAATAAATTCATTAACTAAATAGTAATTACTTATTTGCTTACTCTCTAAAATTTCAATAGTTAAATGTTCTCCCACATCACTATTTTTAATATTTTCTATAATAAACTCTTTCATTGAAGGGTTTAGAATATCATTATAGTCTAAATTAATGCTTACATTGATTTTATATTTTTTAATATAATCAATAACTTTGAGAATCATAATCTCCATAAGTTTATTGAAAAGTCTATATTTTCTTGCTTTATCGATAAAAACAGCAGGCATTAAAACTTGTCCATCTTTGTCGTAAATTCTCATTAAAGCTTCAAATTTAAAGATATCTTTTGTTTTATTGTCTTGAATAGCTTGAAAAAATGGTTCAACACTTTTCTCTTCAATATTTCTTCTTAAAATAGATAATAACTCTTCGTTTTCAAAGTGTGATTTATAAAGATTCACATCATAATACATAAAGTTTATATAGTTCATCTTTGCATTATGTAAAGCTTTTTCTGCATAAACTTGCAGCTCTTTTCCTTTACCTTTTGAAGAACCAATAGTAATATCAATATCAATAGTAAGGTCAGAATCAAGTAAAGAGAATTGATGTGAAATAATAGTATTAAAGATTATATTTTTAATCTCTATAATTTCCATTTTTGATAGGTCTTCATAGACTGTTAGATTAAAAACATCAACATGAGAATTTTCTACTGTAATACAAAGTTTTCTTTCAAGTGTAAATAGAATTTGGTTTTTTATATTAGAAGTTAAGAGTCTATGCAACTGCTTAATAATATAGTCCCCATTTTCGAATCCATATACAGCATTGATATCTTTCATATATAAAATATCAACAAGAAAAGTTGTTTTAATGTTATTTTTATAGAAAAATTTGCATAAACTATTGTACACAGTCATACTGCCTTCTTAAAATTAATTATTTAGTATATAAGATTAACTCTTTAATAAAAGTCAAATTTGTAATTTTTTTTAAGCAAATTGTCACATTTGTAATATTGATTATACATGCTGTATAATAACCCTTAATTTATGATAGTTTAGTTAAAATCTCATCCTAATAGTCAGAGCTATAAAAGCATTGGACTAAATATTAATTTAAGGCTATTAAGTGGAAGAGTTTATTAGGGAATGGGGATATGTTGCTCTATTTGCATACTCATTTGGTGGAGGATTTGTAGGCTTAGTTATTGCAGGTGTTTTATCATATGCAGGAGATTTAAATATTTTTATTTCAATTTTAGTTGCAGGTATTTCAAATTTTTTAGGGGATCAATTTTTATTTACTCTTGCTAGGCAAAATAAAGCTTATGCAAAAGATATGATGAAAAAGTATGGACGAAAAGTTGCTTTAGCACATATTTTGATGAGAAAATATGGTTCTTTTGTTGTATTTATTCAAAAGTATATTTATGGAATTAAAACACTTATTCCTTTAGCAATGGGACTAACAAAATATTCAGCAATGAAATTTGTTGTTTTTAATGCTCTTGCAACTATGGTTTGGGCTTTTGTTGTTGGATTTGCAAGTTATACTGCTGGAGAATATATCTTAAGTAGTAGTGAAGAGTTTAAATATGTTGGTTTAGCAATTGTTGCTACAATTTTAATAGGATTAGCTTATCTATTTAGAAAAGTTTAATTTATGAAGGAGAAAGCTTAAAAGCTTTCCCATTCATCATCTCCACTACTTTTTGTAGCTTTAATCTCTTTTGGTTTGATTGGCTTTGGTGCCTCTTTATATGTTGGATGCTCTTTTTTTATAACTTTTTCAATAGCTCTTTTTTCTTGTCCATTATAAGTTAAGTCTGTAGTACTTTTTCTAATTCTTATCTCATCTTTACCATCAAACTCTTTTGCATCTGCATGGTCAATAATCATATTTGAAATCTCTAATGTTTTTTGTGCAATAGTATCTGCTTGTGAAGCATTTTGCGCATTCTCTTGTGTGATTTTATCAAGATTATTTACTGCATCATTAATTTGTACCATTCCTGCAGATTGCTCTTTACTCGCTGTTGTAACATCTTCAATTAATTGAATAGTATTTGAGATATTTTTATTTAATTCATCATATCCATTAATCATATCTGTCGCAATCTTTTTACCCTCATTAGTTTTAAGTTGGGCATTTTCAACTAAATCTTTAATCTCTTTTGCTGCTTCTGCACTTCTATTTGCAAGGTTTCTAACTTCACCTGCAACAACTGCAAAACCTTTTCCTGCTTCACCCGCAGTTGCAGCTTCAACTGCTGCATTTAAAGATAAGATATTTGTTTGGAATGCAATTTGGTCAATTACAGTAATTGCTTCATTAATTGCCGTTGTTTGAGCATTAATATCTTCCATAGATTTAGCTGTATTATTAGCTAAGCTTTGTCCTGTAAGAACTGAGTGTTTAACTTTATCTCCATATTCTGCCATTTTTACTGTAGTTTCTGTATTGTTTTTAATATTTGCAGTAATCTCTTCTAAAGCAGCAGCAGTCTCTTCTAATGAGGCAGCTTGGCTATTTGCAGCATTTGCAATCTCATCCATATTTCTTGTTAGAGTATTCGCATTTTGACTTAAGATTAAACCACTTCTTTTATTTTCAATTAGTGTTTCAGTAATTACATTTCTTAGGATATTTACATCATCTTCAAGCTCTTTAATAATACCTTCTAAGTCATTCTCTTGAAGTTGTGGTCTAAAGTCAAGTTTTGAGTATGAGTTTAAAACTTTCATAATATTTTCAAAGTTTTCATTTAGAGTATGAAGCATCTCATTGATAATATTTTTTAGCTCACTAAGTGCAGGGTTATTAGAATCATGAGTAATTCTACTATCTAAATGACCTTTGTTAATCTTATTTGCAACTTCAATAGTATTTTCAATAAGTTTTTTATCTGCTTGAATATTTGCTTTTGTTTTATTAATATTTTCATTAATAAGTCTTGACATTTTCCCTAATTCATCATCTGAATGAACTACTTCTAAATGAATATCATCTTTTTCAAAATTAATAAAGGCAAAGAAATCATCTAAACCTTTTCTTACTAAATCAACATCTAATAGAATTGTAAAAGCAATTGTTCTAGCTAAAACAAGTGTTAAAATTACACCAATAGCACTTAAGATACCAAATAGAATAACTTCAAATGTTGCATTATTCATCTCTTCATCAATTGTTTCAATTAAATGTTCTGCAATATAGTTTTCTACTTCTTTTAGAAGATTGATTTTATCTGTAATTGTTGCAAACCAATATGAAGAATCAACTCCAAAGTTTGAATCAAGTCCTTTAAATAAAGCAATCTCTCTCATTCTATTTACTTCATCAATTGCTTTACCTTTTACTGTATTATTATAAAACTCTTTAGAAGATTCATCTGTGATTTTTAAAAATGAATCCATATAAGCATTTTGTGCTGCAATTAGAGTATAGAATTTTGCTTTCATTCCTTCACCAAAATTGTCTCTTGCAAAAGTATTTGTACCTACAGCTCTTTCTATTCCTGCTCTTTCTTTAGATAAAAGAAAGTTTAAATAAGCAATTACATCTTGTGATACTTTAGCATTAGTAGAAAGCTTTGTGATACTACTTATTGTATTTAATAAAGAAGTATTAACTTTTGTATAATAACCTATTGCCTCAGAAGCTGGTATATTTAAACCTGTTACTTTTGATCTTATACTAGAAAGGTTTGTTAACATCTCTAAACTTTTGTCTAAATTCTCGTTAAACTCTTGACTATAAGCTTTTGCATTAAAACTTGCTAAGTAGCTTTTCATCTCATTTAATCTAGTATTTGTAAGTTCTCTTTGTCCTGGAAGTTTATCATGGAATTTATTCCCTTTACTTCCTAAATATCCTGCTGTCATTCCTCTTTCTTTTTGTGTTTCATGAACTAAAGCACCTATTTTAGTTGATAAGACAATTACATTGTCTAAACTCTTTAAATTGCTATAATACATAAAAGAGTTATAACCAAGTTTTGCAGCTAATAATATTACAATACAAAGTGGTATCGACATTATTAGTATTAGCTTCTGCTTTATAGATAATTTTGAAAGCATTCTGGCTCCTTTGAGAGTGGTTTTGATGAAAATAATTTTTTCACAAATATTGAAAAGCTTATACTATTTATACTTAAAGATATTTAAATTGTAATATACTTGGAATATAATTTTATTACATTTATAATGATTTCGTTATAATAATTTAAAAAGAGGATATTGTTATCAGCAATTTTACCAAATTAAACCTATCAGATAAATTTTTAGATAATCTAAAATCACTTAATTTTAAAACAATGACAAGAATTCAAGAGGAGTCTTTACCTCTTTCTTTAGAAGGAAAAGATTTAATTGCACAAGCAAAAACAGGTTCTGGAAAAACTGTTGCTTTTTCTATTCCTATTGTAAAAAAACTAAAAGTAAGAAAATATGCAATTCAATCTTTAGTTTTAGCTCCAACAAGAGAGCTAGCAAATCAAATTGCAGAACAAATTAGAAAAGTAAGTAGGCATATTCATAATGTAAAAGTACTTACTCTTTGTGGAGGAGTCCCTTATAAACCACAAGTTGCTTCTTTAAAACATGGGGCACATATCATAGTTGCAACACCAGGAAGAATATTACAACATATTTTTGAGACAAAAATTGATTTAAGTAGCGTTGAGCTACTTGTTTTAGATGAAGCTGATAAAATGCTAGATATGGGATTTTATGAAGATATTCTTAAAGTGATTGAGGCTTTACCTAAAAAAAGACAAACAATGCTTTTTTCTGCGACTTATGAAAAAGATATTGAGACTTTAGCAAATCAGATTTTAATTGAACCACACTTTATTCAAGATGATTCAGTACATGAAAAACAGACAATAAACCAAATATTTTATGAAGTAAATGAGAATGAAAAAGATTTATTAATCCCATCATTAATTGCATCAAGAAAAGCCTCAAGTGTTTTAATCTTTTGTAATACAAAAATAAAGTGTGAAGAGTTGGCAGATATTTTATATGAAAATGAGGTTGATGTATTAACTTTACATTCTGATTTGGAGCAAAGACAAAGAGATGAAACAATAATCATGTTTTCAAATAAATCTTATCCTATCTTAATTGCTACTGATGTTGCTTCAAGAGGGTTAGATATTGATGATATTGATTTAGTAATTAATTATGATTTAGCAAAAGATGTAAAGACTCACATTCATAGAATAGGAAGAACAGCAAGAGCAGGGAAAAAAGGTTTAGCCGTATCTTTTTATGATGAAGAAACAAGATATAAAGTTGAGATGATTGAAGAAAAATTTGATGATTTGATTTTTGGTAATAAAGATGAAATTGAAGCTAGTTTAGATGAAATTGATTGTGAATATAGAACACTTTTTATAAATGGTGGTAAAAAGCATAAATTAAGAGCAGGGGATATTTTAGGTGCGTTAACAGCTGCAATAGGATTACCAAAAGAAGCAATTGGAAAAATTGATATTTTAGATTTTGTTTCATATGTTGCAATTAAAAAAGAGTATATAAAAAAGGCTAATGAAGGGCTTCGAAAAAATAAAATTAAGGGTAAGTTTATTAGATGTGAAATTAAGTAGTTATTTTATTTATGACTATTTTAAGACAGAGTTTTCTATAGTATAAATTAATAAGGAGTTTATCATGAAAGTATTATCTTTTCTAATAATTATGGTTTCGTTTCTGTTTGCTTCAGGTATAGATTTTGAAGATAGTTTAAAAAAAGCACAAGCAAAAGCATTAAAAGAGAAAAAACCTTTAATGATTATGTACTCAACACCAACTTGTCCAGAATGTAATTATATGAAAAAAAAGGTTTTCAAAAATAGTGAAGTAAGCTCTTATGTAAATGAAAACTTTGTTTCAGTTATTATGGATATAAAAGAGCAGGAGAAAGAACTTCCTTATAAATTTATTGGTATACCAACTCTCTTTTTTGCCGATGCTAAGGATATGAAACTTATTTCTAAAAGTTTAGGTGGAATGCGAGAAAAAGAGTTTTTAACACTTTTAAAAAGTATAGAAAAGTAGAGGAGTTATTATGAAATATTTTCTAATAAGTCTATTTTTTATTACATCTCTTTTTTCATATAATGAAGAGGATTTAGAAAAGTATTTAGAGACTAAATCTTGTGAAGAGTGTGACTTGTCTTTTTCAAATTTGAGTAATAAAGATTTAAAAAACTCTAACTTAATGGGAGCAAATTTAACAGGAGTTACTTTTGAAAACTCTGACTTACTTAAATCAAATCTTTGGGGTACAACCTTAGAAAATGTAAATTTAAATAATGTAAATTTAAGAGCTTCAAATCTAGAAGGAGCTATTTTAATCAATGTTCAATGTGATAATACAATTTTAAAAGGTGCAAATCTTTCAAATGCTACTTTAGAAAACCTTTCATGTAAAAATCTTTCACTTTGGGGAGCAAGGTTTTTAGATACAAGTTTTGAAAATGTAGATTTCTCAGGTGCAGGTGCAGCTTATTCGATTTTTGATTCAATAAACTTTACAGACTTAAAAATAGACGAAGCTATCTTTTGGAATGCAAAAATTTCTAACTCTACTCTTTCAAAAAAGAAGTGTGAATACTTAGAACAAGAAGAAGCTATTCTTTATGAAAATAGTTGCGAGGATTAAACTTTTCTTCTCTTTGCAAGTTGTTGAACATTTAGTTTATGACACATTTTCATTCCATATAAATAGATAATCCATGAAATATATATCCAAAAAAATGAAAATAGTAAAATTGCTAAAGAGCCATAAATAGTGGCATAAGTTTTATTATAAACTACATAATATACAAAAAGGTTTTTTGTAACGGATAATACCACCAGTGTAAAAAGTGATGAAATAGCAGCAGCTTTTGTATCAATATGTCTATTAACACTTAACTTAAAAAGTCCAAAAAATATTAACCAAGCAAAAGAGAAAGTGATTAACCAGTTAAAAATAGAATTATCATAAAAAGATAATACGATGTTTAATATAGCAAGCATTAAAGGCAAGGTAATTAAGAAAAATAGATAAAAGAAAAAAGAGGTTAATAAAGGCTTTCTTTTTGCATTATGTATTTTATTTACAATATATTCATAATCTTTAAAAAACATGATAAAAACAAAAAGCATATATAAAATACCAAGCCAACCAAGTTTATTTGAGTTTGAAATATAGTTTTTAAAGGTTTTAATAAAATCTTCTGAGTGCGTAGGATTTAAAATATCAAAAGTATATTTTATAAATACATCAGCATAGTTTTGTACTACTTCAAGGTTTGAGATAATTGCAATTAAAAGAGCAATTATTGGTAAAATGGAAAAAATTGTAAAGAAACTAAGACTTGCTGCATAATAAGTCGTGTCATCATTGAAAAATGAATCCAAAGCTTTTAAAAAAGTCTTAATTGGATTCTTTACAATTTCTGGTTCTTCCATTTTTATTCTTTTTAGTTTAGACCCATTTTAAAAGGATTTAAAATATTTTTAGGGTCAAAAGCTCTTTTTATACTTCTAAATAGCTCAAGTTCTGCTTCATTAAAAGCAATATTCATAAAAGGAGCTTTAGATAGACCAATTCCATGCTCTCCTGATAAAGTACCACCCATATCAACTACAAGTTGAAAAATTTCTTCAATAGCTTTGTGTCCATCTTCCATCTCTTTTGGATTTGTCTTATCTTTAACCATTACGTTTACGTGAATATTTCCATCCCCTGCATGACCAAAACAAGGAACATTAAATCCATATTTTTCACCAATTGCATAGATTGAATCTAGAGCTTCAGGAAGTTTTGATCTTGGAACTGAAATATCTTCATTAAGTTTTTTTGTTCCATAAATCATAGTTGCTGGACTTGCATTTCTTCTTGCAAACCATAACTCTTTTCCATGTGCTTCATCTTTTGCTTCAATAAAGTCAATAGAACCATATTTTGCAAAAGCCTCTTTTAGTGTTGCAATTTGTGAATCAATTTCAGCTTGTGATGAACCATCTACATCTCCAACTAAAATACCTCCAGCATTTTCAGGTAGGTCAATTTGTGGAAACTTTTGTTTTAAAGCTTTAATTACAAGAGCATCTAAAAATTCCATAGCAACTGGATTAGCACCAGCAGCAAGAGATTTAAATACCGCATTCATAGCTTTATTTACATCTGGGAAAACACCCATATATGTTTGTTTAAATTTTGGTTTTGGAATTAATTTTAAAGTAATCTCAGTAATAACTGCAAGAGTTCCTTCACTAGCAATTAAGATACCAGCTGTGTTATAACCAGCAACATCTTTAATTGTTTTTTTACCAGCAGTAATAATCTCTCCATTTGGTAAAACAGCTCTTAGGGCAACTACATAATCTTTTGTAATTCCATATTTTGCAGCTCTCATTCCACCTGCATTTTCAGAAACATTCCCACCTAAAGTTGAATACTCTTCACTTGCTGGGTCTGGGGGATAAAATAGTCCTACTTCTTCAACAGCTTTTTGAAATTGCATATTAATAAGTCCTGGTTGAACAACTCCAACCATATTTTCCATATCAATCTCTAAAAGTTTATTCATATGCCTCTCTAATGAAAGAATAATTCCTCCATTAGATGGTAATGCACCACCAGTGAAACCACTTCCTGCTCCTCTTGGAACAATTACGATTTCATGTTCATTACAATATTTTAGAATTTTTGATACATCTTGTTCATCCCTTGGAAAAACAACTGCATCTGGTTCAAATCTCTCTTTTGTAGCATCATAGCAGTAAGCAATAAGATGTGCTTTATCTGCTTTTACATTCTCTTCGCCTACTAGAGATTTAAAGTATTCAATATGTTCTTTATTTAGCTGCATTTTCTAAACCTAAAATAGTTTTATAATAATTATTATAGATGTCACCTTTTACTTGTAAAGCTCCAGATTCAATATCATCTTCTAATAAAATTTGTTCTTCTGTTCTCTCATCATCTCCTAAGAATGTTTTTAAGAATCCAAGCCAGTTTTCATAATCTAAGATTGATTCAAATGGATTTTTCTCAATTTTTTCAATTCTTGTATAAAATGGCATTTTTTCATCTTGTGTAAAGTTATAAGATAAAGAACCTTTTTCTAAGATAGCAAAAGTTTTAGTATCTACAATATATATTGTACTTCCAATAACAAAGAAAATTGTCCCAATATTTTGAGATGAAGCAAACTCTTGAATTCTCTCTTTTGAAGGTAATGGTTCAGCTTCAACTTTTAATTTTGCAGCAAAAAGATCTGAGTGTAAGAAATCATTATCTTTATATTTTTCTCTTGTTGCTAAAAAAGCATCTTGTGAAGGAGCAATAATCATTGAAGAATCATATAAATAATTGATTGTAACTTTATCCCCATTTACTGGTTTTCTACTTGATGTTGGAATAGCATTTTGTTTAATATCTAAAAATGGAATAATTTTTAGTGTTGAACTATTTGCATTTGAGTCTGTTACATAAGCATTTGCAATAATAAGAGATTTTCCATTTGAATATGTATGCTCAATAATTGCACTTTGACCAACTCTTAGGTTCCCTACATTAATCTCTGCTGTATCTTCAGATAGATTATTTAATCTTGTATAAATTGGATTATATTCTAATTTAGTATATTTGTTTTCCATAAAATTTGTATTATCAATAGAGATTAACTCTTTATCTGTTAATACATAAATATAGTTAAGACCTTTTTTACCATTTTCAATTTTTAAATCTTTTAACTTCCAACCATTTTTTTTCATCTCTGCAAAAGATAATTCACCTTTACATTGTCCACCATCTAATTTTGTAGTTTCAATTGTTGAAGGAGATTTCCAATCTTTTTTATAACAAATAGTAGTCTCTGCATTTAGTCCTTGAGCAAGAACAAAAGTAGATACTGCTGCAATTAAAGTTTTTGATAATAGTTTCATTTTATTCCTTAGTTTGCTTGTTGAAGTTCTTGAAGTCTTTGTTTAACTTCATCTGCATGAAGCACTTCAATCTTTTCACCTTTTACAGTTTTTTTCTTTCTAACATTTACTTTATTCCAAATTTCAGCAATTTTACCTTCAGGATTGATAATAAATGTTGTTCTAACAACACCCATGCTTTCTCTTCCCATGAATTTTTTTAATTGCCAAACACCAAAGTCTTCACACATTTTTCTATTTGTATCAGCTAAAAGTGTAATTGATAAATCATATTTTTCAATAAATTTTCTATGTTTTGCTGTATCATCAGGACTTACACCTAAAATAATAGCATCTAAGTTATCAAACTCAGGCTCTGCTGTCGTAAAGTCACAAGCTTCATTTGTACAACCTGGAGTTAAATCTCTTGGGTAAAAGTATAATACAATCCATTTACCTCTTAAGTCTCTAGAACAAATTTCAATATCATCTTGGTTTGGTGCACAAAAATCTGGTGCTACTTGTCCAACTTCTAACATATTAATAATTTCCTTTCAATAGTTCTTTATTTTTTTATTGCAATAAATGTAGCAAAGTTTACCCATTTAAAAAGTGTTTCACAATGGTCAAAACCTGCATCAAGTATCATTTTCTTATTTTCTTCATCCGTATAAGGTATAAGTACATTTTCTAAAGCTTCTCTTTTTTGAGCAATTTCATATTCACTATAACCTTGAGTTTTCTTGAACTCATAATACTCATCAATGTATTGTTTACCTAAAACTTTATCTGATGAAATCACTTTTTCACTAAAAATAAAAACTCCACCTGGTTTTAAGTTATCATAGATTTTTTTAACTAGTTTTTCTCTTTGAAGAGGTCTTATAAATTGTAGTGTATAGTTTGAGATAATAAGTTTTGCCTCTGGATATTCAATATTATGTAAATCTTCATTTAAAAGTTTTACTTCTACACCAAAAGCTTTACACTTATTTGCTGCTCTTGCAAGCATTGCAGGAGAATTGTCTATTCCAATTAAGTTTAACTTCTTTGAAGAGTGTTTTGATAACTCTATTAAAGTTGAAGCAGTAGAACATCCTAAGTCATAAACTCTATCATTATTTTCTAAATAGTTTAGTGCAAAGTTTATTGTTAATCGTTGCATCTCTTTATAAAAAGGAACTGAACGATTTAACATATCATCAAATACTGATGCTACTTCTTCGTCAAACTCAAATTGTTTTGTTATTGATTTTTCAAATACCTTATCTGTCATAGAGATATTTTAGCCAAATGAAGTTTAATTATTATTTATCAATAATTTATTTTAAAATAGAATTTGCTATTTCTATATCTTTTTCAATCTGTTTTTTTAAAGCTTCAAAAGAATCAAACTTTAGATTGTCTCTAATTTTATCAATAAACTCAACTTGTACTGTTCTATAATTATTTTTAATTGTCTTACCTAAGATATGAGTTTCAACGGCATAACTTCCATCAGTTGTTGCTCTATGACCTAAAAAAGTTACTGAGTTATAGCTTTCTTCGGCAATTATAGTTTTAGTAGCATAAACCCCTTCACTAGGTAATAAAAAGTCTTCAATATTTAAATTTATAGTAGGTACAAAACTTTTACTTCCTAAACCTTGTCCCTTAATTTGGTCTCCAAAAATTTTATAATTTTTTCCTAGAAGTTTGTTTGCAAATTTGATATTTCCTTCTTTTAGATACTCTCTAATAATTCTTGAATGAACAGCAATATTATCAATTTTAATCTCTTCAACTACAACAACTTCTCCCTTGAAAAGCTCTTTTAATTGAGGAATACAATTTTCTCTATTTTTCCCAAAACAAAAATCAAAACCAACAACTATTTTTTTTAGATTTGGAAACTCTTCTTTTAGAAGATTAATAAACTCATTACCACTTAAATGTTTAATATTTTCTAACTCATAATAATAGATAGGATAAATAGAATACTCTTGTCTATAACTTTTAGGTGTTAAGTTTGCAAAACCTGATTCAATAGAGACAATACCTCCATTTGTTCCAAGGTTTTCAAATAATTTTTGATGGGCATAATGCATCCCATCAAAACCACCAATTGCAATAGCACTTATCTCTTTTTTATTTATTAAAATAGAAGAGCTCTTCTTCATTTCCATCTTTTCCTTCAAGTTTGCTTTTTGCACAAGTTATAAGATTCCAATTTAATTGTTTACATTTTTCTAAGAATTTTTCTCTTGCTTCTAAAATAGCTTTAGTATTTTTTACAACACCTTTTTTATCTCTTTTTACATTGTTTCCAACTTCAAATTGAGGTTTGAAAAGAATAATGATTTTATCTTTTGATAATCTATGAATATCTTCAATAATATTTAAAATAGAGATAAAAGATACATCACATGAAACTACTTCAAAATAATCATCACTTTCAAAAGTTCTAATATCTTGATTTTCAAAAAAAGTAATTCTTTTATCATCTTTTATTCTTTCATGTAATTGGTTTGAACCAACATCAACACAAACAACACTTTTTACTTCTTTCTCTAAAAGAATTTGTGTAAAACCACCAGTGCTACTTCCTATGTCTAAAGCAGTTTTGTTTTTAATATCAATATTAAACTCTTCTAAAAAGTATTTTAATTTGTATGCTGCACGACTTACATAAAAATCCTCTTCAAGTAGTTCAATTTTTGAATTTTCATCAATAATAAAAGATGGTTTTAAAATTATTTTTTCGTCTACTTTTACTTTTTTTGATTTTATAAGTTCACTTGCTTTATTTCTGCTTTGAATATCAAAATGTTTTGTAAGATATAAATCTAGTCTCATGGGGCAAATTATAATAAAAAAATACTTCTGCTTTGATTATTTATAGTTATTTTAGTCTCTTTCTGTAAAATACCAAAATGTATTTTGTAAAAGAAGAGACTTCATCTACATATGAAGAGAAAAAATCAAAATTTATAGCTTATTTAGCACCTTTTAGCAAATTTGATTCTTTGATGAAAGAATTAAGGAAAGAACATCCTAAAGCTAGACACTTCGTTTATGCTTATAGATATTTAAATGAATTTAATCAAATTGTAGAAAATAGTAGTGATGATGGAGAGCCACGAGGTACAAGTGGAAAACCTTCCTTAAATGTATTAGCTGGAAATGAATTAATAAATAGTGCAGTAATTATTATTAGATATTTTGGTGGAATTAAATTAGGAACAGGTGGTTTAGTTCGTGCATATAGTGATGCTGTAAATTTAGTGATTAATAATAGTAAGTTAATAAAATATGAAGATAAACAAAAAGTTACTTTAAAAGTAGATTATTCAAGATTATCAAAAATAGAATATATTTTAAATGAATTAGAAATAGAAGTTTCTAACAAAGAGTTTCAAAATGAAGTAACTCTTTTTTTACTTGTAACAAAAGAACAAAAATTAGAGTTGGAAAAACAGCTACCAATAGACTTACAATTGAATAATTAAATAAATTATAAATAAAAGTTTAATATAATAATTTAATTTATTATTTAAGGAGGCTTTATGAAAGCTTTTTTAATTATTCTTTGTCTATATATCTTTTTATATTCAGAAGATAAAATCAATGTAAATTTCAATAACTTAGAGTTAATTGAACTAATAAAAATCACTTCTAAAACAATAAACAAAAATATTTTAGTCTCCCAAGAGATAAAAGGAAAAGTGAATTTTGTCTCCTCTTCTCCTATTTCAAAAGAACAATTATTAGAGATTTTAAAACTTACTTTAAAAGAGAATGGTTATTTTTTAGAAGAGAAAAGTGGAATCTTAAGAGTTAAACCTTTATCTAAAAAAGTAACTCTTTCTAAAATAAAAAATAGTTCTAACCTCTTAGTAAAAACAGAAGTTGTAAGACTTTTAAATATAGAGGCTAAAGAGTTAGAAAATATAATAAGTAAGTTAGTAGAAAAAAGATATAAAAAAGACTCCTTTTCTCCAATAATCGTATATGAAGAGAGTTCTAATTCTATTATTGTAAGTGCAAAAAAGAGTGAACTTTCTTCACTGGTCTCTTTAATAAAAGATTTAGATAGAAGAAAAAAACAGATTTATGTAAAAGCTAAAATTGTAGAACTTGATGATTCTTTATTAAATGAGATAGGCTTTAGATTTGGAATATTAAAAGCAAAGGCTTATAGTTCAGGCTTACACACTTTTAGTTCCAATTTAAATAATGGAACTGCTCTTACTTTTGATACTTCAACAATTGGTCTTGAAATTCCAAATCTTAGTTCTTCTATTGCTTTAGGAGCTTCTTTAAATCTATTAAATAAAACCTATGCTTTAGATATTGTTTCAGAACCCTCACTCTTATGTTTAAATAATAAGCAGAGTTCTATTTATGTAGGGGAAACAGTATCTATTCAAACGGGAAGTACTACTACTGATGGTGGTACTACAAAAAATGTATTTGAAAGAGAAGATATAGGTTTAACTTTGAAAGTAAAACCAAGAGTAAATGAAAATAGGGTTCTTTTAAATATCGAAGCAATAATTGAAGGAATTAAAAATAATAGAACTAATAATAATCCAGATACTTCTAAAAAACAGATTATAACTACTGCTTTTGTAAATAATGGGGAGAGTGTAATTTTAGGTGGTTTAATTGAAAAAAGAAATGAAAAGAGTATAGAAAAAGTTCCTTTTGCAAGTGATATTCCTATTTTAGGAGAGTTATTTAAAAATAGATATAAAGAGAAGCGAACTAAAAATTTAATTATAATTATTACTCCATATATAGTTCCAGAAAAAAAAGATTTAACTTTTGTAACTCAAGAATTGTCTAAGATAAAAGTTTTTGAAGATAAATTATTAGAAGAGTTTTTGTTTAAATTAAAAGAGAAAAGAATAGATGAAAAAAAGCCTTCTTTAAAGCAAGAAGAAATATTAAAAAGATTTACAGAAAGTTAAAAAGTAGAAGTTATGCTTCTACTTTTTTCATTAAATTATAAGTTAGGTTTAAATCTTTTGCTGTTCTTTGTTTGTTTTCTGATCTTATAATTTTACTACAATCAGAACAAAGAATAACAATATTTTCAAGATTAAATCCACCTCCATCTTTCATCTGTTTTGCTAAAAGAGCTTGAGAGTCAATAAGTTTTGTTTTTGTTCCACATCTATTACATTTACCAGCTTCTCTATTCCAAGCTGCTTCTTTTCTTTGTGCCCAATCTGTAGGTCTTTTATTGTCTTTTATTAATCTTGAGTTTGCTTCATATCCACCCCAAAGAAGCTCTTTTGCTATAGAGTTTTGAGTCGTTAGTTCATATTCCTGTGCTATAAATTGATTTACAAAGTCTTCTACAATCAAAGTCTCTTTTATTCTAATGTCTTTTTCATTCTCATATTTTAAGTAACAGTTAAAATCAAAAGAGATTTTAGGAAAATTTGAAACTAAATAGATTTCACAATCTTTTAAAAAAGCTTTTATGCTTCCTGTTTTATAAAATCTTTTATAAATCTCTTTTCTATAAATATAAAGAGGAATTAATGAAGCAATAACTAAAAAGCCAATAAATACAAATCTTAAATCTAATACCATTTATATTATCTCTGGATCTATTTCATGCTTTTTTAAAGAGTCTCTTATTTTATCGTGCTCACCTTGTGCTAAATTAAATAGTTCACTTTTATGTAAAATAGGAATAATAACTTCTCTACCTACTACTTTTGAAAGTGATTCTCTATTTGAATCAAAAAGTTTAAAAACCTCTTCACTATCAACAATTAATAAATCAGCTCCTCCATCAAAGGCTTCAAGCATAATTGAAGCTGCAATTCTTATTGTAAGGTTTGGATTAATATGAAAAGTCTCTAAATTTAAATCAACATCTTTGTTTTCAAGAGTTATTTTTTTTGCACATAACTTATTTAACAAATTATTTGTCTCTTCATCAATTTTATTTCCATAATAGTATGCTAAATTAAAGTCATGAAAATCATGTTTTATAGGAAGAGTTTTATCATAATCAAAGAATTTAACATTTGAATTTTTATCTAAACAAAAATTTTGCTCTTTTATTTCTTTTATTAAAGATAGACTCTCTTTTATTTGTCTAATTCTCTTTTCAATACTTTTATCAAAATTATAGATTCTATTTTCTAAACTTGTATGAGATTCTATACTATTCTCTTCATTGGAAATAATTTCTAAAATAGCCCCTTTGTTTTTAGGTTCTTTTTCAATTAGCTTATGTGCAAGAAGTAAAAGAGCATCTCCTATATAGTTATATTGAAAATTTAAGGTATTAGAAGCATAGAAATAGATTTTATTTGATAAATACTCTTTTTTATCCTCTTCCTTAGTAAAATCTTTTAAAAGTTCAAGTCTACTTTTAAAATCCTCTTCATCAATAAGTAAATCTTTATAAGCTCTTCTAATTGATAAAGGTTCAATTGTTAAATCTTTTCCAAAATGATTTATAAGTTCTTCTATTGTAATTGATAGTTTTGTATAAAGCCCATTTATTACAAGAGAGAAATCATTTGAAGCTTCAAAACCAAAAGGCTCATCAATATTTATTTGTTTAAAAATATCTAAAAGCGTCTTTTGCTCTTTTATTTTTATAAAGTGTTTTTTATAATATGGTAAATAATCAGATTTAGCATCAAATCTAAAAATTGATAATTCTAGTTTCATTTTAAAACCTTAGTTTACTCTTTGTGCCTACTTACTGTAGCACCAATTTTGCTTAGTTTCCCTTCTAAATCCTCATAACCTCTATCAAGATGATAAATTCTATGAATTGAAGTCTCTCCTTGGGCAACTAAAGCACAAAGTACTAATGCAGATGAAGCTCTTAAATCTGTAGCCATAACATCAGTACCATTTAGTTCTCCACCTTTCCCATTAATTGTTGCAATATTTCCATTTAAATGAATATCTGCTCCAAGTCTTAATAGTTCACTAACATGCATAAATCTATTTTCAAATAATCTTTCATCAATAGTACTTGTTCCATTTGCTTGTGTTGCAAGTGCCATAAATTGAGCTTGCATATCTGTTGGGAAACCAGGATATTCAGTTGTTACTATATTTACAGGTTTAATTTCATTTGTTGGTAGAACTGTTACAGAAGTTTCATCTTGTAATATTTCAAAATTCATCTCTTCAAGTTTTGAAATAATAGCTTCAAGATGTAAAGGGATTACTTTATTTATTTTTAGTTTGCAGTTAGAAATTGCAGCAGCACACATATAAGTTCCAGCTTCAATTCTATCTGGAATTACATCAATATTTTTAAAATCTAGTAATTGTCTATTTGTTCCATGAATAATCAGTTTTGAAGTTCCAATACCTTCAATTTCTACACCAGCATTAGCAATCACTTCACAAAGTTGAACAACTTCTGGCTCTTTTGCAGCATTGATAATTGTAGTCATACCCTCAGCTAAAGCAGCAGCCATAACAATATTTTCTGTACCACCTACAGTTACTTTATCAAATACAATTTTAGCACCCTTTAGTCCATTTGGAGCAGTAGCTTCAATATATCCATGTTTAATTTCAATATTAGCTCCCATAGCTTCCAAGGCTTTAAGATGTAAATCAACTGGTCTTTGACCTATTGCACAACCACCTGGTAGAGATACTTCACAATGACCAAATCTAGCTAAAATAGGTCCTAATACTAAAATAGAGGCTCTCATGGTTTTAACGATGTCATAAGTTGCAGTTGTGTTGTGTAGTTTTGAAGTATCAATTTTGATACAATCCTCAGTTTTTGTAAAGCTACCACCTAGTTTATCAATTAGTTTTAAAAGTGTGTTAATATCAACAACATTTGGCATATTGCATATATTTACTTCATTTTTTGCTAAGATAGTTGAAGCAATTAAAGGTAAAGCAGCATTCTTTGCTCCTGAAATTGTAACTTCACCTTGAAGCGGTTTTTGCCCGATAATTTTTAAATATTCCATTTGTTTCCTAATAATATCTTCAATAATTATGTAAATGTTGATATTTTATCTAAAAGTTACTAAAATTCGCTTTTTAATAGAGGGTGCTAAATGACAAATAATGTCTCTTTGGGGATAAAATATATGCTTTTTGCCTCTTTTATGTTTGCTTGTATGGGAGCATTCGCAAAAGAGTTAAGTGATACAATGAGTTCAATAGAAGTTGTATTTTTTAGAAATGTTTTTGGAGTAGTATTAATACTTATTTCTATCTATAAAACTCCCCTTGTTCAAAAAGGTGGAAAACCTTGGTTATTAATTTTTAGAGGTGCAATTGGATTTTCAGCTTTACTTTTTTTCTTTTATAATATTGCAAATATCTCTTTAGCTGAAGCTATGACCTTTTCTAAAACCTCTACTATTTTTACTGCAATTTTTGCTTTTATTTTTGTAAAAGAGAGGCTTAACTTTAAAGGTTGGCTTGGAGTTTTTGTAGGTTTTATTGGAATTTTATTTATTACAGGTTTCGATGGAAGTGGTTTAGATAAAACAGATTGGTTAGGAATTTTATCAGGAGTAGGAGCTGCTTTAGCATATACTTCAATTAGAGAGCTTAGAAAATATTATGATAGTAGAACAATTGTTTTATCTTTTATGTTAATTGGAACTATAGGACCAATGATATTAATGGCTATTTCAGAAGTTTATGTAAATGAAAAATATGATTTTATTTTTGGAAAATTTATTATGCCTCAAACTGAGGATTGGATTTATATAATACTTTTAGGTTTAGTTTCAACTGCTGCTCAAATTTATATGACTAAAGCTTATTCTGTTGCAAAAGCAGGAATAATTGGTACAATATCTTATTCAAATATTGCCTTTAGTATTTTAATTGGAATACTTTTAGGTGATAATTTTCCTGATATTTGGATTATATTAGGTATAATTTTAATCGTATTTAGTGGAGTTTTAGTCTCTTCAAAAAAGGATTAGTATGGATATACTAAATGAGTTATTTTTATATATAGAAATTATTATTTTAGTTATTCTAATAATAATTCTAGCTTGGTATGTACATGATAAATATGTACAAAGAGATCATCAGTTACTTGTAAATTATCCTATTATAGGAAGACTTAGATACCTATTAGAAGAGGCAAGAGAACCTTTCAGACAATATTTTGGAGATGAAAAATTTTATGAATCTAAAGATAAATTAGATTGGGTTTATAAAGCTTCAAGAGACTTACCAAATTATGCCTCTTTCTCTCCTTCTCAACCCTTACCTAAACCAAAATTTATGTTAAGACACGCAACTATTGTTTTAAATGAAGATGAAGTTGATACAGATTTTTCTGTAACTTTTGGTTTAAATAGAAATAAACCTTATAAAGCAAAATCAATTATTGCAAGATCAGCAATGAGTGATGGTTCTATTTCTCCTGAAGGGACAAGAGCTTTTGTAAGAGGTTCATTTATGGGAGATTTCCCAATAAACTCAGGAGAGGGTGGATTAACTTCAAACTTTTTTGTTACTCATCAAAATTATGATGAAAAGTATATGGAAATAGTTCATGGAACTGCTTTTCAAAAAAGAGTTAAAAATATTGTATTAAAACTTTTTAATGGAGCTTTAGCTGCTGATGTTTATAGAAAGTTAGTATTTAAAGATAATCCAGAAGCAGAAACTTATGTTTTTGATGCAAGAACACAAGTTTTTCACAGACCTAATTGGAATGCTCCTTTAGAGTTTTTCCCTAAAGAAGTTCCTGAAGATATGCCTGATATTATTTTACAAGTTAGTTCAGGACTTTATTCTGTAAGAACAAAAGATGGTAAGTTTGACCCAGAAAGATATCAAAAAGTTATGCGTTTTTGTAGGATGACTGAGATAAAAATTGCACAAGGTGCAAAACAAACAGGTGGGAAACTTATTGCAGATAAAGTAAGCCCTGCAATCGCTTATTATAGAAATGTAGAAGCACATAAAGACTTATTCTCTCCAAATAGATTTCCTTATGCAAATACAATAGAAGAGTTATTCGATTTTATAGGGCAAATGCAAGAGTTATCAGAGAAACCAGTTGGTGTTAAAATAGTTATCTCTGATTATGAAAATATTGTTCCCTTTGCAAAAGAGATTAAAAAAAGAATAGAGGCTGGAAGTAGTGCATATCCTGATTTTATCTCTATAGATGGAGGAAGTGGCGGAAGTGCTACTGCTCCAATTGAAATGATGGAAAGAATAGGTCTTAATATTAGAGATTCTATTTATTTAGTAAATAAAGTTTTAGAAGACCACGGAGTAAGACAAAAGGTTAAGTTAGTAGCTAGTGGCAAACTATTAACCCCTGATGACATTATTGTAATTATGGCTTTAGGTGCAGATTTTGTACAAATTGCAAGAGGTTTTATGATGAGTGCCGGGTGTATTCGTGCAAGATATTGTTCTGGAACTACAGGACATGATTGTCCAGTTGGACTTGCAACTCAAAATAAAGAGAAAAGAAAAAAATATTTTGTACATAAACAAGCAAAAAAAGTAAGGGATTATCATAAAAATCTTTTAAAAAGTGTGAGAGGTTTATTAGCTGTAATGGGATTAAAAAACATAAAAGAGTTAGATAAACATAAAATCATGTTCTTAGATAGAAACTCAAAAGTACATGATAATATAGATGATGTTTTTGGACGAATTTTAGATATTGGAAAAGATAAAGGGGATAAGTTTCATGAATCTTGATAAGGTAATTTCTGGTTTTTTTATAATTTTAGCAATGACGCTAAACTTTGGTTTTTTTTATGGAGATATGGACTCTTTAGTATCTCATAGTAAATATGAATTAATGGCAGCTATTATTGTAAACCTAATTGCAACAACTTTAAAGCTTGGGGATAAAACTCAAATGGGTTCTGTTCTTTTAGCAACATCTTTAGTTGCTGATATTCAATTAATAGCAGCTGCAACAGTATGGACAATAGCAGCTTATGCTTATACGATTGACCAAGAGATTACAAGTATTATTATCTCTTTATCAGGTGGAGCACTATTAGCTAATCTTGTTTCAGTAGCACTTTATATTGGTGATACTTTAAAATCAAAGCGTTAATAAACTAAAAAAATAAAGAGAAGTTTTGAAAAATAGTTCACTATTTATAGTTTTACAAAGAATGAGAAAACCAGTACTGGTTTTAATAATTACTTATACTATTGCAATAATAGGCTTATTGATTATTGATGGAGTTGATAATGATGGTAAGCCTTATCAAATGACTATTTTTGATGCTTTTTATTTTGTTACATATACTGCAACAACAATAGGATTTGGAGAAACACCTTATACTTTTACTTATGCTCAAAGAATGTGGGTTAGTGCTTCTATTTATATTACTGTTTTAGGCTGGTTTTATGCTGTAGGTACTTTAGTTTCTTTACTTCAAGATAAACTATTTATAAGAGAGATAAAAAGAACAAAGTTTAAAAAACAAGTTAGTTCTATAAAAGAGAAGTTTATTATTATCTTAGGTTATAACCAAATTACAAATGAGATTGTAAATAGAGCTATAGAACAAGGAATTAGAGCAGTAATTATTGAAAAAGATGAGACAAAAGCAAATGAAGCTATCTTGGAAAATTTTACTCCAACAGTTCCTGTTTTAGTGGCAGATGCACATTCTGCTTGGGCGATAGAGCATGCAGGAATTAAGAGCAAATATTGTAAAGGTTTAGTATCTTTATTTGAAGATGACTCTTTAAACTTGCGAATAGCTCTAACTTCTAAACTTTTAAATTCCCATGTAAAATTAGTAGTAAAATCAACAACTAAAAATCATTCAGATAATTTAAAAGATTTAGATGTAGAAATTATTGCAAATCCATTTTCTATAATCTCAAGTGAAATATCTATGGCTTTAACAGCACCAAATCTTTTAAAACTTGAAAAATGGATTTATAAAATTGATAATCTAAATGCAAGTTTACCATCTTTTCCAAAAGGTAAATATATCATTTGTGGATATGGAAGAATGGGACAACATATTTATAAAAGATTAAAATATTATGATTTAGAAGTAGAATTTGTAGAGATAGATAGAAGTAAAGCTAGTACTTTTGCCAGTGATAACTATATGCATATTACTTATGGAAATGCAGATGATAAAAATCTTTTACAAGATTTAGGTATAGATAATGCAGTGGCAATTATTTCAGCAACAAATGATGATACAACTAATCTTTCTGTTTTAGCAACAGCAAAAAAATTAAATCCAAAAATTATGACAATAGCGAGAGAAAATGAGATGGATGATTTTTCTATCTTTCAAAATGCTAAAATAGACCATAGTTTTATGCCTTCAAGGATTTTAATTAATAAAACAACAAATGCTTTAATAAATCCCTTATCAGATAAGTTTATTAGGCTTATGTCTAAAAAAGATGATGCTTGGGCTTCAAAATTAGTAAAAACTCTAACTTCTAAAATAGATGAATCTCCTTTATTATATGAATTAACAATTGATAAAAAGAGTGCCCCAATGATTTATGAAGCAATAGATAGTAAAAAAGATATAAATTTAGAAATATTTACTAGGTCTTTATATAATAAAGATAAAGAAAACAATATAATACCACTTCTATTAAAAAGAAATGATAATTATATTTTACTACCAACTTTAGATGAGAAAGTAGGTAAACTAGATTCAATATTATTTGCATGTGATGAAAATGCAAAAAGTGATATAGAGTATATTTCACAAAATATTTATGAGTTTCATTATGCATTAACAGGTAAAGAAAAAAGAACGATATTTAAAAAGGATATTTAATGAAAATATTAACTGGACCATGTGTTTTAGAAGATAGAGATACAGTATTAAAAATTGCAGAAAAACTATTACCCCTAAGTGAAGATAAAAGAGTAGATTTTTATTTTAAAGCCTCTTTTGATAAGGCTAATAGAACAAGTTTAAGTTCATATAGAGGCCCAGGTTTAGAAGAGGGTTTAAAACTATTTTCTGAGATAAAAGAGCAGTTTGGATATAAACTTGTAAGTGATATTCATGAATCAAATCAAGCAAAACCAGCAAGTGAAGTTTTAGATGTATTACAAATTCCTGCATTTTTATGTAGACAAACAGACCTTCTAGTAGAAGCTGCAAAGACTAATTGTAAAATAAATATTAAAAAGGGTCAATTTTTAGCAGCTGATGCTATGAAACATCCTGTAGAGAAAGTTTTACAAACTAGAGGAGTTGATGAGGTAAGTTATATTAACTCTCAAGAAGCAGGTGTTTGGCTTTGTGAAAGAGGAAATACCTTTGGATATGGAGCTTTAGTTGTAGATATGAGAAACTTAATTCTTATGAGAGAGTATGCTCCTGTGATTTTTGATGCAACACACTCTGTTCAAATTCCTAGTACGGGTGGAACAACAGGTGGAAATTCAGAATTTGTTCCTTATATGGCAAGAGCTGCTGCTTCTGTTGGAGTTGATGGATTCTTCTTTGAAACACATACAAACCCAAAAGTAGCAAAAAGTGATGGTCCAAATATGCTTCAAGTAGATAAATTATATAAAACAATTGAAGAGATATTTGCTATAAAAGAAGCACTTCAAAGCCTTTAATATATTTTTAGATATAATGGCTAAATATTTGAGAAATTTGGAGAAATTTTATGAAAATTATTGAAGGTAAATTAAGATTAAAAGGTGATGAAAAAATCGCTATTATCAATGGAAGATTCAACCATATTATTACTGATAGATTAGTAGAAGGTGCAAAAGATGCATTTTTAAGACATGGTGGAAATGAAGAGAATTTAGATTTAATTTTAGTTCCAGGTGCTTTTGAAATTCCTTTTGCCCTAGAAAAAGCTTTAGAAACTGGTAAATATGATGCAGTTTGTTGTGTTGGTGCAGTAATTAGAGGTGCAACTCCACACTTTGATTATATCTCTGCTGAAGCAACAAAAGGTATTGCAACAGTTACTTTAAAATATGGAAAACCAGTATCAAATGGTGTTTTAACTACTGATACAATCGAGCAAGCAATTGAAAGAGCTGGTTCAAAAGTAGGAAATAAAGGTGCAGAAGCAATGGTTACAATTATTGAGATGTTAGACCTTTATTCAGAGATGGGGAAATAATTTGGCTACAAGAACACAAGCAAGAGAATCAGTTATAGGGTTACTTTATGCATATGACCTTGGAAATGAAGGTATTGTAAAGTTTGTTGATGAAATTTTAGAAGAAAAAAAGATTAGAAATAAGCAAAAAGATTTTGCTTTAGATTTATTCAATGGTGTAGTAGATAATATTACAGAGATTGATGAAGAGATTATCTCTCACTTAAAACAAGGTGGAATCAAAGACACTGGAAGTGTAGAAAAATCAATTCTTAGACTTGCTATTTATGAAATAAAATTTAAAAAACTTGATAAAGCAATTGTGATCAATGAAGCAATTGAATTATCAAAAAAATTAGCTTCTGATTCAGCACCTAAATTTGTAAATGGTCTATTAGATAAAATCAACAAGGCATAAGTAAGATGAATGATATGAAATTATGTGTTTCTCTTGATTTGCCAAGTGCTGAAGAAAACTTAGCATTAGTAAAACAGATTAAAGATTATGATGTTTGGTTAAAAGTAGGATTTAGAAGTTTTATTAGAGATGGGAAAGCTTTTTTAGAAAGTCTAAAAGCTATTAATCCTAACTTTAAAATCTTTTTAGATTTAAAACTTTATGATATTCCAAATACTATGGCTGATGCAGCTGAAGAGATTGCTTCTTTTGGTGGACTTGTTGATATGTTTAATGTTCATGCAAGTGCAGGTAAAAGAGCTATGAAAGAGGTTATGGATAGAATTAAAGATGTTCCAAATAAACCTTTAGTTATTGCAGTTACTGCTCTTACTTCATTTGATAATGATGAATTTAAAGCAGTTTATAATGAAGATATAGAAACAAAAGCAACAAAATTAGCAGTAGATACTTATGAATCTGGTGTAGATGGTGTTGTTTGTTCAGCTTTTGAAAGTTTAGATATTAAAAAGAATACTTCAAATAACTTTATTACTTTATGTCCTGGAATTAGACCTTTTGGTGAAGAGGCAGGAGATCAAAAAAGAGTTGCTGATATTGCTTTTTCTAAGGAGAACTTAGTAGACTTTATTGTAGTTGGAAGACCAATTTACAAAGCTGAAAATCCAAAAGAAGTGGTAGATAATATTTTAAATAACATTTAGTATGAAATTAAGATGTTTTTAAGTACATATTCATTAAAATCTCATTCCTAATTCGTTGGACAAGTGGGTGAGTTGGCTGAAACCACTTCCCTGCTAAGGAAGCGTACTGGCAACGGTACCGAGGGTTCGAATCCCTCCTTGTCCGCCACTAATTATGGATTATTAGTGTGGTTGGGTTCTTAGCTCAGCTGGTTAGAGCACTCGGCTCATAACCGAGTGGTCCGGAGTTCGAATCTCCGAGAACCCACCACTTTATAATATATTGCGGGAGTAGCTCAGTTGGCTAGAGCCTCTGCCTTCCAAGCAGATTGTCGCGAGTTCGAGTCTCGTCTCCCGCTCCACTTTTTATTTTTTTTTAAGAAATTTTAGTATAAAATTTCAACCCATTGCGGGAGTAGCTCAGTTGGCTAGAGCCTCTGCCTTCCAAGCAGATTGTCGCGAGTTCGAGTCTCGTCTCCCGCTCCACTTTTTTAACTACATCTTAATAAAAACTTCAATACAATACCAGAAAATCAAATAAAGATAGATGCATGAACGATTTTACTACTAATAATTTAAATGCTATTTTAGAAGCTTCTTTCTCTTTATCAAATCAAGCAATTTACCTATTAAATATAGAAGGTAAAGTTTTATATGCAAATAATACTGCACTTGAAACTTTAGGTTATACACAAGAAGAAATCATAAAATTAAATGTTTGGGAAATTGATGTTAATATAAATACAAAAGAGAGATACTTACAAGCAGTTGAAAACTTTCAAATAAAAGGTCCTGATGGGCAACCAAATACTTTAGAAACTTACCATAGAAAAAAGAATGGAAAGATTTTTCCTGTTGAAGTTGTCTCTAAATTTACTAAGATAAATGGTGAAAATTATCTTTTCTCCTTTGTAAGAGATATTACAAGTAGACTAAGAAGAACTGAAGAGATAAATTTATATTTTGATTTAATTAACTCTTCAAGGGATATGATTTTTGTAGTTGACCATGAAACAGAGTGTTTTGCCTTTGCAAATGAAACAGCTTGTGATACTTTGGGTTATACCTTAGCAGAACTTAAAAAGAAACAAGTTTCAGAGATTAGAAAACCAATGGAAAGCTCTGGAAATATTACTATTTCTGAAGTTCTTAAAAAGATAAAAAAAGAACATACTTTAACAACTTTTGGTATTTATATAACAAAAGATAAAAGAAAAATTCCAGTAGAGACTTCACTTCATTTAAAAGAGTATCAAGGAAAGTTTTTTGTTACTGCAATTTCAAGAGATATTTCAGAAAGACTTGAAATAGAGGGTAAAAAAGAGGATTTAAACTCAAAACTTAAAAATTATAATAAAACTTTAGAAAAAGAGATTAGTAAAGTAAGAAAAGATTTAATTGATTATGAAAACATAATGAAAAGACAATCTAAAATGGCTGCAATGGGAGAAATGCTTGAAAACATAGCACACCAATGGAGACAACCTCTTTCTGCTGTTTCAGTTCTTTCTACTGGGATGATATTGCAAAATGAACAAGACCTTCTAAATAAAGATTTATTAGATGCTGGTTTAAATGATATAAATGAGCAAGTACAATATCTATCTAAAACAATCGATGATTTTAGAAATTTCTTTAAGCCAAATAAACAAAAAAACAGATTTCATTTAAAAAATGTAATTAAAACTTCAATAAAACTTTCAAAAGCAAGATATACAAAAAAACATATTGATTTTGTCACAAATATTGAGGATATGGAACTTTTTACTTATGAAAATGAGCTTTTACAAGTTTTATTAAATATTATTTCAAATGCAAAAGATGAATTAATAAAAAAAGAGGGTAAAAAATTTATTATTATTGATACTCACTCTGATTCAGATTATTTATATATTAAAATAAAAGATAATGCAGGTGGAATTGATAAATATATTGTTGATAGAATTTTTGAACCATATTTTACTACAAAACATAATTCTCAAGGAACAGGAATAGGTCTTTATATGTCAAAGAATATAGTAAAACATATGAATGGTCAGATAAGTGTAGAAAATGTTAATGTTGAGTATAATAGTTCTATATATTTAGGTGCATGTTTTGAAATAAAACTACCTTTTGTACAAAATAGATAAGGCCAAGAGATGAATGATAGATTACATGAAATATTAGGCGAAATAGGAATTATTCATAAGACATTATTGGATAATAAAAAAATAGATGATATTGATTATGTTTTAGAGTATTTAGAGGATTTTGATGGGGATGTGAAAGACCACTATTTAAAACTTCTATTACAATACTATTTTCAACAAAATGATTTAGCTAATTTAAAAGAGTTACTTCTTTTAGGATATAAATTTGATTTACGAATGGAAGATATACAATCAGCTTTTTTAAATATTAAATCAAATGAAGAGAATGTTATTGATTTTTTAGATGATAATGTTGTATTTTTAAAAGATAGTAATATGGAAGAACCTTTAAAAGCTATGTATAATTACTATCTTGAAAATAAAGAGTTACAAGCTTCTTTAGAGCAAACTATTGAATTAATCAGAAGAAATAGGTATGTATGTGTTTATGCATATAAAAATAGAGAATTTGAGTTTGCAAACTTCTTTTTAAATGAAGATTTATTAGAATCAATTAAATCTGATTTACCTTATTTACTTAAGTAGGAATAGTTATAAAAAAATTTAAAAAAGTCCATGTAGAAATTACTAATATTTGTAATTTAAAATGTAGCTTCTGTCCTCCTAAACTATTACCAAATGAGACTATGAAACTTGAAAAATTTGATAAGCTAAATCAAGAGTTAAAAGAAGTAACTAAAGAGTTAGCTTATCATGTTGTAGGAGACCCTTTAGTTTTAAAAAACCTAAAAGAGTATTTAGATATTAGTTTAAAACATGGATTAAAAGTAAATCTTGTAACCACAGCAAATAATATAAATGAGAGTTTCCATGAAGTTTTAATGCATGAGGCTATAAGACAAATTAACTTTTCAATTAACTCATATAATGCAAACTCACATAAAAAATCTCTTGAAGAGTATTTAAATCCAATTATTGATTTTACTAAATATGCAATAAAAAGAAAACAACACTTTTTTATAAATTATAGAATTTGGAATTTAGATGAATCTAAAAGTGCAAAAGAGTTTAATGCTAAAGTTTTTAATCTTTTAGAACAAGAGTTTGAAGTTAAATTAGATTTAGCTTCAATTTATAAAGAAAAGCCAAAAAATATAAAGTTAGAAAGAATGATTTTTATAAACTTTGATGAATATTTTAATTGGCCAAGTTTAGAAAATAAGTTTGTTTCAAAAGAGGGAACTTGTTATGGTTTAGATTCACACTTTGCAATATTAAGCTCTGGAAAAGTCGTACCTTGCTGTTTAGATAAGGATGCTGTGATTAATTTAGGAGATATTAATAACTCTTCTTTAAAAGAGATTCTATCTTCTAAAAAAGTTCAAGAGATTAAAGATGGTTTTAAAAATGGTAAAGTAATTGAAGAACTTTGTCAAAAATGTGAATATAGAACAAGGTTTGATAAATAAATTAAGGAAATTTTAGATGATTGAAGGAAAAATGATAGCAATAAGTGTTAAGGATTTTTTTACAAAGCCTATGCTTAAGATTGCTTTTTTACCACTTATAATTACAATGTTTGTTTTATTAGTACTATTTTATAGTGCTGCTGATTATGGTTTTGATTCTTTACAAGTTTATATTGAGACAACTCAAAATGGACAAGAAGTAACAATTGACCCTAATGCTCCTTTTTATTATATTTGGGCAACAACTGTAATTGCATTTTTATTTCAATACTCTGTTACTTCTTGGTTAGTTGGATTTTTATTTTATACTATAGGTACAGTTTTTGTAATGATGTTCTCTGTTTTTACAACAATTATTATTATTGGATTTTTAACACCTTTTATTTTAGATATTATTCAAAAAAGACACTATCCTGAGATAAAAACAAATGGCTTTGGAAATATTTTAAGTCCTCTTTGGGTTTTACTTAAAAGTACTATTATTATGGTAGTTATGTTTTTTCTTTTTATGCCTTTATATTTTATTCCTTTTATTAATATCTTAGCTTTTAATTTACCACTATACTACTTTTTTCACAAACTATTAAATTATGATATAGCTTCAACAATTCTTACTAAAGATGAGTATGCCGTAATACATTCAAGAAAAGCAGCAGCTTTTAGAGGAAGAACACTTTTCTTATATATCTTATCAATGATTCCTTTTATAACTCTGTTTACAGCAGTATTTTATATTATCTATTTAGGACATGGATATTTTCAAGAGTTAAAGAAAATTAGAAGTTTAGAGGATAGTATAATAAATAGTAGTGATAAAAAACAGATAGAGAAATAGTATTATAATACTATTCTGTATCCTGTTCCTTGAACATTTTTAAGAACATTATTTGGAAGTTTTTTTCTAAAGTTTTTAATAAATAATCTCATAGCATTTGGAGTCATTATATCTTCATTCCAAATGATATTTTCCATCTCTTCATAGGTAATAATTCTATTTTTTTGGATTAATAACTTTAGAAATTGGTTCTCTTTTTTAGTAAGTTTAAACTCTTCATCAAAAGATTGAATTAAAGATTTACTCTCATCAAAAAGCCATCCTTCTTGAAGTGTATAAACCCTTGCATTATCAAAGCTTTTTATAAATGCTTCTAAAGCTTCAATTAGTTTAGCCTCTGTAAGAGGTTTAATAATATACTTTACTAAATGAAGTTCTGTTGCTTCAAGCATATATTCTAAATCAGTATGTGCTGAAGTTATAATTACTCTAACTTTACTATCTACTTTTCTAATTCTTTTGATTAATTCAATACCATTTTCATTTGGCATTTTTATATCAGTGATAATTAAATCAGGTTTATTCTCTTCATAGAGTCTATATCCCTCTTTAGCATTTTTAGCTACATATGTCTCTTTAAACAGATCTTTTAATATCTCTGTGATGTTTTTTCTAATACCTGCTTCATCTTCAATATATAGTATTGTGAAGTTTTTTAAATTTGAGATTAACGATTGGTCCATACAAAAAACCCCTATTATAAAAAGTATGGTATCATATCGAAAATAGCATTAGGGTTTAGAATTTGCAGTTAATTACAGAGAAAAACATTTCAAAAATAACAATTTATGTCTTTATTATTATTATGACAACAATGATTCTTATGATCTCTTATTTTTATGTAAAAAAGACTTATGAAGACTTTGATAAACAAATGGATAAATTTGTTCAAGATTATTATAAAAATCAAAAAATAATGTTAAGAAAAGAGATAGATACAATTATCGATGTTATTAAATATAATGCAACAAAAAGTGATGAAGAAAATGAAGAAGAGTTAAAAAAAGATACTGTAAGACTTTTAAACAATATCTCTTTTGATGAAGATAAAAGTAACTATATATTTGTATATGAAATTTTAGATATAAATGGAGGAGATAACTTTGCTAAGCTATTAGTAAACCCTAATAGACCCGATTTATTAAGTCAGTTAATCTCTACAAACTATGAAGATGCAAATGGTAAAAAGTTTCGTGAAGAGTTTATGAAAGATATTAGAAAAAAAGGGGAGTCTCTTACTGAATATGCTTATAAAAAAGTGAACTCTGATATCTCTAATCAAAAGCTTTCATATTTTAGATATTTTCCTAGATGGAAATGGGTTATTGCTGTTGGGGTTTATACTGATGATATTGAAGAAGAAATATCAAAAAATAGAGAGCTTCTTCAAAAAAGTATTCAAAATCAAGTAGTTCAAAATATTTTGTTATTTGCTCTGTTTTTATCAATTGCAATTGTTATTTCTATCTTAGTATCTCAAAAAATTGATGATGTATTAAAGTCTTATCAAAGAAGAGTAAAAGCTAAAACTGATGAATTAAATGAGTTAAATGAAACCTTAGAAAAAAGAGTTGAAGATGAGATTGAAAAAAATAGAGAACATGAACAACTTCTTGTTCAAAAAACTAAATTCATTGCTTTAGGGGAGATGATTTCAAATATTGCACACCAATGGAGACAGCCTTTATCAGAGCTTTCATCTATTTTTATGAATATCAAATTTAAGTATTATATGGAACGACTTGATGAAAAAACTATGAATAAAAAAGTAAAAGAAGCAGAAGCTGTTTTAGAGTTTATGTCTCATACTATTGATGATTTTAGAAACTTCTTTATGCCTAAAAAGTCCAAAGAGGAGTTTTTTTTACGAAGTTCAATGGATTCTATTATGACTATTATTTCAAGTGCTTTATCAAACAATAGTATTTTAATGGATATTGATATTCCAGAAGATATTAAATTAAATACTTATGCAAATGAGTTTCAACAAGTTGTATTAAATATCATCACTAATGCAAAAGATGTTTTAATCCAAAATAAGGTTGAAGAACCTTGGATAAAAATATATGCAAAAGAGTCAGATAATAATGTAATCTTACTTATAGAAGATAACGGTGGAGGAATAAAAGTTGAACCAAAGAGTAAAGTTTTTGAGCCATATTTCACAACTAAAAAAGATAGTGATGGTACAGGAATAGGACTTTATATGTCAAAAATTATTGTTGAAAAAAATATGAATGGTAAACTAAGAGTTAGAGATAGCAAATTTGGTGCTAGATTTGAGATATTTTTACCAAAATAGCAATTTAGTACAATAATAAATTTATAAAAATCTATATAATGATGTATTATGAAAACTGAAAAAGAGACAGAATTTAGTACAAAAATTTGGAAACCAAAGTTTAGTGAAGATATAACTTTTCATAAAGCATATTTTAAAAATTATGGTTTTGATAAACATGTACATGAAGATTTTACTATAGGTTTAATTCAAAATGGAAGTATGGATGCTTTTGTTGATGGAGAAAAAAAGAGCTTAAATAGTTCAACAATAGTTAGTGTCAATCCAGATGAAACTCATGCTTGTCAAACCTTTTACCATAAAGATTATACACTTTATTCTATCTACTTAAAACCAAATTTTTTTAAAGAACTTGTTGATGAAAATTTTTATTCAACAGAAGCATATTTTAAAGAGGGTGCTTATTTTGATAAAGAGCTTTCAAGTAGATTTTTAAAGATATTAAATTTTAGTGAAAATCAATATCTTACAAACTTAGATTTTGAGTGTGAACTTATTGATTCTATAAAATCCTTAGTTTCAAGAAATGTTAAATTTACAATAGATAAAAGCTCTTCAAATCATGATTCTATGATAAAAAAAGCAAAAGAGTATATGAGTGATAATTATCATTTAGATTTAACATTGGATGATATTTCCTCTGCATTAGATGTATCAAAATACCATTTTCTTAGAACTTTTAAAGATAAAACTTTTATCTCTCCGCATAATTTTCTAATGCTAAAAAGAATAGAAAAAGCAAAAGAGTTATTACAAAAAGGTGAAACTCTTTCAAATACTGCATATATTTGTGGTTTTAATGACCAAAGCCATTTAAATAAAAGATTTAAAGCTATCATGGGTTTAACTCCAGGTTCATACCGAAACTTTTTTAATTAGCAATTTTATACAAGACAATACTTTTTTTATTTGTTACTATTTCTTTATGGATAATAATTTTAGAAATGGATTTTTAGCAAACCTTCCAATTGGAGTTAGTGTATTTGCTTATGGTGCAGTTTTAGGTGTACTTTGTATTCAAAAAGATATTGAGTTTTATCAATTAGCTTTGATGAATATCTTTATTTTTGCTGGTTCTTCTCAATTTGTAATTGTAGATATGTGGAGTACAAGTTTAGATATTATAGGAGTTACAGTTGCAGCACTTCTTGTGAATTTAAGATATTTCTTAGTAACAGCCTCTTTAAATACTCTATTTTTAGGTACAACAAAAACGCAAAAATTTAAGTTTATGCATTTTGTTACAGATGAGTCTTGGGCTATAACTATGCAAAGATTAAAACAAGAAGAGATTACACCTATGTTTTTACTTGGTGGTGGAGTATGTATTTTCTCTGTTTGGTTTCTAGGTACTTCAATGGGATACTTTTTAGGTGATTTTATTCAAAGCCCAGAAAAATATGGTTTAGATTTTGCTTTTATAGCAATATTTTTAGCTCTTGTTATTAGTATGTATAAAGGAAAAGAAAATATTATTCCTTGGCTTATAACAATAGTAAGTGCTATTGCTTTTGAGCAATTAATAGATGGAAAAATTTATATAGTATTAGCTGCAATTCTAGGAGCTCTCTCAGCTGTGATTTTCTCTAAGGATAAAAGATATGAATGATTTTACTTTTAGTGCTTTACTTATAATATTTTTAGTTGCAGTAGGAACTTATAGTTTAAGAATTTCAGGTATTCTTCTTTCAAGTAAACTTTCAAAAAATAGGAATATAGAACTTTTTTTAGATTATCTTCCTTCGACTTTACTTTTAGCTTTAGTTTTCCCTAGTATTGTAAAAGAAGGAGTAGGGGGAGTATTAGCTACTTTATTGATTGTTTTTATTATGTATAAAACTAATAATGTTTTTTTATCTATGTTTTTATCAATACTATTTATTGCTTTATTTAGAAATTATCTTTCATAAAAGCCTTTTTTAGGCTTTTATTTTAAAAAGTCAATTTTTCGTTCATCTTTCCATCTTTTTTCTTTTTTCTAAAAAAGATGTAGCTGCTTATTCCTACAAAAATTAATCCTATAGTAAAATAAGTATACTTTTCCATAATTACCTCTTTATATTGTCTATAGAATTTTAACTTGAAAAAAAAGAATAGCTATAAAATATTTTATTTTGTAATGTTTTGTAGTATCTTAGAAATAAAAAAAGCTAGAAGTAAAAACTCCTAGCTTTTTAAGTGATTTAATTTCAAACAATTTGTTTATCATCCACCATACATTAAGTTTGGTAGGAATAATGTGATTTCAGGGATATAAGTTACTAAAATTAATCCGGCTAAAATCGTTAATGTCCAAGGGAATGCTGCGACGATAACATCTTTAATACTCATTCCTGTAAGACCAGAGGTTACGAATAGGTTAAGACCAACTGGTGGGGAAACCATTCCAAGCTCCATATTTACTGTAATAATGATACCAAAGTGAATTGGGTCAATTCCAAGTGCAACAGCAACAGGAAGTAACAGAGGTACCATAATCATAATAATAGCTGAAGGCTCCATGAATGAACCAGCTAAAATTAGAAGTAAGTTAACAGCGATTAAGAACATATATTTATTTACATTTGCTTCAACTAAAGTCTCAGTAATTGCTTGAGGAATATTCTCAATTGTTAAGAAGTGAGCAAATAACATTGCATTTGCAATAATAAACATAATCATTGCAGTAGTTTTTGCTGACTCTAAAGCAGTTCCCCAAATTTCTGTTAATTTAATATCTTTATAGATAAATACAGAAACAATAAATGCCCATACACAAGCTACAGCTGCAGCTTCAGTTGGAGTGAAGATACCACCATAAATACCACCGATTACAAGAACGATTGTCATAAGTCCCCATGACGCATCTTTCATTCTTGCTAATCTCTCTTTGATTGGTTTAGGCTCAGTTCTTTCAAATCCTAATCTTCTAGCACCAATATATGTAACAACCATCATCATAATACCAAGCATTAAACCTGGAATAACACCTGCCATAAATAGTTTTCCAATTGAAACTTCAGCAGTTACCCCATATACGATAAGAACGATTGATGGTGGAATAAGAATACCTAAAGAACCAGCAGTTGCAATAGTACCAACAGCATATCTTTTTGGATATCCAGCTTGCATAATAGCACCAAACATAATAGAACCAATAGCAACAACTGTTGCAGGAGATGAACCAGAAACTGCTGCAAAAATAATAGATGCAAAAATAGCAGAGATTGGTAATCCACCTGGTAAGTGTCCTACACAAGACTTAGCAAATTCAATAATTCTTTGAGCTGCACTTCCTTTAGAAAGTAAGTTACCAGCAAAGATAAACATTGGAATTGCCATAAGTGAGTAGTGTTCAACTTTTTCAAACATCATTGCCGAAATTTCAATTGGAGAAATTGGCGTAAACAAAATTAACGTAACAAACGTTGCAGCTCCTAAACAGATTGCAATTGGAGCACCTAGAACAACAAGGAAGAAAAATATACCAAATAATACAGCAACACTCATTATAGCATTCCTCCCGTTTTCTTTTCTACTTCTTTAACCATTTTATTTAACTCTTTAACATTTTCATTATCAGCATGCTCTTTAGCACCCATTCCCATACCTGCTAAAACTTGCTCTGCTTCACTCTCTTTTAAAATCTTGTCATGACTTGTAGTTGCAATGATATAAATTCTTTCAGCAACTCTATATGATGCAAAAGCAAAAGAGATAGGGATAACTAAGTAGATAATCCACATTGGCATATCCCAAAGGTCGATTGATTTTTCATCTAAATCAATAACTAATAATAGATATTCATAACCAAAATAAGAAACAGTAGCTAAGAAAACAAGTGTTACTGTATGTGAAATCAGTAGCATTATTTTTGCAAGTTTACTTGGTACAATATCTAAAACAATTGTAACAGCGATATGTGCATCTTTTTTGAAGCAGTAAGCTGCTGCAAAAAATACACTCCATAAAAATAGGAATACAGTTAATTCTGTAGCCCAAACTAAAGAGGCATCAAATACATATCTTGCCACAACATTAATAAATGCAACTGCAACACCGGCTGTAATACCGATTACTGCAATTGATTGATTAATCCATCCTATAAGTTTACTTAAAATATTAAAAACCATATTTTACTCCGTTGCTAAAGCACCCTTGATAAGGTCTTCACCGATGTTATCAGCATCATAGAATTCAGGGTAAATTTTACTAACAGCATTTCTCCAAGCATCTTTTTGCTCTTCGTTTAAGTTAATAATTTCTAACTTACCAGTTTTATCAGCATACTCTTTAATTAATTCGAATTGCTCATTATTTAATTGAGCAGCAAATTCTCTTTCTTTATCTGTAGCATCTTTCATAGCTTGTTTAACATCTTCTTGTAAATCAGCTGGTAAAGAGTTCCAGAATTTTTGAGACATAACAACTAAGTAACCTAAATAACCGTGATCAGAAATAGTTAAATATTTTTGAACTTCATGGAATTTTTTAGTATAGATGTTAGAAATTGGGTTTTCAGCTGCATCAATAACACCTTGTTGTAATCCTGAATAAACTTCAGAGAAAGGCATCATTTGTGGATTTCCACCAACAGCATGGAATTGAGCTTCTAATACTTTAGAAGACATAATTCTAAATTTTTGACCTTCTGCATCTTCTGGTAAGATTAAAGGTTTTTTAGAAGAAGATAATTGTTTGAAACCATTATCCCAGAAAGCTAAAGCTACATAACCTTTTTCAGTTACCATATCTTTTAGTTTTTGACCAACTTCTCCATCTTGAACTCTGTGTAAGTGATCAACATCTTTGAATAAAAATGGTAAATCAAATAAAGCTAATTGAGGTACAATTTTACCAAACTTAGAAAATGACGGTGCAGCCATTTGAACAGAATCTAATTTTAATGCTTTTAATACTGCATTATCTTTATATAATTGAGAAGATGGGTAAACTTGAACATCAATTCTACCTTCAGAAAGTTCCTCAAGTCTTTTTTCGAAGTAGTCAGCTGCCTTTCCCTTTGGCGTATTTGGACTTACAACGTGTGAGAATTTAAGTACGAATTTTTCAGCTGCTGCTGGTTTTGCAGCTTCTGCAGTTTTAGTCTCCTCTTTGTTGTCCCCACAACCTGTGAATAATAACATTGATGCTACTGCAGCACTTGATACTATCCCTTTCATTGTTTTAGTCATTTTTTCTCTCCTTTTTTAGTCTATAAAAGGATTATAATCTAAAGTTATGTACCTATTATGTACATAGGAAAGAAATTTAAAAATTTAAGTTAAAATATAGGTTAGAGAGTGAAGACTATCGGAAAAACCGATAGTCTAGTAGAATTATTTAGTGTTTAAAGCACCCTTGATAAGGTCTTCACCGATGTTATCAGCATCATAGAATTCAGGGTAAATTTTACTAACAGCATTTCTCCAAGCATCTTTTTGCTCTTCGTTTAAGTTAATAATTTCTAACTTACCAGTTTTATCAGCATACTCTTTAATTAATTCGAATTGCTCATTATTTAATTGAGCAGCAAATTCTCTTTCTTTATCTGTAGCATCTTTCATAGCTTGTTTAACATCTTCTTGTAAATCAGCTGGTAAAGAGTTCCAGAATTTTTGAGACATAACAACTAAGTAACCTAAATAACCGTGATCAGAAATAGTTAAATATTTTTGAACTTCATGGAATTTTTTAGTATAGATGTTAGAAATTGGGTTTTCAGCTGCATCAATAACACCTTGTTGTAATCCTGAATAAACTTCAGAGAAAGGCATCATTTGTGGATTTCCACCAACAGCATGGAATTGAGCTTCTAATACTTTAGAAGACATAATTCTAAATTTTTGACCTTCTGCATCTTCTGGTAAGATTAAAGGTTTTTTAGAAGAAGATAATTGTTTGAAACCATTATCCCAGAAAGCTAAAGCTACATAACCTTTTTCAGTTACCATATCTTTTAGTTTTTGACCAACTTCTCCATCTTGAACTCTGTGTAAGTGATCAACATCTTTGAATAAAAATGGTAAATCAAATAAAGCTAATTGAGGTACAATTTTACCAAACTTAGAAAATGACGGTGCAGCCATTTGAACAGAATCTAATTTTAATGCTTTTAATACTGCATTATCTTTATATAATTGAGAAGATGGGTAAACTTGAACATCAATTCTACCTTCAGAAAGTTCCTCAAGTCTTTTTTCGAAGTAGTCAGCTGCCTTTCCCTTTGGCGTATTTGGACTTACAACGTGTGAGAATTTAAGTACGAATTTTTCAGCTGCTGCTGGTTTTGCAGCTTCTGCAGTTTTAGTCTCCTCTTTGTTGTCCCCACAACCTGTGAATAATAACATTGATGCTACTGCAGCACTTGATACTATCCCTTTCATTGTTTTAGTCATTTTTTCTCTCCTTAAATTGAATTAGAAAAAGTATAATCAAAAGATATGTAAAACTTATGTATAAAACTGAAAAAACTAAAAAACTTTATAAAAATAATTTTTTAGTAACTATTTGAAATGTAACAAGTGTTACCAAAATAAATAATTATATTAAATCTTGAAAAAGCACTACCAAAAGAACTACTCTTAAGGAGATATTTACCTTAACCATGCTTTAAACAAAAAAAAAGTATAATCCCCAACTTTATGAGGAATATAAAGATACAAATTTAAAAGGATAAAGATGGGATGTAATTTAGATTTACTTACTTCTTTTAAAGACAATTGTGGTTTTGGTTTAATGGCAGATTTAAAAAATAAGCCAAGCCATGAGAATTTAGAAGATGCTATTACTTCGCTTGAGCGAATGATGCACAGAGGTGCAGTGGCAGCAGATGGTAAAACTGGAGATGGTTCAGGTTTATTATTATCTATGCCAAATAAATTTATGAGAAAAATAGCTAATGAACAAGGTATTGATTTACCTGAAACATATGCAGTAGCTATGATTTTTACAAAAGATTTAGAAGATATCGAAACATTTAAAGAACATTGTGAAGAGAATGATTTAAAAGTTCTTTTAACAAGAGAAGTTCCAGTAGACACTGATGCATTAGGGCAGCAAGCATTAGAGAGTTTACCTCACATTATTCAAGTATTTGTTGGACCAAATGCGCTTATGACATCAAAAAGATTTGATGCCATGTTATATTTAACAAGAAAAGAATGTGAACACAAATTAGTAGATAAAAAAGATTTTTATATTCCAACATTTTCATCTAAAGTAATTGCGTACAAAGGGCTTGTAATGCCTACGCACATAAAAAAGTTTTATATTGATTTAAGAGATAATGATTTTCAAATTTCTTTCTCTTTATTTCACCAAAGATTTTCAACAAATACTTTACCTCAATGGAGATTAGCACAACCATTTAGAGCAATTGCTCATAATGGAGAGATTAACTCAGTTGAAGCAAATAGAGTAAATGTTCAAATTAAATCAGAAAATTTAAAATCAGAAGTATTTACTGATGAAGAACTAAAAAGAATTTTACCAATTTTACAAGTAGGTGGTTCAGATTCAGCATCATTAGATAATATGTTTGAATTTTTAGTTGTAAATGGTGTTGATTTTTTCAAAGCAGCAAGATCTTTAGTTCCTGCACCTTGGCAAAATGCACCACATATGGATTCAGATTTAAGAGCATTTTATGAATATACTTCTACAGTAATGGAAGCTTGGGATGGACCTGCAGCAGTTTCATTAACAGATGGAAGACATATTGGATGTTTAATAGATAGAAATGGATTAAGACCTTCAAAATACATTATTACAAAAAATCATAAAATTTATATTACATCAGAGTATGGAACAATTGATTTAGATGAAGATAATATTCTTGAAAGAGGAAGATTACAATCAGGGCAGATGATTGGACTTGACCTTAAACACGGGAAAGTATTAAAAGAAGAAGATATTAATAACTATTTAAAATCATCACAAAACTATGGTAAATGGTTAAATAATGACATGGAATACTTACAAGAGTATATTGATGAGTCTTTTATTGATACTGATGATTATGAGCTGGAAGAGTTAGAGAAAAAACAAAAATATTTTAATATTACTTATGAAGTATTAGATCAAATGATTGATCCAATGGCAAAAGATGGTAAAGAACCAGTCGGTTCTATGGGGGATGATACTCCTTTAGCATGTTTTTCTACTGTAAACAGAAACTTTACTGATTTCTTTAGACAAAAATTTGCACAGGTAACTAACCCACCAATTGACCCATATAGAGAAAAAATCGTTATGTCTTTAGAGACTGGATTTGGTCATATTCATAATATTCTTGATGAAAAACCAGAAGATGCAAAAAGATTAAAAGTAGCATCTCCTATTTTAATGAAAGAAAAATTTGAAGTATTAAACTCTTTTGGTAATCCTACATCTCCAAGATTTGATGAATACTATAGAAACAGAGTTTTTTCTACAACTTTTGAAAGTGATTTAAAAGCTTCTTTAAAAAAGTTAGCAAACAAAGTTATTGCAGCAGTTAAAGATGATAATGTTTCAGTTGTAATTCTTTCAGATAGAAAAATCAATGAAAAAGTAAAACTTATTCCAATGGCAATGGCAGTTGGATTTGTAAATGAGTCTTTACTTGATGCTGGAATTAGACATAAAGTTTCAATTGTAGCTGTATCTGGAGAAGTTTATGACCCTCATATGGCAGCTGTTATGATTGCATATGGTGCAACAGCAATTTATCCATACATGATGTATGCTTCAGTTGTTGAATTACATAAAACTAAAGTATCTTCAAAATATGAGATGCAAAGATTACTTAAAAATACTCAAAAAGCATTAAATGCTGGACTACTTAAAATTATGTCTAAAATGGGTATTTGTACAATTGCTTCATATAGAAACTCAAGATTATTTGATGTTCTTGGTCTAAGTGATGAAATTATCAATGACTGTTTTGAAGGTTCACATTCTGACTTAGCTGGTCTTACATATGAAGATATTGAAAAAAGAATTGAAAAATCACATTTCAATGCATTTTTTGATAATAAACATATTTTCCCATTAGATTTAGGTGGATTCTACAAATATATAAATGATGGTGAATATCATGATTATGGTCCAGCTACTACAAGAGCAATGCATAATAAACAAGCTAAAGATAAAGAAGATATTACTGATTTCAAAAAACTAAAAGAGTTAGTTGAAACTAGAGATAAAAAATTTATTAGAGACTTCTTTGAATTTAATTCAGATAAAGAAGCTATTGATGTATCTGAAGTTGAAACAAAAGAAGATATTTTCAAAAGATTTGCTACTGCTGCTATGTCTTGTGGTTCTATTTCACCAGAAGCTCACGAAGCTATGGCTATTGCTATGAATACAATTGGTGGTATGTCAAACTCAGGAGAGGGTGGAGAAGACCAAAAAAGATTTGGAACTATCAAAAACTCTAAAATTAAGCAAGTTGCATCGGGAAGATTTGGTGTTACACCAGCTTATTTAAGATCTGCAGAAGAGATTCAAATTAAAGTTGCGCAAGGTGCAAAACCAGGTGAAGGTGGACAATTACCAGGTCATAAAGTAACTCCACTTATTGCTTCACTTAGACATACTGTTGAGGGTGTTACACTTATTTCACCTCCACCACACCATGATATTTACTCTATTGAGGATTTAGCTCAATTAATTTTTGACTTAAAACAAATTAATCCAGAAGCTAAAATCACTGTTAAGTTAGTATCTACAATTGGTGTAGGAACTATTGCAGCAGGTGTTGCAAAAGCTTATGCAGATAGAATCGTTATCTCTGGTGCTGATGGTGGTACAGGAGCTGCTCCTTTAACATCTATCAAACATACTGGTAACCCTTGGGAATTAGGACTTTCTGAAGCACATAATGCTTTAAAAGCTAACCACTTAAGAGAATCAGTTCATGTACAAACAGATGGTGGATTAAAGACTGGTCTTGATGTAGTAAAAGCTGCAATGCTTGGTGCTGAGTCTTATGCCTTTGGTACTGCTGCATTAACACTTCTTGGATGTAAAATTTTAAGAATTTGTCATACAAATAAATGTTCTGTTGGTGTTGCAACACAAGATGAAGATTTAAGAGAACACTTCAATGGTACAGTTGAAAGATTAATCTCTTACTTTACATTTATTGCAGAAGATGTTAGAGAAATTCTTGCTTCTATTGGATATAAAACATTAGAAGAAGTAGTTGGAAGATCTGACTTATTAAAAGTTATTGATGATGAATTTGCTCAAAAATTTGATTTCCAAAATGTTCTTAGAAGAATTGAGGGTGTTGATACTTGTCAAAAAGATTCTAATCAACCATTTGATGATAACAAATTTGAGAAAGAGTTACTTAAAAAAGTACATAGAACTATTGAGCAACCAACAACACCAATTAAAGTTAAAGAGACTATTTGTAACTTAAATAGATCATTTGGTACTTTAATTTCTGGGGAAATTGCTAAATATTATGGTGACGAAGGTCTACCTGATGGTTCAATCAATATCTTCTTAAAAGGTATTGCAGGACAATCTTTTGGAGCACTTTTATCAAAAGGAATGAACCTTTATTTAGATGGTGCAGCAAATGACTATGTTGGTAAGGGAATGAATGGTGGTAAAATCATTGTAAATACTCCTCATCAAGGTCCAGAATTTGCAGGTGCTGGAAATACTTGTCTTTATGGTGCAACTGGTGGTAAACTTTATGTTAGAGCTGCTGTTGGTGAAAGATTTGGTGTTAGAAATTCAGGTTGTACAGCAGTAGTTGAAGGAACTGGAGATAATGCTTGTGAATATATGACAGGTGGTATTGTAGTTATCTTAGGAAATACTGGTGTTAACTTTGGTGCTGGTATGACTGGTGGATTATCATTTATTTATGATCCTGAAAAACTATTTGTAGATAAAATGAATCAAGAATTAATTGAAGCAGTTAGAATTGATACAGATGATACAGAAAGAGAAAGACTGTTCTTAAAAAGATTATTAATGGATTATTTAAATGAGACTGAGTCTTTAAGAGCTGAAGAGATTTTAGAAAACTTTAGAGCAGAAATTAGAAACTTCTGGATGGTTAAACCTAAAAATATGACAGTGTTACCTCTAAACCCTGAGGAGGGAGATTAAGATGTTAAATTTTACTAAATTTGAAAGAATTAGCCCTGAGAAGAGGGATGTATTACAAAGATTAAAAGATTATGATGAAGTTTATCAAGTATTTGAAAAACATAGAGCAAGAGAGCAAGCAGATAGATGTATGCAGTGTGGGGATCCATACTGTCATACAGGATGCCCATTAGGAAACTATATTCCTGCATGGTTAAAGCAAACATCTGAAAAAAATATGCAACTTGCATTTGCTTTATCAAATGAAACATCTCCTTTCCCAGAAATCTTAGGAAGAATCTGTCCTCAAGATGTACTTTGTGAAGGTGCTTGTTCTTTAAATACAGGACATGGAGCTATTTCAATTGGTGCTATTGAAACACACTTAAATGAAAGAGCTTTTGAAAATGGAATGAAGCCAACTTTTACAGATAATATTCTTGATAAAAGAGTTGCAATCATTGGTTCTGGACCATCAGGAATTTCAGCAGCTACTTTTCTTTTAAGAAAAGGTTTTCAAGTAGAGATGTTTGAAAGAGAAGATAGAGCAGGTGGACTTTTAACTTATGGTATCCCAGGTTTTAAACTTGATAAATCTACAGTTGAAAGAAGAATTAACTGGTTAGTTGATGCAGGAATGAAACTTCACTTAAATTGCGAGGTTGGTAAAGATAAGAGTGCAAAAGAGCTTGAAGAAGAGTTTGATGCAATCTACTTAGCAGTTGGAGCAAAAGAGGGAAGATATGCAGGTGTAGAAGGTGAAAATGCTTCAAATGTACACTTAGCTATGGAGTTCTTAACTGGAATTCAAAAAAGAAACTTTGGAAACAAAAATGTAGAATATATTGATGTGGAAGATAAAAATGTAGTTGTAATTGGTGGTGGAGATACTGCTATGGACTGTGTTAGAACATCAGTAAGAGAAAAAGCTAAATCTGTAAAATGTTTATACAGAAGAGATGAAGCAAATATGCCAGGAAGTAAAAAAGAAGTTGTAAATGCAAAAGAAGAGGGTGTTGAATATCAATTTAATGTAAGCCCTAAATCTATTGTTGTTGAAAATGGAATTGCTACTGGTGTTGAGTTATTAACTACTTCTATGAGTGATCCTGATGAATCAGGAAGACAAAGAGTTGTAATTGATGAAGGAAGTGAATATGTTGAAGAAGCAGATGTTATTATTATGGCATTAGGTTTCTCTCCTGAAGTTCCTGCATTTTTTAAAGACTTAAATGTTGAAACAAATTCATGGGGAGCAGTTGAAACAAACAACTATGTAACTTCAAACAAAAAAGTTTATGCTGGTGGAGATTGCCAAAGAGGTGCTCATTTAGCTGTAACTGCTGCTCTTGATGGTAGAGAAGCAGCAAAAGAGATAGTTAAAGCTCTATCTTAATCCTATGTTTGATTATAACTCGTTTACAAAAGCAGTTATTCAAGCAAATAAAGAGTTATATGGGTATATAAATACTCATATGACTCAAGCTGACTTACAAGAGTCTTCTCAAATTGGTTTTGGGGGAGACAAAACTTTACAAATTGATATTATTGCTGAAAATATTTTTATAAAATACCTCTCATCTTTTGGGGATATTTTTTCTGAAGAGATAGGTCGAGTATCAAATAATTCAAATATTAAAATTATAATTGACCCTTTAGATGGAAGTCATAACTTCTCTTCAGGTTTAGAGTATTATGGAACTTCTGTAGCTGTCAAAAAAAATGATAAATATATTGCAGGATATGTTTGTAATTTATCTACTGCCGTATTAATTTTTAGAGAAGATGAAGAGGTAAATAAGATAAATATTTTAAGTGAACAATATCTTGGTTTTTATGAAATTGAAAATCCAAATATAGCTATTTTTGAAAGAGCTTATGATTATCCATCTCTTACAGAAAAACTAAAAGAAAATTCAATCAAATTTCGAAGCCCAGGGGCGGCTGCTTTATCTTTAGCAAATGCAAGAAACTATAAGTTTGTACTTTTTGCTGGGAAGTTAAGAGAGTTTGATATTGCTGCTTCATTATATATAAATCAAGAACTATATATTTATCAAAATGATGAATTCTTAATAATAACTAAAAACTATACTGATTTTATACTAATTAAAGAAATAATTAAACTTTTTTAGGTTATAACTCCAACACTATATTTTACTTGGGGAAATGGTTTATGTCATTAATTATTACTGATGATTGCATCGCGTGTGATGCATGTAGAGAAGAATGTCCAAACTACGCTATTGAAGAGGGAGATCCAATATATATTATTGATCCAGACAGATGTACAGAGTGTGTAGGTCATTTTGAAGAACCAGCATGCATTGAAGTATGTCCTGTTGATTGTATTATCGTTGATCCTGACAATCAAGAGACAATGGAAGAGTTAAAGTTTAAATACGAGCAGTTACAAGAAGAAGAAGCGTAATGGCTAAAGTAACAACTATTATAGACATTGGGTCAAACTCAATGCGTATGGTTGTTTTGGAAAAGAGTAGTAGATTTTCTTTTAACTTAATAAATGAGACGAAGAGTCGCGTTAAAATTTCTGAGGGTTGCTATGAAAATGGTGGCAATCTTCAAGAAGCTCCAATGCAAAGAGCTTTTAATTCTTTGCAATCTTTCCTAAACATTTCTAAAGCATTAAAATCAAGAAAAATTATTTGTGTTGCTACTTCTGCATTAAGAGACGCTCCTAATGCTAAGGTTTTCATTAATAAAGTTAAAAATGAATTAGGTTTAAATATAAGAGTTATTGATGGACCTAAAGAGGCTTATTATGGTGGAATTGCTGCATTAAATTTAATACATGGTGAAGAGTTTGTTACTATAGATATTGGTGGAGGTTCAACTGAATTTGCTTTTATAAAAGATGGGCAAATAGTTGATTGTATCTCTTTAGATGTTGGAACAGTAAGATTAAATGAGCTATATTTTTCTAAAAATGATTATACTGGTGCAAGAAATTTTATTCTAGAAAAACTTGAAGAAGTGAAAAATTGTGGACATGATATTCCTCAAACAGTTGTTGGAATAGGTGGAAGTATAAGGTCACTTAGTAAAATCATTATGAATAAAAATGAGTATCCTTTAGATATTTTACATGGTTTTTCATATAGTGTAGATTTAAACTCTTATGTTTTTGACAAAATTATTAATGCAAAAAATAATAATACTTTAAAGCATATTGGAATAAAAAAAGATAGATATGACACAATAAAAGAGGGTGCTTTTATTTTCAAAACTATTCTTGATGAGTTAAATACAAAAACTGTAATTACTTCAGGAGTTGGAGTAAGAGAAGGTGTATATTTAGCTGATATTTTAAGAAATAGTAATTGTAAATTCCCACAAAATTTTAATGTAAGTGTTAGAAGTTTACTTGATAGATTTGAAATTTGTCCTAGGCAAAGTGCTTACTTAGGAAATAATGCAAAACAAATTTTTGATGTATTAAAACCAATTCATAATTTAGATGACAAATATAAAACTCTTTTAGTTATTGCTTCTAAACTTCATTCTATTGGTACAACTTTAAACTTTTATAAATCAAATGACAATACAGCTGATTTTATTTTAAATGGTTTAAATTATGATTTTCAACACTCTTCAAGAGTAACTGTTGCACATATTATAAAGTTTTCTAAAAAAAGATTACCTAAAGAAACTGAGTTAGAGAAGTATTCAACTCTTTTACCAAATCTTGAAACTATGCATTGGCTATCTTTTATGATTAGTTTAAATCTAACAATAAATCAAGATATGTCTAACCCTAAAGTGACTTACAAGCTAAAGAATAGTAAATTAAGAGTAGCTTTTGAGAAATCTATTTATGTAGTAGAGAGTGATATTAAAAAGCTTGAAACACCAGAAGGTATTAAAGTTAAAGTAGTTTTATGAAAATAGCAATTGTTAAACTTTCTGCCATGGGTGATATTATTCATGCCATGGTAACTTTGCAATTTATTAAAAAAATAAATCCTTCTATAAAAATAGATTGGTTTGTCGAAGAAGCTTTTGCAGAAGTATTAAGAGATAATCCACATATAAATAATATTTATCCTGTAAACCTAAAATCAATTAAAAAAAATAAGATGAAGTTTTTTTCTCAATTTTCATTGATTAAAAAATATTCAAAAAATAAGTATGATTTAGTTATAGATGCCCAAGGTCTTATAAAGTCTGCAATTGTTGCTAAATTACTTGGTAAAAAAAGAGTAGGCTTTAGTAAAACATCTACAAGGGAGAGTTTGGCTTCCTCTTTATATTCTCATAAAATTGAATCAGATTACTCAAAAAATGTTATAGAAAGAAATTTAGATGTTATCTTAAAACCTTTAGAAATAAAAGTTTCAAAAGAACAATTATTAAAAAAAGAGCCTTTTTTATTTTTTAATGAAAGATTTGATTTTAGTGAGTATCTAAAGAATAACAAAAAAAATATTTTATTAATCGTTGGTGCTAGTTGGCCTTCAAAAATATATTCTAAAGAGAAATTCGCTAAAATATGCAATAGTTTAGATGAAAACTTTTTAATTGCATGGGGAAATGAAGAGGAAAAGAGTATGGCTGAATATATCTCTTCTAACTCAAAAGCAGTTGTTTTACCAAAATTGACATTAAATGATTTAAAAGCATTAGTTGCAAAAGTTGATTTAGTGGTTGGAAATGATACTGGGCCAACTCATATGGCGTGGGCACTAAATATTCCATCAATAACTATTTTTGGTTGTACACCTGGATATAGAAATACTTATCAAACAGATTTAAATAAGATTATTGAATCAAAATCAAAAGTTAACCCAGAAAAACTCAATAGAGAAGATTTTTCAATACAAAACATAGATGAAGAAAAAATTACTAGCATGATTAAGGAAATATTATTTGAAGGCAAGTGTTAAAGAATATTTAATATTTTATATTTACAACTTTTTTAAATTTATTTTTACTATCTTACCAAAAGGCTTTGTAAAACAATTTTTAGTTTTATGTGCCAAACTAGCTTACAAATTTAATAAAGAACATAAACATATTGCAAAGGTAAATTTAGATTTAGCCTTTGAAGATAAATTAAGTGATGAGGCAAAAGATAAAATAATATACGAATCTTATAAGTCTTTATTATTTAATATGTATGAGTTTATAGAAAACCAATCTATCTCAAAAGAGAAACTACTTTCAAAAGCAAAAATAGAGAATGAAGAAGTAATATTAAATGCAATAAAAGAGAATAGAAAAATTATATTTATAACTGCACATTATGGTGGTTGGGAAATTGCTATTCCTTATACAGCTTTAAAATATGGAACTTTAGCAGTTGTTAATAGAAAGATGGATAATCCTTTAATAAATGATATGTACATAAAAGCAAGAGATAGAAATAATATCGTAATGCTTGAAAAAAAAGTTGCAGCTAAAGGAATGCTAAAAGCTTTCAAACAAAATCACAATGTAGCAGTAGCCATTGACCAACATATGAAAAATGGAATGGAAATAGAGTTTTTTAATAAAAAAGTAATGGCTACAGATTCAACTGCAAGATTAGCTTTAAAATTTGATGCAGTAATTATTCCAATGTTTGCTGTTATGAATGATTTTAGAGATTATACAATTAAAGTTTATGAAGCAATTGACCCTTTAAAAATTGAATATAAAAGTGAAGATAAAGTTAAAGAGTTAACTCAATTACAAGCTAATATAATAGAAGAACAGATAAAGAAAACTCCGGAATTATGGTTTTGGCAACATAAGAGATGGAAAAAATTTTATAAAAATCTATATAAAAGAAGTTAAATGAATAACAAACCTAAATATCACCTTTTTAAAAATACAAAATATGCACTTGATGGATTTATACATGCTTTTAAAACAGAGAGCTCTTTTAAACTTGAGCTTTTCTGTGCAATCTTTATTATCATAGGAATTTTATTAATTGATGTCTCTTTAATCTATAAGCTTATTCTTTTTGTAACTGGTATTTTAGTTTTAATCGTTGAATTAATAAACTCTGCAATTGAGAATGTAGTTGATCTTGTAACAAAAGAACATGCTCCTTTAGCTAAAACAGCAAAAGATATTGGTTCTACAGCTGTAATGTTTACAATAGGCTTACATACTATTACATGGATAGTAGTTTTAATATGGGCCTAGATAAAAAATTAGAAGAAGAGATTTTTTCTTTATCTAAGGATAATAAAGAAGAGATTTTTTCTTTTGAATATGCTACTAAAAAGTATTGGTTAAAAAGAGCAAGAGCTACAAAATCAAACTTTATTCATAAACTATTTTACAAGTTAACAGACATTGATATTCTTCTTCCCGTTGAAAATAAAAGTGAAAAACAGAGTTTACTTTATGAAACTACAAAGATAGAGAGACTAAAAGAAAAAGGAGTTTGCACTCCTAATATAATCTTTAAAAATGAAGAGTTTTTTGTATTAGAAGATTCTGGTAAAATGGTAAATTCATATATTAGAAAAAGAGATATTACAAAAGAAAAAATGTATTACTATATGGAATTGATGTTAAAAGAGTTAGCTTTAATTCATAATAATAAAGAGTTTCATGGTGGAGCACAAGCTAGAAATTTTATCTATAAAGAAGATAAAGTTACAGTAATAGATTTTGAAGATAGTTTTGATAAAAGTATCTCTTTAGAAACTTTACAATTTAGAGATTTAATTCTTTTTTTACTCTCTTTAACAAAAACAAGGGCAAATTTTGAGCTTGATTATAACTTTATTATAAATCAATATATACAACTTGTACCTCAAAATAAAGATTTTAGAAAAAGACTTAAAAAACTGGCAAGTAAACTCTCTTTTCTTATTACTCTTAGTCAAGTTAAATTTATAAAAAATATTATGGGAAGAGATGGGGAAGGTTTCTTTAAACTACTTTTAATTCTTAAAAATCTAGAAGGCTAAGTAATGAATCAAACAATAATGTCAAATGTTTTAAATATTTTTAAAAAACTTATTTTTGCACATATTCTATTTTTAGGAATTATGTCACTTTATAGGGCAGTGTTTTTCTTTTATTATTCACCTTTGGATAGTTTTCAAGGTTTCTATTTAGATATTCTAAAAGCTTTTTTTCTTGGATTTAGAGTTGACTTAACAGTAATTGGTTATATTCAAACTTTACCAACGATTATTTTAATAGTTTTATATTATATAAAAAAAGAGTCTTTATTAAACTATTTCTCTAAATTTCTAGTCTATTATCTGTTTTTTTGTTATGTTGCAGTAAGTCTTTTATTGTGTGCAGATTTTGGCTTTTACTCTTATTTTAAAGAGCATATAAATATTTTATTTTTTGGTCTTTTAGATGATGATACAAAAGCTTTAATGGTTACTTTTTGGCAAAACTATAATGTAGTATTGATTTTAGCTATTTTCTTTGCATATCTAGCATTTTTATTTTTTAGTATTAAAAAAATATTCTCTATTTCAAATAAAAACTATAACTCATTTTTTACTCTTAAAATATCTGCTTTAATTTTTCTAATTCTTTTTGTCCTAAACTTTTTAGCAGTTAGGGGAACTTTAGGAATGTATCCTTTGGGTAAAATGATTCCAAATGTTTCAAGTGATGAATTTATAAACAAAGTTTCTCATAATGGTTTTAGAGCTTTTACAAATGCTTTAAGTGCAAGAAAAAAATATCTAGCAAGAAAATATGATTTACTTAAAGCAACAGGGTATAAAGGAAATATAGAAAAAGCTTTTGAAGTATATACGGGAACAGAAAATATTAATAGAGAGGATTTACTTAAAAATATAACTTTTAAAACAAAAAAAGTTGATGATAAAGAGTACAATGTTGTAGTAATTATGGTAGAGAGCTTTGGAATGCCAATATTAAAATATCAAAGTGATGATTTTAATATCTTAGGTGAATTAAAAAAACATTTTGATGAGGACATCTTACTTACAAATATGATTTCAGCTGGCGATGGGACAATTTCAAGTTTACAAGCTCTATTATTAAATATTCCGCATAGACCTACATCTTTTGCTTTTTCTCAATCGATATATAAACAAACAAGTTTTTCTTATGGTCCAGCTTTTTTATTTAAAGAGAATAATTATGAAACAAGTTTTATTTATGGTGGAGATTTAACTTGGAGAAGTTTAAGAGAGTTTGTAAAACATCAAGGTTATGATAATCTAGAAGGTAAAATTAACATTTTTAAACATTTAGAAAATATTGATAAACCTAAAGCAGACTATTTTCATCCTTGGGGAATTTTTGATGAATATCTTTATTCACATATTTTAAAAAAACTTGAAAATAGTGATAAAAAACAGTTTATAGTAGCTCTTAGTACAAATAATCATCCTCCATATAATGTTCCAAAAGAGTATAAGTCAAAAAGTCTTGAATTTAATGATGCAATAAAAAATCATATTACAGGAGATTTTGAGTTAGCTCAACAGAGATTTAAGTCTTATGCTTATGCAGTAGACCAAGTTGGAATTTTCCTTGATAAGTTTAAAAGGAGTAAATTTAAAGATAATACAATAGTTGTTGTAACAGCTGATAATAATACAATTGATGGAATTATGAAGTATGATGATAATCAACTACTAAATTCTAAAAATATACCTCTTTATTTCTATTTACCAGAAAGTTTAAAAAATAAAATAGATGTAGATACTAAGGTAACAGGTTCCCATAAAGATATCTTTCCAACAATTTATAATTTAACTTTAAAAGAACAAGAATATCTATCAATTGGGAAAAACTTATTTGATTCTTCTTTAGAACATTATGGTTTTAATGGTTCAATGATAGTAACAAACAAAGATAAAATTGAAAAATTAAATAGTATCGAAGAACAAACAAATAGTAAACTTTTAAATTATTATAAAGCAAATTTAGCTATAACTCAGCACTTAATTAATTATTACTATAAAAAAGGAAAAGAATGACAAACATTTTAAGAGCACCTTCTCAAACTACTAAAGATAAAATTACCCTTTGGCTTAATCATCTTTTAGTTTTATATGCTTTTTTAATTCCTATACATAATGGAGCAAAGAGCTCTTTGTTTTTTACTATGTTGGCACTTTTTCTATATCGAAGAGATTTTGGTTTTTATTTAAAAGAGGCTTTTTCAAATAGAATAGTTCAAGCTTTTTTAATATTTTATGCTTTACATGCAATAGGAATGTTATATACAGATAATATTGATTATGGTAAAGACCAAATGGATAGATTAAAGTATCTACTTTTTCCTTTAGTTTTCTTATCTTTTTTAGATATTAGGTTTGTTCCTAGGATAGTACTTGCATTTTTATTTGGAATGCTTATTTCTATTATTTTTTCATATTTAGTTCATCTTCAAATTTTACCTTATGTATTTTCAATTGGTAAATATGAAGTTTGGGAAACTTTTGCCTATAGTCCTGCACCATTTTTAGCTCATGGAGAACATGGAGTTGGTATTTCTTTTTTTGTAGGTTTTTTACTTTATTATATTTTAAATTTTAAAAATGAAGAAAAATTTAAAAAAGTTATTGCTTTAGTAGGATTAGTTTTTGCTTTAATAAATATGTCGTTTATTGCAAGTAGAACAGGATATATGACTTTAGTTGTAGTGATTTTTATTACAATAGTAATCACTTATAGAGAGAATATAAAACTTCTATTATCTTCAGTTTTTTTAGTTTTTATTGTTTGTTTATCTATTTATAACTTTTCTGAAACAGTAAATCAAAGAGTAAATGTAGCAATTACTAATTTTGAAAAGGGTATTGAAAATAAAGAGTATTATGAAAATGGTTCAACAGCACAAAGAATAGGTTTAACAATATACTCAATTGAAGTAATAAAAGAAAACTTTTTATTTGGTGCTGGAACAGGTGATCATATGGATTTGCTTAGAGCAAAAATTCCAGATGAAGAAAAGAGATTAAGAGAAATTGCAAAACCTCACAATGTATATGTTCAAATTCCAATGCAAATAGGAATTATTGGTTTAGCTTCTTTTTTCTTTTTAATATATTCTTTATTAAGTTATAAAAATACATCAAGAGAAAAAAAAGATATAATTGTTATTTTGGTAGCTTCTACTTTAGTCTTTATGGTAGGAGGAATGTTTTACGGAACTTTTGAATTACCATTAATAGTAGTTTTAATTTCAGCGATGATTGCTAATAAAGAGCAAACTATTACTTTTAATAATTTTGATAAAAAACTATTCTTTAAATATAGTGCTTTTGTTATTTTATTTTTAATTATAGGTATAACAAGATAGGAAAAAAATGAAAATAGTATATATCTCAAGATCAATTATCCCTTCAAGAACAGCAAATAGTATTCATGTAATGAAGATGTGTAATGCTTTTGCTTCTTTAGGACATGAAGTTACACTTTTAGCTCCTTGGACAAAAAAGCTTGAAGAGAAAAATATAGAGGATTTATTTGAATATTATGGAGTTGAAAAAAACTTTGAGTTAAAAAAGCTTTTTTCTCCTAATATTAAATATCTTAAAAAAAGAATTTATTCATATAGATGTTTAAAAGAGGTTCAAAAAATCAATCCTGATATTGTTTATGGAAGAGATGATATGTTTGCTTTTTATCTGACTCAAAAAAGTAAATATTTTACTCTTTTTGAAAAACATGAACCTTATGATGGAAAAGGTTTTAATGACTTTTTCTTTGATAAGTTTATTAAAAATAATCAAAACAAAGCAAAGCTTGTTGTAAACTCTAATGAACTTAGAAAGATGTACAATAAAAGCTGTAGTATTGCTTTAGATTCAATTTTAGCAGCAAGTAATGGTACAAATATTATTCCTGATGACAAAATACCTTCAAGTATAACTTTAGATGAAAAAAGAGTTCAAATTGGATATGTAGGAAGTCTTTTTAAAGGAAGAGGAATTGATATTATTATTGAGCTAGCAAAAAAGATTCCAGATGCAACATTTCATATTATTGGTGGAAAAGATAAAGATATTGAATTTTGGAAATCAAAAGAGAATTTAGAGAATCTTATTTTCCATGGTTTTGTAGAACCTAAAGAGACTTATAAATATAGAAATATGTGTGATATTCTTTTAGCTCCTTATCAAAGTGATAATGAGGGAAATAGGTCAAGTAAATATATGTCTCCTATTAAACTTTTTGAATATATGTCTTCAAAAAAAGCGATTATTTGCTCAAATTTTAAAGTTGTGTATGAAGCTTTAAATGATGAGTGTGCTTTATTAGTTGATAGTTCAGATATAAATGCTTGGGAAAATGCAGTTAATGAATTAATTGAAGATAAAATAAAAAGAGAAAAACTAGCAAATAATGCCTATGAAAAGTTTTTAAATTATCATACTTGGAGTGCAAGAGCACAAAAGATTTTAGATTATATTCAAAGTTCTAAATGATTGATTTAAATAGTATTGAACCAATTGGAAAAGGAACAAATCGAAGTTGTTTTGTTCATCCAATGGATTCAAATAAATGTATAAAAATAACTCATTCAAATGATTATTCAGAGACTATAAAAGAGATTAAATATTATAAATTCTTACAAAAAAGAGAAATCTCTTGGGATTTTTTAGCAAAATATTATGGTAGTGTAGCTACTTCTTTAGGAAAAGGTGAAGTCTTTGATTTAGTTAGAGATTATGATGGAAATGTTTCTAAAACCTTATCTTTTTATTTACAAAAAGATGAAAAAACAAAAACTTTAATAACTCCAATAAAACTTCTTGAAGATTTAAAACAATATACCCTAAAAGAGAATATTGTAGTAAAAGATTTAAACACAAAAAATATGCTTTATCAAAAAATAAATGAAAATGAAGCTAGACTTATTTTGATTGATGGGGTAGTAAATAATGACTTTTTACCTTTTTCAAAATATATCCCTTTATTCACTCAAAAAAAGATAAAAAGATTATGGAAAAGATTTGAAGAGTCTTTGCCTCATAAATACTCTTTTAATAAATATTTTCTTAGCTTACTAAAATAGAATCTAATATGAATTTTTATTCATAATTCTTTCATCTTTAGTTCATCTTTTCTTTATAAGATATTCCAAATTTATTTTGGGAGATCTTGTGTGAGTACTTTTTTCAATACCTTAAAATACTTCTTTTTCTTTTTCTATTTTTCTGCTATTTATAATTTATTATGTATCATCTTTGATGTAACAGGTTCTATTGGTTTAAGAGAGAGTGTTTATGCTACTTTTTTATGGCTAATTCCTATTTTACTTTTTCAAAAGCATGCAAAGAAAATAGCTGCTTATATAGGTATCTTTTTATGGTTAGGTTCTTTATTTAGTTTAAACTATTTCTTTTTATATGGGCAAGAGTTTTCTCAAAGTGTTATTTTTATTATTTTTGAATCAAATCTTGTGGAAAGCACTGAGTTTTTAAAGACTTATTTTCAGTGGTGGATTATTCCTTTTATTGCTGCTTATAGTTTCTTATCATACTACTTTTGGAAGAAGTTACCTGAGATTAAAACTTCTTCAAAAGTTATCTATCTTTTTATAGTTTTTTCTCTTTTAGTACCTTTTCATAAATTTTTAGAACTATATTATGTTGAAAAAAAACCTTATGAGATAGCTGTTTATAAACAGATGACAAGAATGCAAGCTTCTACACCTTGGAATATTGTTTTAGGTTATGTAAACTATAAAAATGATTTAAATCAGATGGAGAAGTTATTAGAAAGAAATAGTACTTTAAAACCCGTTGAGAATTTAAAAGATACTTATAAAGATGAGGCTTCAACTCTTATTTTAGTATTAGGGGAATCAACAAATAGAAATAGAATGGGAATTTATGGCTATAATAGAGATACAACACCAAATTTAGATAAGTTAAAAGATGATTTAATTTTATTTGATAATGTATACTCTCCAAGACCATATACTATTGAAGTATTACAACAAGCTCTAAGTTTTGCTGATGAAAAAAATCCAAATCTATATTTAAATAAACCAAATCTTATAAATATTATGAAACAAGCAGGTTATTCAACATATTGGATAACTAACCAGCAAACACAAACAAAAAGAAATACTATGCTTACAACTTTTTCTAAAATGTGTGATAATCAAATCTATTTAAATAATAATCAAAAACAAAATAGTTACTCTTATGATGAAGTTGTTTTAGAGCCTTTTAAAAATGTATTAGCAGATACTAAAGTTAAAAAGAAATTTATTGTTGTTCATCTTTTAGGAACACACAATAAGTATGAGTATAGATATCCAAAAGATTTTGCAGTATTTGATAATTACAGAATAGATGATAATAGATTAAGTGATAGAGAAAAGAAATATTATAATGATTATGATAATGCAGTTTTTTATAATGATTATGTAGTCTCAAAAATTATTGAAGATGCAAAAAATAGTAAAGATTCTACTGCCTTACTGTATCTATCTGATCATGGGGAAGAGGTATTTGATAATAAAAATGTAAAAAAATTAGGTAGAAATGAAGATGCTCCAACTCTTTCAATGTATTCAATACCTTTTATAATCTATCAAAATAGTGTGTTTAAAGAGAAAATTAAAGATTTTAAGAGTTTAAAGAAATATACAAATAGAGAGTATTCATCTTCAGATTTAATCTATACTTTTACAGATTTAGCCGGACTAAATTTTAAAGAGTTTGATTCTTCAAAAAGTGTTATAAATGAAGAGTTTTTAGAAAAACCTGTTTTAATAGGTAACCCTTCAAATAAAAATAAATTAAGAGATATAAAAGATATTAGAAACCTATAAACTATTTTAAAAGTTCTAAATACTCCTTTTGCTCTCTTTGTAATGCAAAAACCTCTAAAGCTTTTGGATGGTTTTGCCTTGCTTTGATTTTTTCTTCTTTTAAATTTTTAGCTACATTTAATACAATACTTTCAAGTTCTTCAACACTATTATTTGAAGTTAAATGAATATGAAAACCTAAATCTTTAAACTCAGGAGAAGAAGTATCATTATAAATAATTGGAATAAGCCCAAATCCAAGTGATTCAATAATAGCATTACTCATACCTTCTCCTAAACTTGGGAAGATAAAAACATCACTTTCTTGAAGATATTTTTTTACTTCACTTGTATATCCTACAAACTTTATTTTTGATTTATATTCAAGAGTTTCAAGATAGTTATTCATCTTTTCAAAATAGTTTTTATCTTGGATATCTCCTAAGAATTTCAAGTTGAAATCAAAACCATTTTTAAATAAAATATCACAAGCTTTTATAGCTTCAAATTGACCTTTTCCTGGATGAACCCTTCCCACATGAACTAAGTCAATTTTATTATTAAACTCTTTAAATGATATGTTTTTTTCAAGTCTTAAAGAAGAGTAGATTCTTTTTACTTGTGCATTTTTAGCAATTGGTAAAATATCAATTATATTTTGCTTCATATACTCGCAGTTTCCAACAAAATAGTTAACTTTACTATAAAATAATTTATGAAAAATATCTTTTTTTGAAGTGGTTTTTTTAGAACCTTGTCTAATAATAAAATTTATATCTAAGCCAAGTGTTGCAAAATAAAGAGATTTCATCTCAGAAGCGCCTAAGAAGATAACATTTTTAATTTGGCTATTAATTAATATTTCTCTAACACTTTTTATTAATTTAAAACTAAAATTACTAGAAAATGTTACTTCATGCACTTTTATATTAAAGCCTTTAAAGTGTTCTTCTTTATTTAGAATATAACTATTATCTCTTGCTATAAATTCAACTTCAACTTCACTACTTAATAATCTTGCTAATTTAACAGAGGCTAATTCCATTCCTCCATTTACTCTTGATAGACATATAACTGCAGTTTTTTGTTTCATTAATTACCTTTAAAAAGGCGATTATATCCTATTTAAATTAAACTTGTTATATAATATATACTATTTTAAGATAAGGTCGCAAGATTTGAAAATCACTGCAAATATAATTACATTAAATGAAGAAAAAAATATAGAGGCTGTAATAAAATCAGTACAAGAAGTTTGTGATGAGGTTTTAGTAGTTGACTCATTAAGTACTGATAGAACTTGTGAAATTGCGCAAAGCTTAGGTGCAAAAGTTATAAAACAAGAGTATTTAGGAGATGGCCCTCAAAAAGCTTTTGGTGAGCCACTTGCAAAATATGATTGGGTACTAAGTATTGATGCTGATGAAAGATTAGATTTAAATGCAATTGAAGAGATTAAAAAACTTGATTTAGATAATACACAATATGATGGATTCTCTTTTGCTAGAAAGACTTATGTAGGAGACAACTTTATTAAACTTTGGTATCCAGATAGAGTAACAAGACTTTATAATAGAACTAAGTGTGGATATTCAAAATTAAAAGGTCATGCAAAGGTTGAAGCTAAAAATATTTGTGATTTAAAAGCTGATATGCTTCATTACTCTTATGAAGATTATGCGCAGATGATAAGAACAACTGAAAAGTTTATAAAAAGAGGGGCACAAATCTCATATGATGCAGGAAAAAGAGCAAACTCTTTAGACCCTTTTATTCATGGAGTTGGCGCTTTATTTAAAGCTTTAGTTTTAAAAGGTGGAGCTTTTCATGGGATTCATGGTTGGAATGTTGCTGTAATTTCAGCCTTTAGTTCATATATGAAATATGCTTTAATGCTTGAGATGCAAAAGAATGACAAATAAAAAGATTTTAGAAGTTTGTTTATCTCCTGATTTAGGAGGCTTAGAACTTTATATGAGTAGATGTACAAATGAATTATCAAAGAGTTTTGATGTTTTGTGCGTAGTCGCTTCAAAATCAAAACTTAAAGATTTCATTCAAGATGTTCAAAAGTTTGAAATAAATAGAAAAAGTAGTTTCTCTATAAGTGCATCTTTAAAATTAGCAAAAATCATTGATAAACAAAATATTGATATTGTTCATCTTCATTGGACAAAAGATCTTCCAATTGTTGTGCTTGCTAAAATCTTTTCAAAAAGAAAACCAAAGATTGTACAAACAAGACATATGACAATGACAAGATTTAAAAGTGATTTTTATCATAAGTTTTTATATAAAAATATTGATACAATTATTTGTGTTACAAAAGCTTTAGAAGAGCAAATAAAAAAGTTTATTCCTCAAAATATTAGACCTAAAACTTTAACTTTATATCTTGGAGCAAATGAAAGCGAAGCTTTAAGTGCTGAACAAAAAGATGAGTTTAAAAAAGAGTTAAAAGTAGAAGACTCTTTTATGTTAGGACTTATTGGAAGAATCAATGAGTTTAAAGGACAACATCTACTTATAGAAGCTATGAAGCTTTTAAAGCAGAAAGATTTAAATATAAAAGCTTATATTGTGGGTCATGCTATGAGTGAAGAGTATTTACAACAGTTAAAACAAAGAGTTATAGATTTTAATTTAGAAGAGCAAGTTATCTTTGTAGGTTTTACAAAAGAGCCTGCAAAATTTATGCAAGCTTGTGATGTGGTTTTAATGACTTCAAGAAATGAAACTTTTGGTTTAGTTACTATTGAAGCTATGAGAAATGGTAGTTGTGTTATTGGTTCAAACTCTGGTGGGGTTTTAGAGATAATAGATGATGAAAAAACTGGCTTACTATTTGAAAGTGGAAACTATGAAGATTTAGCTTTAAAAATAGAAAAATTATATAAAGATGAAACTTTAAGAAAAGAGCTTGCAAAAGCAGGGCAAAAAAAAGCAGAAGAGCTTTTTGATAATAAAAAACAGTTTGATAAACTAAGTAAATTTTTTAGCCAACTTTAGGAGAATGAGTGTTATTTTTAAAAGATGAAGATTTTATAGCAAAGGGTAATGAAAGAGCAATATATTTGCACCCTGAAGATAATAAGAAAACAGTAAAAGTAACTTATGAAGGTAATCAAAGACAAGAGAGTAAGCAATCACAAAAAGAAATCTCTTATTATAAAGAATTAGAAAAAAGAGGAATGAAAAACTTTAAACATCTACCTAAGTTTTATGGTGAAGTTGAAACTAATAAGGGAGCTGGTTTTGTTATTGAGCTAATTCGTGATTATGATGGAAAAGTTTCTAAAAGTTTTGCTTTTTATCTAAAAGAAAACGGTGTAGAAGCTTATCAAAAAGAGTTAGAAGAGTATAGACAATATTTTTTGGATAACTGTATTATTTTTAATTATGGAATGATGCCTAAAAATATATTGCTTAGAAAAAATAGTGAAACAGATTTTGATTTAGTTTTAATTGATGGCTTAGGAGATGTATCTCATTTTACTTTGCCAAATAAAATCCCATATTTTGCTAGAAGAAGAATTAGTAGAAGATGGGAAAAATTTGTAAATAAATATTTATTAAAATAGTAGAAAGGTAAAAAATGAAAGTATTATTATTAGCTGGTGGATTAGGAACAAGATTAGCAGAAGAGACAGATTTAAGACCAAAACCTATGGTTGAAGTTGGTGGAAAACCTATTCTATGGCATATTATGAAGATTTACTCAAAATATGGATTTAATGAATTTGTAATCTTACTTGGATACAAAGGTTACTATATTAAAGAATATTTTGCAAACTATTTTTTACATCAAAGTGATGTAACACTTGATATCTCAACTGGAAAAATGGAAGTATTAAATAATTCTAGTGAGCCTTGGAAAATCACACTTCTTGATACAGGAGTTGATAGTATGACAGGGGGAAGAGTAAAAAGAGCACAAGACTTTGTAGGAGATGAACCTTTTATGTTAACTTATGGAGATGGAGTAAGTGATATTAATATAGAAGAATTAGTAGAGTTTCATAAATCTCATGGAAAAGCAATGACAATGACATCTGCTCAACCAGATGCAAGATTTGGAGCATTAGAAATCTCTTCTGATAATCAAGTAATTGAATTTAAAGAAAAACCAAAAGGTGAGGGTGGTTGGATAAATGCTGGTTTCTTTGTATGTGAACCAAAAGTTTTTGATTATATTACACAAGGAGATAGTACAATTTTTGAACAAGAACCTTTAATGAATTTAGCAAAAGATGGAGAAATTTATACTTATAAACATGATGGTTTTTGGAAACCAATGGATACTTTAAGAGATAAACAACAACTAGAAAAACTTTGGGAAACAAAAAAAGCACCGTGGAAAGTTTGGTAATGCAAAACTTATTTAGTGGAATATATAAAGATAAAACAGTTTTAGTTACAGGACATACTGGCTTTAAAGGTTCATGGCTTTGTTATTGGTTGGAGCAGATGGGTGCTAAAGTAATTGGTTATTCTTTAGACGCTCCAACAACTCCTAATCATATCTCTTTATTAAATTTAAATATCACTTCAATTATTGCTGATATTAGAGATTTAGATAAGTTAAATGAAGTTTTTGAAGAGTATAAACCTGATATTGTATTTCATTTAGCTGCACAACCTTTAGTAAGATTATCATATGAAAATCCTATTGAAACATATGAAACAAATGTTATTGGTACATTAAAGGTTTTTGAAGCTTGTAGAAAGGCTAATGTTAAAGCTATTGTAAATATTACAAGTGATAAAGCTTATGAAAATAAAGAGTGGGTTTGGGGATATAGAGAAAATGATCCAATGGGAGGATATGACCCTTATAGTTCATCAAAAGGGTGTGCTGATATCTTGGCAAACTCATATAGAGACTCTTATTTTAATATAAAAGATTATAAGAAAAAACATAATACTCTTCTTGCTTCTTGTAGAGCTGGAAATGTAATTGGTGGTGGTGATTGGGCTAAAGATAGATTAATTACTGATATTATGCTTTCTGTTTCTCAAAATAAAAAAGTAAGTATTCGAAATCCATATGCTACAAGACCTTGGCAACATGTACTTGAACCATTAAGTGGGTATTTAAATATTGGGCAAAAACTTCTTGAAGAAAAAGTAGAGTTTGCTAGTGCTTGGAACTTTGGACCAAGTGATGAGGGAAGTATAACTGTAGAACAAGTAGTAAAAAATGTAAAAAAATATTGGGATAAAATTGATTATGAAATAAATCAAGACCCAAATGCCTTACATGAAGCAAATCTTTTAAAACTAGACTGTTCTAAAGCTCATATATTATTAAAATGGAATGATGTTTGGGATAGTGATACTACTTTTGAAAAAACTGTAAAATGGTATAAATCTTTTTATGAAGAAGAGAAAAATCTTACTAAAGAGGATTTAGAAGCTTATATTAAAGCTGCAAAAACAAAAAAACTAAAATGGGCAATTTAATGCAAATAGTAGAAACTAAAATACCTGGATTAAAAATATTTGAACCAAGAATATTTGAAGATGTAAGAGGAAAATTTATTAAAACTTTTAATAATGATTTTTTTCAAGAACATAATTTAAATATTTCAATTAAAGAGACTTACTATTCAATTTCACATAAAGATGTAATTCGAGGAATGCATTTTCAAACACCTCCATATGATCATATAAAAATTGTTTATGTACCATTTGGAAAAATATTAGATGTGGTTTTAGATTTAAGAAAAGGTTCTCCTACTTTTGGTAAGAGTTTTAGTATTGAACTATCAAGTGAAAATGGAAAAATTTTAATTATTCCAAAAGGTTTAGCACATGGATTTAAATCACTTGAAGATAATACTAATGTAACTTATATGCAAACAACAACTTATGCTCCTAATAATGATGAGGGAATAAGATATGACTCTTTTGGTTTTGATTGGCAATGTGATTGCCCTAAAATGTCAGATAGAGATATGTCTTTTAACTCTTTAGAAGAATATGAAAGTAACTTTTTTTATAAGGAAGAAAAGTGAAAATATTAATAACTGGAGCAACAGGTTTTATAGGACAAAACTTAGTATCACTTTTGTTAAAAAAAGATATAGAGATATTTTGCTTAGTTAGAGAAAATAGTGATTGTTCTACAATACATAAAGAAGCAAAAATAATTACATATAATAAAAAAATAGATAGCTTGTTAGAAGTTTTTGAAAAAGAGAAATTTGATGGGGTAATACATTTAGCTTCTCTTTTTTTATCAGAACATAAAACAAGTGATATAGCAAATTTAATTAGTTCAAATATTGAGTTTGGAACATTGATTTTAGAAGCTTGCAAAAAAAGTGAAGTAAAGTGGTTTATTAACACAGGTACTTTTTGGCAAAACTATGAAAATAAAGATTATAATCCTGTTAATCTTTATGCAGCAACAAAAGAAGCTTTTGAAAATATTGCAAAATATTATACTCAAACTTCAAATTTAATTTTTACTACAATAAGGTTAAATGATACCTTTGGCCCAAATGATACAAGAAATAAAGTTTTTAATTTATGGGCAAAAATAGCAAAATCAGGGGAAACTCTGGAAATGTCAGCAGGGGAACAACTAATTGATATCTCATATATTGAGGATGTAGTTTTGGCATATGAGATTTTAATTTCTCATTTAAACTCTAAAGAGGCAGTAAGCTTTAAAGATAAAGTTTTTGCCGTTAAGTCACAGACAAGAGCTAGTTTAAAAGAGTTATCAAAAATATTTGAAAAAGCTACAAATAGTAAACTTAATATTATTTGGGGTGGTAGAGAATATAGACAAAGAGAAGTTATGCAACCTTGGGAAAAAGGAGAGCTTGTTCCATCTTGGAGTCCTAAATATACTTTAGAAGAAGCAATTAAAAAAACTATTGGAGAATTATAAAATGACAAGAGAAGAAGAATTAAAACAAGAGATATTAAATAAAACAAAAGAGTATTATGAATTAGTACACAAACCAAGTTTAAATCAAGAGTTTATTGAAGGTAAAAGTAGAGTAAATTATGCAGGTAGAGTTTTTGATGAAACTGAGTTACAATATTTAGTAGATAGTTCTTTAGATTTCTGGTTAACTTATGGAGATTATTCTAAGAAGTTTGAAAAACAACTTGCAAAATATCTTAATGTAAGATGGACTTTTTTAGTAAACTCAGGAAGTAGTGCAAATCTTTTAGCTTTTTATGCTTTAACATCTCCACTGTTAAAAGAGAGACAAGTAAGAAGAGGTGATGAGGTTATTACTGTTGCAGCTGGTTTTCCTACAACAATTGCTCCAATAGTACAATATGGAGCAGTTCCTGTATTTGTAGATATGGAATTAACTCATGCAAATATTGATGTTACTGAACTAGAAAAAGCTTTAAGTCCTAAAACAAAAGCAATTATGATTGCGCATACTTTAGGAAATCCATTTAATTTAAAAGCTGTAAAAGAGTTTGCCGATAAACATAATTTATGGTTAATTGAAGACAACTGTGATGCTTTAGGTTCTTTATATGAATGTAGACCTACTGGAACTTGGGGAGATATTGGAACTTCAAGTTTTTATCCTCCTCATCATATGACAATGGGAGAAGGTGGTGCAACATATACAGATAATCCTCTTCTTAAAAAAATCATGCTAAGTCTAAGAGATTGGGGTAGAGATTGCTGGTGTGAAAGTGGAGTAGATAATACATGTAATAGAAGATTTACTCAACAATTTGGTTCTTTACCTGTTGGATATGACCATAAGTATGTATATTCTCACTTTGGTTTTAATTTAAAAGTATCTGATATGCAAGCAGCTGTAGGATGTGCACAATTAGAAAAATTCCCTTCATTTGTTGAAAAAAGAAAAGAAAATTATAAAAAACTTTATGATGGATTAAAAGATGTTAAAGAGATTCAATTAGTAGAAGCTCAACCAAATAGTGATCCTAGTTGGTTTGGTTTTATGATGACTTTAACAGAAGAAGCAAACTTTACTAGAAATAATATAGTTGAATATTTAGAAAATAGTAATATTCAAACAAGAAATTTATTTGCAGGTAATATTTTAAGACATCCTATTTTTGATCATTTAGAAGAAAATGTAGATTATAGAGTTATTGGTGATTTACCTAATACAGAAAAGATAATGAATGATAGTTTTTGGATAGGAGTATATCCAGGAATGAGTGATGAGAAATTAGAATATATGATTAAAAAGATAAAAGAGGCTACTATTAAATGTTAGAAAAAAAACGTGTTTATATCATAGGAAACTTAACAGGTTCTACTAGAGCAAGATTACTACTTGATTTTATTTCAGGTTCTAATAAATATAGCTTTTCTTATGATGATACACATTTTTTTAAAGTAAATAGTAAAAATTTATTAAAAAAAATATTTTTACTTTTACCTAATTTTTTAAACTCATTAAGTAGTTTTTCTAAATTTCTTATCTCTGATATTATTTTTATATTACCTATGGGAAAAATCAGTTATTTAAAATTAAAGCTTGCAAAATTAATGAATAAAAAAGTTGTTACAGAGTTTTATATTTCTAAATATGATACTTATGTTAATGATAAAAAAAGAGTTGATAAGAATAGTAAAAATGCATTAGCTCTTAAAAAGTTTGACCAAAATATTATTGATTTAAGTAGTGACTTAATTTTTTTAAATAACTCAGAAAAAGAGTATTATTTAGATGTAGTACAACGAAGTAATACAACAACTAAAATACATTTAATTCCTCTTGCTACAGAATCAAAAATGATAGCACAATTAAATTATGCAAATTTAAAAACGAAAAAATTAATTTTATGTTGGTGGGGGAGTTATATCCCTCTTCATGGTTTAGATAAGATTATTGAATCTGCAAAATATTTAAAACAAAGTGATATCTCTTTTGAGTATCATCTTTTTGGAACAGCTGATAAGAAAGCAGTTGCTTATCAAAAAATGATTGATGAGTTAGAATTAAATGATGTTGTAAAAATTGATAATACAAAAACTTTTGCAGATAAATCTTTAGATAAGTTTTTGATTGAAAATTGTGATATTGCCTTTGGTAATTTTGGAGATAGTGAAAAAGCAAAAGTAGTAATGGTAAATAAAGCTGTTGAAGCAGTTTCTATGAAAATACCTGTTCTTTCGCAAAAAACAAAAGCCTTAGGTGAATATTTTGAAAATAAAGAAACTATGTTTTTTTGTGAGCCTAGCCCAGAAGAGATAGCAAAAGCAATTTTTAAAATTTCTAATAATCCAGAGTTAATTAAAAGTGTTTCAAAAAAAGGGTTTAATTTATATCAAAAAAGATTTTCAAAAGAGGCTTATATTGAGGATATTCAAAAGATTTTAGAATCTTAAGACTAATAGAGTAGTTACTCTATTAGTGTTTTTGTTTGTTTACTCTCTTCATCAAAAGATATTTTTAAGATACCAGATAATCCTGAGATATCTGAATCACATACAAAGTAATCTTCTCTTACATTAAAATAATCATACTTCTCTTCATATCCTAAAAGATTACTAACTACATTTCCCATTTGATAGTGTGAAATAAATTCAAAATCTGAGAATTTATCTTTTAATACTTTTGCATTATTAATCCCATAAACAAAGAATGGTACTTGATATACAGCATCATAATTTAATCTTCCATGACCTTGTCTATTTGGATCTCCAACATTTGAAGCATGGTCAGAAGTAAAAATAAAGTAAGTTGGTCTATCAGTTCTTTCTTTTACTTTTTTTACTAATTGAGAGATAATATAATCAGTATAATGAATTGAATTTGCATAATCAATTGTATTTTGAATAATTGTTTTATCTTCTATATTATCTTTTGTAAAAATTTCAAACTCCTTTGGAAAAGTATCTATAAAAGGAGTATGCGAAGCTCTTTGTTGTAAAGCAACAAAACTAGGTTTTGAAAAATCAACTTGTTCAATTTTATCAAGTAAAAATGTATCTAAAGCTGGTTTATCTATATCTTTTGTAACACTTGTTCCATCAACATAATCATCAATCCATTTTGTACAAATATAACTTTTTAATTGAGCTAATTGATCTTGTGCTTGAGAACTATAAAAATATGTTTGAAAACCATTATTTTTTGCCATTTTAAATAGACAAGTATTTGTAGAAATAATTTGTGGAACACCATCTGGTCTTTTTATTATATTGAAAAAAGATGGTACAGCAACATCTGTTACAACACCAGAAGCAATCCCTTTTTTATATACAAAGTTTTCATCATCTTTTATTGAATCTAAAAATGGAGTAGTTTTGATTTTGTAATCATATAAAGACATAAAGTTTCTATTTAATGACTCTCCCATAATCATAATTACATTTATATCTGGATTTTCTGTAAGTAGATTTGGAGTAGGTGTAATAGGTTGTTCTAAACCACTATTTCCTATAGCTTTTTTAGGAATTATATTTCCAAATAGATAACCTAAATTAGTAATTGTATTTTTTAGTGGATAATACTCAACATTTGGTCTATGTCCTTTTTTTGAGTCTTTTACATAAACTCTAATTGGAACAAAGATTATAAAAGCGATTAAAATAAATGATAAAAATGGAATTTTAAGTCTTTTTTCTTCTGAGTTTTTTAATAAAAAATAAATAATTACAAAAAGAGTTAAAATCATAATTGTCGGAACAATTGCTATATCTGTAACTGTTCTAAATGTATCATATGTTTCTTTGAATTTTGTAAAAAATAGTAAATATTCTAATGGGAAAATCCAAGTACCAAAATATGCGAAGTGTGCAATTTGAAACCAAACAAATAGTGCAATTAAAGCATAAGTAATTAAAATAGCTCTTGTTTTAATTATTGAAACAATAAGAAGATTAATCATAAATTGTTCAGCAAAACTTTTTAGGTTTAAATTAAAAGATAAAATATCATTATATATTCTGTATATTTGTTCAACACAAACAAATAAAGATGTAATTATTAGTGCCAAAAAAATGTTGTAGACAAGTTTTGAAAAAAAGTTATTCATTGAAATCCTTCTGAAAGTTAGCTTAAAATCTAGCGTGGAATAATACTTAAAACTTCATTAAACTATAATAATACGGTTATTTAATAGAAAGAAATAGAAAGTTTTGATAAAATATTAACATTTATTAAAGCAAGGAAAAAGTTGAAATTTAAATTTGAACTAAATGAACAATATAAAAATACAAAAGATTTTTTATTAAATATAAAAAAATATTTTCAAGAAAACTCAAATACTATTCATAAAGCTAGAAATGAGTTAAAAGTAATTAAATATGATGATTTACAAACTGTTGTAAAAGCTTTTAAAGTTCCTAATAAAATCAACCAAATAGTTTATGCATACTTTAGAGATTCTAAGGCAAAAAAGTCATATAAAAATGCAGTAAAATTAAGAAGTTTAGGCTTAAATACTCCAGAACCTATTGGTTATATAGAATTTTATAGAAATTTTTTATTTAAAGAGAGTTTTTTTATAGCTAAAAAATATGATTATGATTTTACTATTAGAGAGCCTCTTAGAAATAAAGAACTTGAGAACAGAAAAGAGATTATAAAAAAATTTGTAGAGTTTACTTTTAATCTACATAGAAACAATGTTTATCACAAAGATTTTTCAGCAGGAAATACTTTAGTTTCAATTCAAGGTGAAGATTATGAATTTTCTGTTGTAGATATAAATAGACTGGAGTTTAAAGCCATTGATTTATATACAGGACTTGATAATTTTGCAAAACTTTGGTTAGATGAAGATGATATTATTTTAATAGCTTCAACATATGCAAAACTAGCAAATGTAGAAGAAAAAGAAGCAATAGATATTTTAAAAAAATGTGATGTGAAATTAAAAAGCTTTGTAGAGTTTAAAAGAAAAATCAGAGGTAAAAAATAGTGAATTTACTTATTACTAGACATGATAAAATAGGTGATTTTGTTGTAACCTTACCTCTTTTTAAAGCTATTAAAGAGCAATACCCAAATACAAAAATTACTGCACTTGTAAGTAAAATAAATTTTGACTTTGCAAAAGAGATTGAGTTTATTGATGATGTAATTTTATTTGATAAAGATAATTTAAAAAAGACTCTATTAGAGATAAAAGAAAAAAATTTCGATGCAAGTATTAGTGCTTATATAGATACTGCTTTGGGAAAACTTTTATTTAAAAGTGGCATAAGAATTAGAGTTGCTCCTGCTACAAAAATAGCTCAAATATTTTTTACTAAAAGAATAACTCAAAGAAGAAGTAAGGTAGAAAAAACAGAATGGGAGTATAATCTGGATTTGGCAAAAGCTATTTTCCCTAATATTAGATTAGAGTTTTCTAGACCATTACTTATTACAGATTCTTCATTTCAAGCTACAAAAAAAAGAGTTATTTTTCATCCTGGTTTTGGTGGAAGTAGTGATGGAAACTTATCTTTAGATGATTATATTAAACTTGCAAGGAAAGCCCTTCAAACTTCATACAAAGTTGTTTTCACTTTTGGACCAGATGACAAATCATCAAAAGAGTATATTTCATCAAGATTAAATCTTAACGAAAAACAGAAGATAGAACTTTTTGATTCAAAAATGTCACTTTATGAGTTCACAAAATATATAGCCTCTTCAGAACTTTTTGTTAGTACTTCAACAGGACCTATGCATCTTGCTGGAGCAACTAATACAAAAACAATCTCTTTCTTTGGGGATTCACTTTTTGCAAGTTCAAAAAGATGGGCAACAGTAAGTGAACAGAACAAGCAAAATAATTTTATGTTAGCAAGTGATTATTCAAAAGATGATTATAAAAAAATAGAAAACTGCTTAATGGACTTACTTAATGCTTGAACCTAAAGAAGATATAGTAATAACTTTATTTGAAAAAGTAAAAGAAAAAAACTTAAATATTGAACTAAAAGAAGAGAATAGAGTTTTAGTAAAAAATGAAGAGTTAAATAGTTTTTTGAAAATTTTATTTAGATTCTGTTCTAAAAATAGAATTTGTTTTAATATTTTAAGAGAAGAACTTGATTTTTTAACTATAGAAATCTATGACAAAGAAGAGATTAAAACTTTTTTTATAGAAGTTGAATACTCTTATGATATTACAAAAGAGAAAAAAGAGTACAAAAAAAGTTTTAATAAATATAAAAATAGAAAAATATATCCAATTGTAGGACCTGATGGAGTAGGGAAGACTACGCTGTTAACTTCTGTTATTGATATAAAAAAGAAAGATATTTTATATAAAAGATTTAAAAAAATTGTTAGGCGTTCTATTATTTATAATGTAATGTATCCTATAAATAGAATTTTTTTAAAAAGAAAATTAGGGGTAAAACCTGAAAAAGACCAACATGATGATGTTCATTATCTATTGGTTTTATTAGCTGGATTATTTTATTACCCTTTTTTAGTTTTTAATTCAAACTTTAGAAAAAAAATAGTTTTTGTAGATAGATTCTTTAATGATTATTTATTAGAAAATATCTCTTTTTTAGATAGGAAAACAAGTTTAAGAAAAAATTGGAGAAGACTTTTATCTCTAATTCCAACAGTTTTTTGGACTATTCATTTAGATGCAAAACCAAAAATTATATTAAGTAGAAAAGATGAACTTAAAAAAAGAGATGTAAAAAAATATAAAAGCTACAATTTTAAAATCTATTTGGCAAAACCATCTTTTATTTATACTTATATAAATACAGGCTTAGAATTAGAAAAATGTAAGTTTTTCTTGGAACATACCTATAATAATGTATTGGAGAAATAAGTGATTACTTTAACAAAAAGCTTGCTTATTGCCAAAGGTGGGGAGAGAGATTGTTATATTCATCCTGAAGATAATAGCAAAGTTATTAAAATAGTTCATAAAACAGAAGAACATAATAATCAAAATGAATTAGAATATTCATATATGACTTATATAAAAAAAAGAAAAGGTCTTGATTTATCTCAAATCACTGATTGTTATGGTTATGTAAGTACTAATCTAGGAAAAGGATTAATTTTTGATAGAGTTTTAGATTTTGATGGAACACCTAGTAAAAGTTTTAGATACTATTTAGCAAATAAGATTATACCTTTAGCTGAACAAGAATTATTAATAACAGAGTTAAAAAACTATTTAGAAGAAAATTTAATACTTTTTGTTGATACCAGTCTTACAAATATTTTTTGTCCAAAAGTTTCAGATAGTAGTTATAAACTAATAATTGTAGATGGCTTAGGAGCAAAAAGAACAGGTATAAAGTTTACTCTTTATAAAATTTCAAAGGCTTACACAAAATATAAAATCAAAAGACAATGGGATAAATTTATGAAGATGTATGAAAAGGATGTTAAAAGAGCAAAGCTTGGTAAACGTCCTTTTACAAGGCTTTAGTATGAATAAAGCACCTTTCTTTTGGGATAACTATTCTGACCAACCAAGTGTTATAAAGGATAAGGCTTATAAAAAAGCTATGCGAAAAAAGTTTATCTTTGATTATATTAAAATGTTTTTTTCTTCTATTTTAGTTTTACCTTTCTCTATTTTGATTATGAAATTATTTCAAGGGAAAAATGAACTTTCAAATAAAGAGTTTATTGGACTTGGAGTAAATTTAGATAAAGATGATAAAAATAATACTCAGCAAGAGCTAATTGAAGAACTTGGAGTTAAAAATCTTATTATAAGAGTACCTCTTTGGGATATACAAAATTTAGATTCTTATGTTGAGTTTGCAAAAAGTTTTAATAGACTCTCTTCAAAAAATATTGTACTTAATCTTATGCAAGATAGAGCGCATATAGAAAATAAAGAGCTTTTAAAAAAAGATTTAGAACTTATCTTTTCAAAATTTAGTTCTTTTGTAAGTGAATATCAAATAGGAACTACTATAAATAGAGCTAAATGGGGATTTTTTGCTGTAAAAGAGTATTTAAAGTTTTATAAGGTAGCACAAGATTTAAGAGATGAGAAATTTAAGAATTTAACTCTTATAGGTCCAAGTACTATAGATTTTGAATACTATTATAATGTAAGAGCTATGTTTAACTTTTATAATATTAAATATGATAAGTTAAGCTCACTACTTTATGTAGATAGAAGAGGAGCACCTTCAAATACTCAATATGGTTTCTTTGATACAAAAAACAAGATAGATTTACTATATTGTTTATGTAAATTATCTTCTAAAACAAGTGATAAAATCTATATTACAGAAGTAAATTGGCCTCTATCAAATACAGCTCCTTATGCTCCAACAAGTGAAAAAGAGTGTGTTAGCAATGAAGAGTATTCAAAATATATGATTGAATATATTGAAATTGCAAAAAAGAGTAAAAAAATAGAAAAAGTTTTTTGGCATCAACTTATAGCTCCTGGTTATGGACTTGTTGATAATAGAGATGGTAAGATAGTAAAACTACCACAATTTTATGTATTAAAAGAGCTACTAAATGAAAATTGAGAAAATATTTATAGAGATACCAACTTGGTTGGGTGATGCCATAATGACAACACCTGCAATTGAAAATCTAATAAAAACTTATCCTGAGGCAAAGATAACTCTTCTTGGCTCTTTTGTTTCAACACAAGCTTTAGGTCATTTTAAAAATATAGAAAAGATTATTATAGACAATACAAAAAAAGAGGGAAATAGATATTTAAATCTTTATCGTCTTGCAAAAAAAATAGGAAAAGTTGATTTAGCAATCTCCTTTAGAAGAAGTTTTTCTTCAAAACTTATGATGTTTTTTGTAAGTGCTAAGAAAAAATTTAATTATAGAAGATTAGAAAAGAAACAGATACATCAAGTTCTTAGATACAATGATTTTGTAAATCATGTTTTAAAATTAGAGAATATTGCAGGAGATTTAAAACTACATTTCACTCCTTATAAATATGAAAAACCAACCTTAGGAATAAATCCTGGTGCTACATATGGAAGTGCTAAAAGATGGTATCCTCAAGAGTTTGCAAAAGTAGCAATAGAGATGTCAAAAACTCATGATATAGTTATTTTTGGTGGTCCTGCTGAAACTGATATTGCAAAAGATATTGAAGATGAACTTCTTGCAAATGGAATTAAAAACTATCAAAATCTTGCAGGAAAAACTACTATACCTGAACTTATAGAAAAAATAGCAGGACTTGATATTTTTATTACAAATGATTCTGGACCAATGCATGTTGCAGCAGCATATGGAATAAAAACTGTTGCTATTTTTGGACCTACAAGATTTAAAGAGACAAATCAATGGAATAATCCAAATGAAAATATTATTTCTAAAAATTTAGAGTGCTCTCCTTGTATGAAAAGAGTCTGTCCTTTAAAACATCATAACTGTATGAAGCTAATAACTGCACAGGATGTTTTAAATATTTTACACTGATTTAAAATTAATATTATTTTAAAAGGGTATAATAATAAATTAATATATATACCCTAGGACAAGAATGAGTTATAAAATTGCAATTGCAGGAACTGGATATGTTGGTCTATCAAATGGTTTACTTCTGTCTCAACACAATGAAGTAATAGCCCTAGACATCATACCTTCTAAAGTAGAACTACTAAATAATAAAAAATCTCCAATCGAAGATAAAGAGATTGAAGAATACTTACTAAAAGATAATTTAAATTTTAAAGCAACTCTTGATAAAAAAGAGGCATATTTAGGTGCTGATTATGTAATAATTGCGACACCTACAGATTATGACCCTGAAACAAACTATTTTAATACAAAATCAATAGAGTATGTAATCGCAGATGTTTTAGAGATAAATCCAAATGCTACAATGATTATAAAATCAACTATTCCAGTTGGATATACAAAAAGTTTAAGAAAACAATTTAACACAAATAATATAATTTTTTCTCCAGAATTCTTAAGAGAAGGAAAAGCACTTTTTGATAATTTATATCCTTCAAGAATTATTGTAGGTGAAAAGTCTGAAAGAGCAGAAATTTTTGCAAATCTTTTAGCACAAGGTGCAATAAAAGAGAATATTGATATTTTATTTACTGACTCAACAGAAGCTGAAGCTATCAAACTTTTTGCAAATACTTATTTAGCAATGAGAGTTGCATATTTTAATGAGCTTGATTCATATGCTTTAAGTCATGGATTAAATACAGAACAAATAATCAAAGGTGTAGGTTTAGACCCAAGAATTGGTATGCATTATAATAATCCATCTTTTGGATATGGGGGATATTGTTTACCTAAAGATACAAAACAATTAAGAGCAAATTATGAAGATGTACCATCTAATTTAATCGGTGCAATTGTAGAATCAAATACTACAAGAAAAGATTTTATAGCAGAAAGTATAATTAAGAAACTTCATTTAATCCCACAAAACCCTATAAATATTGATACAAATAAAAAAGTAGGTATTTATAGACTTGTTATGAAAAGTGGAAGTGATAACTTTAGATCAAGTGCAATTCAAGGTATTATGAAAAGAATCAAAGCAAAAGGTATTGAAATCATTATTTATGAACCTAATTTAGATGAAGATACTTTCTTTAATTCAAAAGTTTATAAAGACTTAGAAGAGTTTAAAAGAGAATCTAATGTAATTGTTGCAAATAGAATCTCAGATGATATTATTGATGTGGAAGAGAAAGTTTTCACAAGAGATATTTTTAATTCAGATAGCTAGAGGAAAAATAGTTGGTATATGATTTTTGGAAAAATTATCAAGAACTATTGTCTTATGACCAAGCTTTAGCTTTTGATTATAGACTTGATAATATAGTTTTAAAACTTAATGAATTTTTTCAAAGACTTCTAATTGAAGTAGTCTCAAAAGAAGAGGTAAAATTTTTTCTAGCAGGTTCTTGTATTAAAACAGATATCTTTAGGGACTTAGATATGATTTTCCCAGTAAGTTCTGATAGAGAATTAATAAACAATGCCTTAAATAAAGACTATTTTGAATATGAAAATAATTCATATACTTACAGATATAAAAATGATATTTATCAATTAGTTTATAGAGAAAAATTTAAAGATGCAACTTTAAAAGAGCTTGTTGAAGGTTTTGATTTTGATTCAACAAAAATTGCTTTTGAGTGTATTTATAATACAAAAAAAAGACTTCTTACTGTAATTGATTGTGAGATGAGAGAAGAATTTATTATTTATATAAATACAAGAGTAAATAATTTATCAAAAGTGAGTATAAATCCTTTTGTATCTTTACAAAGAGCTATTCATTTTCTAAAGCGTGGAGATGATGTTCCTTATGGAGTATTTTTAGACATCTGTGAGAAAATAGCTGATATAAAAGTAAAAGAGAATGAAGATATTCATAAACACTTTGAAAGACTTCAAGGAAATCCTAATAAATTAGAGAATATTAAAGAAGCAATTTCAAATTTTATAGAACATAAAAAAGAGGAACTATAATGAAATATCATAAGAGTTTCTATCAAATAAAATCAAATGAAGAGATTTTTTCAAAGATTGTAAAAGAGAAAGAGCACATTGGTTATTACTCTTTACCTTTTCAAGAAACAAAAGAGATAAAAGAGTTTGCAAAAAGAGTAAAACAAAAGCATATTGTTGTTGTAGGAATTGGTGGAAGCTCTTTAGGAACTTTTGCAATTCATCATTTTTTAATAGATAAAGAAAATGATAAAAAACTGCATTTTTTAGAATCTACAGATCCAATTGATTTACAAAGAAGAATAAGAAAAATTGATTTAAAAGATGCACTTTTTATTGTGATTTCTAAATCAGGAACAACAATTGAGACTATCTCTATTTTAAAATATCTTTCTTCTATTTTAGTTTTAGATAGTTCAAATACTATTTGTATCACAGAAGAAGATAGTAAGTTAAACTCTTTTGCAAAATCAAAAGAGATTAAAACTTTTGACATACCTAAAAATGTGGGGGGAAGGTTTTCAGTTTTTTCTAATGTTGGACTTCTACCTCTTGCAATAATGGGACTTGATATAGATAAGTTATTAAAAGGGTGTCAAGATATTTATAATAGTTTTTTTGAAAAAGAAGATTACTATTCAATTATTATGGAAAAAGCAAGATTTATAGTTGAAAATAAAAATAGGTTTAATATAAATGTTATTTTTTCATATTCATCATTACTTGATGGTTTTAATAAATGGTATGTTCAACTTTGGGGTGAAAGTTTAGGAAAAATAAATATAAATGGAACTAAACAAGCATTAACACCAGTTGGACTTTTAGGTCCAGTTGATCAACACTCTTTTTTACAACTAATTATGGAAGGAAAAAGAGATAAAACAGTTACATTTATTAAAATTGAAGATTTTAATGATGATTTAACTATTCCAAATATCTCTTTAGAAGGTTTGGAAGAACTTGATTATTTAAATAATATTAAGTTTAAAAATTTGATAAATAAACAAGCAGACTCAACAATTCAAGCAGTTGAAGATTTAAAAGATATTCCTTATGATGTTATAACAATTCAATCGCAAGATGAATATAATATTGGAAAATTAATGTTTACCTATGAATTATTAACTTCAATTGTAGGAAGTTTTGTTCAAATAAACACTTATGACCAACCAGGTGTAGAAGCAGGGAAGATAATTTTAAAGAAAAGTTTAAAAAAGGAAAAATAGTTTGAAGATATTAGTAACAGGTACTGCTGGATTTATTGGATTTCATTTAGCAAAAAAACTTCTTGAAAGAGGAGATGAAGTAGTAGGACTAGATAATATTAATGATTACTATGATGTAAATCTTAAATATGCAAGATTAAATGAACTTGGAATTTTACAAAATGAAATTACATCAAATAAACTGATAAAAAGTGATAAATATCCTAATCACAAGTTTATAAAAATGGATTTATCTAATACAAATGATATAAATGCACTTTTTGAAAAAGAGAAATTTGATGCAGTATGTAATTTAGCAGCACAAGCTGGAGTACGATACTCTTTGGAAAATCCTCATGCTTATATTGATAGTAATATTAAAGGTTTTTTAAATATTTTAGAGGCTTGTAGAAATTTTAATGTAAAAAATTTATCTTATGCTAGTAGTTCTTCTGTTTATGGTTTGAATAAATCTCAACCTTTTAAAACTACTGATCATACTGATCATCCCATATCTTTATATGCTGCAACAAAAAAGTCAAATGAAATGATGGCACATACATATTCTCATCTTTATGGAATAAGTACTACAGGATTAAGATTTTTTACTGTTTATGGACCTTGGGGACGCCCTGATATGGCACCAATTATTTTTGCAAATGCGATTTCTCAAAATAAGGATATTAAAGTATTTAATCATGGTAATATGAGTAGGGACTTTACATATATAGATGATATTGTAGATGGAATAGTTAATGTAATAGATAACCCTGCTAAGCCTTGCATTAATTTAGAAGATATAATTCCTTCAGATATTTCTAGTGCACCATATAGAATTTACAATATTGGAAATAGCTCTCCTACTAAGCTTATGGATTTTATAAGTATTTTAGAAAAAGAAATAGGGAAAGAAGCAAAAAAAGAGTTTTTGCCTATGCAAGATGGGGATGTGGAAAGTACATTTGCAGATATAAATGATTTAATAAAGGATTTTAACTATAAACCAAATATAAATTTAAGTGATGGAATAGGTAATTTTATAAAGTGGTATAAAGGATTTTATAAAATCACAAATTAAGTTATATAAAGATAAAATTCCATTTAAAATACGCCTCTATTGGCTTTATATGTTTAGATGGAATTATTATTTATTAGTTTAAGAAGGAAATAAATGAATAAAAAAATATGTGTAATAGGATTAGGTTATGTTGGATTACCTTTAGCTCATGCCTTTAGTAATAAATATCAAGTAGTAGGTTTTGATATAAATGAATCTAGAATAAATGAACTAAATTTAGGTTTTGATAGAACATTAGAGCTTTCAGAAGATCAAGTTAAAGAAGCAATTTCAAATGGGATGAAATTTTCATTAGACATTAAAGATATTGAAGATTCTAATGTTTATATTGTAACAGTTCCAACACCGATTGATAAATCAAATAGGCCAGATTTAACTCCTTTAATTAAATCTTCTCAAATGATAGGAAAGATTCTTAAAAAAGATGATATTGTTATTTATGAATCTACAGTTTATCCTGGGGTTACAGAAGAGGTGTGTGTTCCTGAACTTGAAAAAGAATCGGGAATGAAGTTTAATAAAGATTTCTTTTGTGGGTATTCTCCTGAAAGAATTAATCCAGGAGATAAAGAGCATACAGTTACAAAAATACTTAAAGTAACTTCTGGAAGTACTCCTGAAATAGCTACAATTGTAGATGATTTATATTCTTCAATTATTACAGCAGGTACTTTTAAAGCTACATCAATAAAAGTTGCAGAAGCGGCTAAAGTTATAGAAAATACACAAAGAGATGTAAATATTGCACTTATTAATGAATTGGCACTTATTTTTGATAATATTGGAATCGATACAAATGAAGTGATTGAAGCTGCAGCTACAAAATGGAATTTTATTAAATTAAAACCAGGACTTGTAGGTGGACATTGTATTGGAGTTGATCCTTATTATCTAACGTTTAAGGCAGAAGAATTAGGTTATAAACCAAACTTAATTTTAGGTGCAAGACAAATTAATAATGGGATGGGTAAATATATAGCAGAACAAACTGTTAAGCAAATGATAAAAAATGATAAAAAAATAAAAGATTCAAATATTTTGATACTTGGAGTTACTTTTAAAGAAAATTGTCCTGATTTAAGAAATACAAAAGTTACAGATATAGTAGATGAATTAAGAGAATATGGTGCAAATATTGATATTTATGATCCTTGGGTTGATTTAGAGGAAACTAAATATCATTTTAATCATGAGCTTATGGAAAAAAATCCTTTTACAGAAAATAAAAAATATGATTCAATTATTATAGCTGTAGCTCACAATGAATTTATTTCTCTTTCTGAAAATGATTTTAAATCAATAAGTGAAGGTAAAGAAATATTAATAGATATAAAGGGGATTGTAAAAAATCCTACATGGAGGTTATAATTAATGTCAGATAAAAAAAGATTTGCACTAATTGGTGCATCAGGATATATTGCTCCAAGACATATGCAAGCAATAACTGAAACGGGAAATGAACTAGTTGCAGCACTTGATCCTTATGATGGAATAGGAATTATGGATTCTCATTTTCCTCAAGCAAGTTTTTTTACAGAGTTTGAAAGATTTGATAGATTCATCGATAAATATCATAGAGAAAATGATAAGAAAATAGACTATATCGCAATAACTACACCAAACTATCTTCATGATGCACATATAAGATTTACATTAAAAAGTGGTTGTGATGCAATTTGTGAAAAACCATTAGTATTAAATCCTCATAATATTGATCAATTAAAAATAATAGAACAAGAAACAGGAAAAAGAGTAAATAATATTTTACAATTAAGACTTCATCCTTCTATTATTGCTTTAAAAGAGAAAGTTCAAAAAGAGTTAGAAGTAAATCCAAATAAGATTTATGATATTGATTTGACTTACCTTACAAGTAGAGGTAAATGGTACTTTGTATCTTGGAAGGGAGATGAAGATAAGTCAGGAGGAATCGCATCTAATATTGGGGTACACTTTTATGATATGTTAGCTTGGATTTTTGGAGAAGTAAAAGAGAATATTGTTCACTTAAAACAACCAGATGCAAATGCAGGATTATTAAGACTTAAAAATGCAAATGTAAGATGGTTCTTATCTGTAAATTATGATTACATCCCAGAAGAAGTAAAGGCTCAAGGGCAAACAACATTTAGGTCAATCACTGTTGAAGGTGAAGAGATAGAGTTCTCTGGAGGATTTAAAGATTTACATACAAGATCTTACGAAGAGATTTTGGCTGGTAATGGATTTGGTTTAGATGAAGCTTATGGATCGATAGATATTGTTTCTCAAATTAGAAAAATGACACCTATTGGTTTAAAAGAAGATTATCACCCTTTTTGTAAAAAGATTATCTAATGTCTAATTATTTTGCCCATGAATCATCATATGTAGATGATAATGTAAAAATAGGTGAAAATACTAAAATTTGGCATTTTTCACATGTATTAAGTGGTACAACAATTGGAAATAATTGTTCTTTTGGACAAAACTGTGTTGTTGGACCAAAAGTAAATATTGGAAATGGTGTTAAAGTTCAGAACAATATCTCTATTTATGAAGGTGTTGAAGTAGAAGATGATGTTTTTTTAGGACCTTCAATGGTTTTTACAAATGTTATTAACCCAAGATCTTTTATAGTACGAAAAGAAGAGTTTAAAGTAACGCTTCTTAAAAAAGGTTGCTCTATTGGTGCAAATGCAACAGTAGTATGTGGTAATACAATTGGTAAATACGCATTAATTGGTGCAGGAAGTGTTGTAAATAAAGATGTAAAAAATTTTGCACTTATGGTTGGTGTTCCTGCAAGGCAAATCGGTTGGGTTTCTGTTGCTGGAAATAGATTAGAGTTTGATGAAAATAACATTGCCGTAGATACTTTTGATAATACAAAATATAAATTAGAAAATAATGAAGTTTCATTACTAGAGAAATAAGGAAAATTAGTGAAAATAGATTTTGCAAAATTACAAGACCAATACCAATTATATAAAACAGAAATTGATGAAGCTATTCAAGCAGTATTAAATAAATCAAACTATATTATGGGAGAAGAAATAACTCAATTAGAAGAGTCTCTTCAAGAGTTTACCAAAGCAAAATTTGCAATCTCATGTAGTTCAGGTACAGATGCTTTACTTCTTGCTATGATGGCACTTGATATCAAACCTGGTGATGAAATAATTACTACACCTTTTACTTTTATTGCAACTGCTGAAACAATTGCATTTCTGGGAGCAACTCCTGTTTTTGTAGATATTGATGAAAAGACTTATAATTTAGATGCTTCTTTAATTGAAGAGAAAATTACTTCTAAAACTAAAGCAATAATTCCTGTATCTATTTATGGACAACCAGCAGATATGCAAAAAATTCAAGATATAGCAAATAAGCATAATCTAAAAGTGATAATTGATGGTGCACAAAGTTTTGGTTCTACTTTTAATAATATAACAGATTCTGTATGGGGAGATATTTCAACTACTTCTTTTTTTCCTGCTAAACCACTAGGGTGTTTTGGTGATGGAGGAGCAGTTTTTACTGCTAATGAAGAACTAGCAGAAAAAATGAAATCATTAAGAGTTCATGGACAAAGCAAAAGGTATCATCACAAATATATTGGTATGGGTGGAAGACTTGATACTATCCAAGCTGCAATATTAAATGTAAAATTAAAATATTATGAAAAAGATTTAGCTTTAAGACAAGAAGTTGCAAGTAAATATACAAAATCTTTAGCTAGAAAAGATTTAGTTTTACCATATGTTGATAAAAAAGCAACTTCTGCTTGGGCACAATACTCTGTAAGAGTGAAAAATAGAGATAGTGTACAAGAAAAATTAAAAGAAGCAGGAATTCCAACTGCTGTACATTATCCTAAGCCTTTACATATTCAAGAGTGTTTTGAATATCTAGGGTATAAAAAAGGTGGTTTTCCAATTTCTGAAATAGTTTCAGAAGAGATTATGAGTTTACCAATGAATCCTTATTTAACAGATGAGGAAATAGAATATATTATAGGATATTTTTAGTTGATAAATAAACTAAGACCAAGATCTGATTTTGCTAAAAATGTAATAACTTTAATGACAGGAACTACTATTGCACAAGCAATACCTATAGCTATTAGTCCTATTCTTACAAGAATATATGCACCTGAAGATTTTGGAGTATTCGCACTTTATATGGCAATAGCTTCAATTTTTGCAGTAATTGCTACAGGGCGATATGAAATGGCAATAATGCTTCCTCATGAAGAAGATGATGTGAAATCTATTGTTAAACTTATTATATTAATATTAATAACTATTACATTTTTTGTATTTCTATCTATTTTTATTTTTAATAATACAATTACAGCTTTTTTAGATAATCCAGAAATATCAACTTGGCTTTACTTCTTACCTATTTCTATTTTTTTAGTTGGACTATATCAAATTTATAACTATCTATTAATTAGAGAAAAAAATTTTAAAAGACTATCAACAAATAAAGTAATTGTATCAACTACTAATAGTTCTACTCAACTTGTATATGGATTTACTATTTCTAATGGTTTTGGATTACTTATTGGAAATATAATTAGTTATATAGTTTCTATATATTTTATTGTCAAAAGTAAAACAGTAAATAAATATTTTAATTTTAAAGATAATTCTATTAATAAGGTAGCAAAAGAATATCAAAATTTTCCTAAATATGATGTTCCTTCTGTATTAGTAAATATTCTTTCAAATCAATTACCTCTTTTTGCCTTAGGTAAGTATTTTAGTTTAGGTACAGTTGGTTTTTATTCTTTAATGTATAAAGTTTTGATGATGCCAATAGGTCTTCTTTCAAATAGTATTTTAGATGTCTTTAAGCAGAGGGCAACAGAAGATTATAATAAATATGGAAATTGTGAAGATATCTTTATTAAAACTTTTAAGAGTTTATTTTTAATTGGAATTATTCCTTTTTCTATTTTGTTTTTTTTTGCGCCAGAAATTTTTTCTTTTGTATTTGGTGCAAACTGGAGAGTTGCAGGAGAATTTGCACAGATTATTATTCCTATGTTATATTTAAAATTTATTATTAATCCTTTAAGTTATACTTTTTATATTGCAAAAAAACAAAAAAATGATTTAATTGGTCAAATATTACTTTTAATAATTGTAGTTATTTCTATTTATATTGGATTACTTTATAAAGATGAAAAAATTTTAATAATGTTTTTTTCAATAGGATATTCAATTATTTATTTAGTTTATTTAATATATTCATATTTCTTATCAAAGGGTATACAAAAATGATATCTAAACTTATTAAAAAATTTTTTTTTAAAGATTTATCAAAAAGAATGTTAGAAACATCTTATTCTCAAACACCAGTAAAGTTTAAAATGTGGTTTTATCAAAGAGTTTTAGGTTTTAATAAAGAAGCATATTGGCCTATGCATTTCACAAGTATTGTAACAGGTGTGAAGAATATTTATGCAGGAATAGATACTTCTCCTGGATATATGCCTGGCTGTTACATTCAAGGAATAGGTAAAATATATATTGGTGATTATTCTCAAATTTCTTCAAATGTTGGAATAATAACAGCTAATCATAACATTTATGATACTAGAAAACATGAAGTAAAATCAGTAATAATTGGAAAATATTGTTGGGTAGGTATGAACTCAATGATATTGCCAGGTGTAGAATTAGGAGATTTTACTATTGTAGGAGCTGGAAGTGTTGTAACAAAATCATTTTCAGAAGGATATTGTATAATAGCTGGTAATCCAGCAAAAGTTATTAAAAAAATTGATAAAGAGAAGTGTAAACCTTTTAAGAATAATTATGAATATCACGGGTATCTTAATACTCATGAATTTAACGAATATAAAGATAAATATTTAAATGTATAAAAGAGATAATGTATGAAAAGTAAAAGAGAATGTTCTAAGTGTGTGTTAGATACTACGGTTGAAGATATAACCTTTGATGAAAATGGAGTGTGTAATTATTGTAGAGAATATGATAGTGTTGTAAAGACTATTCCTCATGGAGAAAAAGCAAAAGAAGTATTAAATCAAACTGTAAAACAGATCAAACAAGATGGTAAAGGTAAAAAGTATGATTGTATTTTAGGTTTAAGTGGAGGTGTGGATAGTACATATCTTGCATATCTTGTTGTTGAACTTGGACTAAGACCTTTGGTTGTACATATAGATACAGGATGGAATTCTGAAATAGCTGTTCAAAATATTGAAAATGTTGTGAATAAATTAAATTTAGATTTACATACACATGTTATTGATTGGGAAGAAATGAAAGACTTACAACTTGCATTTTTTAAAGCCTCTATTCCAGATTGTGATATTCCTCAAGACCATGTTTTTCCTGCATTACTAAACAAAATTGCAAAACAAAATAAAATAAAACATATTATAAGTGGACATAATATTGTTACAGAGTATATACTTCCTAGAAATTGGTCTTATGATAGCAATGATTTGACACATATACTAGATATACATAAAAAGTTTGGAAAAATGCCTTTAAAAAAATATCCGAGGTATTCACTATTTGATAGAATATTTATTTATCGTTGGATTTTTCCTATTAAATCTCATAGAATTTTGAATTATGTCTATTATAATAAAGAAGAAGTAAAAAAGTTTATTCAAGAAAAACTAGGTTGGAGAGATTATGGAGGTAAACATTTTGAATCTAGGTTTACAAAATTCTTTCAAGCATATTATTTACCAACAAAATTTGGTTTTGATAAACGAAAAGCTCATTTATCTAATCTTATAGTTTCAAATCAAATAACTAGAAATGAAGCTTTAATGGAACTTAAAAATGATTTATATGATTTGAATGAACTAGAAAATGATAAAGAATACATATGTAAAAAACTAGATATAACACTTGAAAAGTGGAATGAAATAATGAACTTACCATTAAAAGAGCATCGAGACTATAAAAGTGATTATAATAAATTGTGGTATGTTTACTATAGATATCTTGTCGAAGTTATTAAAAGAATTATAAAAAGATGAAAATTTTATTTATAGCTTATTATTTCGAACCTTTTTCAAGTGTTGGCGCTAAAAGAATTTCATATTGGGCAAAGCATTTAAAAAGAGTTGATAGTAATATATCAATATGTGATGTTATTACCACAATATCTCAAACTGAAGAATTTGATACTATTGATAATGTATTTTATGTAAAAAATACAAATCAAGGATTATTAAGAAGAGTTATCCGATTTGATAAAGGTGCCTCTTGGCTGTATGATTTAAAAAAATTTGTAAAAAATAATATCAAACAAAATGAATATGATTTTGTAGTTTTGACTGGAGATCCATTTTTACATTTTTTTATAATAAATGATTTTAAAAAATTAAGAATAAAAACGATCATTGACTTTCGTGATCCATTTGCAAATAATCCTAGAGGAATAGTAAAAGATACATTTGTTAAAAAAATTAAACATTTTATATTGAGAAATATAGAAGATTATTTTTTATCTAAAGCAGATTGTATTATTACAGTAAATCAATATTGTATCGAGTTATTTGAAAACTATAAAAAATATCTGCATAAAATAAAAATAATAGATAATGGTTATGATGAACAACTATTTAAGAGTATTGAGAAAAAAGAATATATTAAAAAATCAGAAGATAATGTAATCAAATTTACATATGCTGGAAAACTTTATGCAGATAGAAATCCCAAAGTATTTTTTAAGTGTATAGAAAAATTTGATAATATTAAGTTTTATCATATTGGTGAAAAAAGTGAATATATTAAGGAAGAATCTAAACAAATAAGCTCTTTAGGATTTATGTCATATAAGCAAACATTAGAAACAATGGTAAGTTTTGATGTTTGTACAATTTTTACTTCTGGACATTTATTTGAATCCACAACAAAAATATTTGATTATATAGCTTTAAATAAAATTATATTAATAATCACAGAAGGAGAAGTTAGAACAGGACAATTAAATAATATTACGAAAGAATATCCATTTGTTTTTTGGGCTAAAAATAATGAAAAAGAGATTGAGTATATTTTAAGAAAAATCTTAAAAGATTGTTTATCCATGAGTCAATTAGAATTTGATAGTTATAATTATTCAAGAGAATATGGATTGAAAAAATTAATAGAAATATTAGACTATAATTAGAGTTTTGTTAAAAATTAAGTATAATTAATTAGATATCAATATCTATTTTGAAAGGAAATATATATGAAATATAGCCTAAAGGGTAAATTTAAAAGAGCAATTGTAACAGGTGGTGCCGGATTTGTAGGTAGCAATTTAGTTCAGTCCTTATTAGAAGATGGATTGGTAGTTATTAGTATAGATGACTATAGTGCTGGAACAAATCTAAACCTTAAAGATCTAAAAGAAATATATGAGGAACAACTAATTGAAGCTAACTGTGATATTACAAATAAAAAGGACCTTGAAAAGTACTTCGATGGTGTAGATGTTGTATTTCATCAAGCATGTTCAAAAATGACTATTTGTTTAAAAGATCCACATAGAGATCTTGAAGTTAATGCTGCAGGAACATTTAACTTATTAGAATTAGCAAGAGATTATAAAGTTAAGAAGTTTGTACATGTATCAACAGGATCAGTATATGGAGTTGCTCAATATTTTCCAACAGATGAAAGTCATCCTTTAAATCCAACATCATATTATGGAGTGAGTAAACTAGCAGGTGAAAAATATGCAAGAGTTTTTAGTGACTTATATGATATGGATATTTCTATTTTAAGATACTACCATGTATATGGGCCTAAACAAAACTCTGGACAATATGGAGGTGTCATAGCAATTTTTTGTGAGAAAGCATTGAAAAATGAAGATTTGACTATATATGGTGATGGAACACAAATCAGATCCTTTACATATGTTAAGGATGTTGTAAATATTAATAAAATTGTTGCAATTAAGGGTGGAAAAGGTGAAGCTTATAATTGTGCATCAGGCTTAAAAGTTTCTATACAGGATATGGCAGAAAAAACTATTTCACTTGCTAATGCTAATTCTAAAATTAAATATGAAGACTGGAAGACAGGTGATATCAAAGATTTTGAGGTAAGTCATCAAAAACTATTAAATATTGGTTTTGAATATGAATATTTAGATTTTGATATAGGACTTGAAGAAACATTTAAATGGTATAAAAAAATGGTAAATAAAAATGTATAGAGAAAATAAAATTGGAATTGTAATACCTGCATATAATGAAGAATTGCTGATTTTAGAAACATTAGATGGTATGCCAAATTATGTAGATAAAATGTATGTTATTGATGATTGTAGTAAAGATAAAACTCTAAAGTTATTAAAAGAAAGACAAAAAATAGATAATAGAATTATAATTATTCATCATGAAACTAATAAGGGACTTGGTCAGTCTTTAATAGATGGATATGTTAAAAGTAAAGAAGATGATATTGATATTACAGCTGTGATGGCAGGTGATAATCAGATGCATCCAGATGATTTACCTGCATTATTAGACAAAATAATAGATGAAGACTATGATTATGTTAAAGGCAATAGATTACTGCATCAAAATATAGAATCTATGCCAACCTATAGGTTTCTTGGAAATTCATTATTAACTATATTAACAAAATTTGCTACGGGATATTATTTTTCAATGGATCCTCAATGTGGATATACAGCAATAAAAAATGATGTATTAAAGAATATACCTATCGAAAAAATGACTACTGGATATGGTTATAATGCTGATATTTTATGTATGTTAAACATTCAAAGGTATACAGTAGCAGATGTTGAAGTTAGACCTGTGTATGATAGAGAAAAAAGTAAAATAGTATTATGGAAATATATTCCAAAGACTAGTTGGATTTTAACTAAGTTATTTTTTAGAAGACTGTGGCAAAGATATACAGTACTTGATTTTCACCCGTTAGTTTTATTTTATTTAGTTGCTTTCTTTAATTTTATGTTTATATTGATACCCGGAACGATTAGATTGTTTTATATGTATTTTTCAACCGGAGAATTCCCATCTACAACGTTTAATATAACAGCTACAACATTTCTAATAACGATTCAATTGATATTATTTGCGATATGGATGGATATGGACTATAACAAAGATCCAAAAAGGAAATAAAATGTGTGGAATATTTGGATTTGCATCAAATGGAAAAAGTATAAAAAACTTGAATGTAGAGAGTACTATCAACAACCTGTACAAGCTATCTGAAACTAGAGGTAAAGAGGCTTCTGGACTTATAACTATAGATAGTAGTAGTATAAAATATATAAAAGATTCTATTTCTCCATCAAAACTAATAAAAAGAGATGACTATAAAAAAATTATTAAAAACTTACTGACCAAAAATAAAGAGGAGACTGTGGTAATAATAGGTCATTCAAGGTTAGTAACTAATGGAGAAGCAGAAAACAATGATAATAATCAACCTGTTGATATTGGTAACATAGTAGGAGTTCATAACGGAATAATAACGAATGAGTCTCAGCTATGGGAAGATAATAAAAATTTGATAAAAAATTTTGATATCGATACAGAGGTATTTTTTAAAATTTTTGACCAATTTCTTATCAACAATGATTTAGTTGCATCTATCAGTAAGACATTTAAAAAAATTGAAGGTGTTGCCAATATAGCAGCTGTTTTTAAAAAACTTAACATATTATTATTGTCTACTAATAATGGATCTTTATTTTATGTCAAATCTAAAGACTCAAGTTCAATGATATTTGCTTCAGAAAAATTTATAATAGAACAGGTTATAGAAAAATCTAATTTAGAAGATAATTACGATATAAACTTTATAAAACATGTAGTACCTAATTCTTTAGCTATATTTAGTTTAAATGATTTAGAAGCATTAGAACTAGAATTTAATAATGTTGATGTTTTAAAAGATTTAAAGCCAAATATTGAACTAAAGAATAGAAATGTTGAAAACCTTTCTTTAAATGAATTAAAAGTTTTGGAAAATGATGCTTTTGAAAAAATAGACTTTACTAAATATTACGAAGTTTATAAGTTAAATAAAGAAAAGATAGCTAAGTTAAGAAGATGTAGAAAATGTATTTTACCTGAAACAATGCCATTTATTCAATTTGATAATGATGGTGTGTGTAATTATTGTAAAAGTTACAAAAAACATGAGCCAAAAGGGATTGAAGAACTAAAAAAAATTCTTACTAAAACAAATAATGAATATGATTGTCTAGTAACACTAAGCGGTGGTAGGGACAGTTGTTACGGTTTACATTACATAAAAGAGAAACTTGGTTTAAATCCTGTTACATACACTTATGATTGGGGAATGGTTACTGATTTAGCTAGAAGAAATCAAATGAGAATGTGTGGTAAACTTGGTGTTGAACATATTTTAGTGTCGGCTGATATAAAGAAAAAACGAGATAATATAAGAAAAAATGTATCTGCTTGGCTTAAGAATCCAGAGCTTGGGATGATTCCACTATTTATGGCTGGAGACAAACAGTACTTTTATTGGTCAAATAAAATAGCTGAACAAACTAAAGTGAAAAATATAATATTATGTGAAAATCTTCTAGAAACTACGAGGTTCAAAACAGGTTTTTGTGGTATCTCACCAACTCATGGTACAGCCAATACTTATACTCTTTCAATTAGTAAGAAATTTCAGATGTTATTTTACTATGGAATGAACTTTTTAAAAACACCAAGTTATATAAACAGTTCATTATTAGATACAGTGTCTGCATTTTCAAGTTACTATGTTATGGAACATAACTTTATCAATTTATTTGATTATATTGAATGGAATGAAAATATAATTAATGATATATTATTAAATAACTATAATTGGGAAAAATCTCCAGATACAGATTCCACATGGAGAATTGGAGATGGTACAGCTGCATTTTATAACTATATATATTATACGATGGCAGGTTTAACAGAAAATGACACATTTAGAAGTAATCAGATTAGAGAAGGTCAAATAACAAGAGATGAAGCAATAAAATTATCAGAAGAAGAAAATTTACCTCGTTTTGAATCAATGAAATGGTATTTAGATACGATTAACTTAAGTTTTAATGATACACTTAATACCATTAACAATGCACCAAAATTGTATTAAGTATTACAAATGACGTTTAAATCAAAAGAAGAGATGAATAATTTTAAGAATATGTTTTTACATGGTATATACTTAGGTTTATATGGATTTGTAAAGTATTTACCATTTCCTTTTTTTCATTATTTTAGGTATTTTGTAATTAAAATATTCGCTCCTAATATTAGGTCTAAATCTATATCTGATGGAGTAACTATATATTTTCCATGGAATATTTCAATTGGTAAAAACTCGACTTTAAATCAAGGTGTCATTATTGATGGATTTGGTGGTGTTAAAATTGGTGAAGGTGTAAGAATAGCGTCAGGAAGTGTCATTAACACTGCAGACCATAATTTTGAAGATCCAAAAGAGTTTATATATAAGCAAGGGTATATTTGTGCAGGTGTAACAATTGAAGATGATGTTTGGATAGGTGCTAATGTTTGTATCAATAAGGGTGTAACTATAGGAAAAGGCTCAGTGGTAGGGGGAGGAAGTGTCGTAACAAAAAATATACCTCCTTATTCTATTGCTGTTGGAGTTCCTGCAAAGGTTGTAAAAAAAAGAAATACAAATAATGATAAGGAACTTGATGCATAAAAATATTATAGTTAATTATTTAAGTTTGTTTTTTGCTGGCTTATCAGGAATATTTTTAAATATTTTTATTATTTCTGTATATGACTCGATTGTACTTGGAAATTTTAACTTTTTTTTAGCTTTTGTAATTGTATTATCACAGTTTTGTGTAGGAGGAATACAGTTTTCTGTATTAAAACATAATTCTCATTATATCAGAAGAGTTAGTGAAGTTTCATCATCTGTTGTATCTGCATTATTTTTATCAGGAATTTTTACATTCTTTATTATCATTATCTTATATCTACTTACTCCATTATTAAATAACTTTTTTGATTTAAAGAATTTTTCACAATCAATTTATTTAATTATTCCATCTCTTTTATTTTTTTCTTTAAATAAAATATTATTGATGTCTTTAAATGGTTTAAATTTAATGCAAAACTATGCATTTTTTAATCTTCTAAGATATGTACTACTATTATTTTCAGTAGTTTTATTTTACAATCTTGGCATTAATGTGGAGTATTTAATTTCAGTATTCTTTATTTCTGAATTTATTTTATTTATTATGATGATTAGTTTTATGTTTTTTAAAGTTCTTATCTTAAGTCTTCCTAAACAAAGATGGATTAAACGGCATTTCTTTTTTGGTTTAAAAGGAATGTGGGGTGGAGCTTTAATGGAAACAAATACACGTATTGACATATTAATGATTGGTGCCTTTTTGGGATATGGTGCTGTTGGAGTATATAGCTTCGCCTCAATGGTTGCTGAAGGATTTGCACAAGTTTATACTATTTTAAAGAATAATGTTGACCCTATTTTTGGAAAAGCATATTTTAAAAATGAGATAGATGTAATCAATCACACAATAGATGAAGTTAGAAAGAGATATCTAATATATTTATTTGGATTAGGTATAGTAATGATAATGTCATATAAGTTTATATTTATTAATATATTTAGTTTGAATAAAACTATGATTGTTGAAAGTTGGAATGTATTTATTATTTTAACTGGGTTAATAATGTTATCATCATTTTATAGACCATTTATAGGCCTTTTAAATCAAATAAATCAACCAGAAAAATTTTCACAAATTATAATATTTAGTGTAATTTTAAATATTATCCTTAATATAGTATTAATACCATGGCTCGGAATTTATGGTGCAGCATTTTCTACAGGATTAGTTTTTTTTGTAGAAAGTTATCTAGTTTATTTATTTTCAACAAAACATTTTTTAATTAAGGAAAGTTATGCTCGAAAAAATTAGAAGAAATTATATTTTTCTATATATCATGTTATCTGGTTTTTTTTATTTTCTAATTAATTTTAAATATTTGTTTTCTCTTACTGATGCAAATGATCCATTACAATATATAATTCCTTCTTTGTATCCAGAAAATGGATTTGAATTTATTGATAGGATTTTATTATGGCTATGGTTAAGATTAATTTCAAATCTACCTATACCTTTAGAATATGTAAGTGGTATCGCAACTTTATTAGTTACAACTTTTACATTAATGTTATCTTTGTGGTATTTAAATAAGAAGGTAAATATAATAGCAAGTTCTATATTTTTACTTTTATATGTATTTAGTCCAGCAATTTTAGAAATTTCTTCATATACATATCCTATGCAACTTTTTACATTGATATTACTTTTTGTTTCGATATGTATAGATTTATTGTCAAATAATAAAATTAAATTTTTTATTATTGGTTTTTTTCTTGTATTTCTTTTATTTACAAAAATTCAAGCCTATTCTTTTGTAATATTTATAGCTTTTTATTTATATTATATTAGTAGTAAGAGAGATTTTTTTAGAAATCTAAGATATTTAATATTTGGAAGTATTTGTGCATTTCTTTTAATCCTATCAATTATTATCTATCTTGATGGCTATATTGTATTAAAAAATATGATTTTAAATTATCTAAATGAAATGTTTCAAGTTCAATATAAAGGTAGAGCAGCAGGAGGGTTCCCTCCATTTTTTCTATATTTAATTGAGCCAAGTGCTCTTCTTGCTTTTATAGGGCTTTTACTAGGAACAATAAAAAAAGAATTTTTTAAAATAAAATTGATTTCTATAATAGGTTTAGTTCAATTAGTAGGGTTACTTTTTGTATATTTAGTTACCTCAAGAGGTGGTACAATCATTGGAAACTATATAATAGATGCTTATATTTTAGGACTTATATCAATATCGGCTGTTTTTGGAATATTACTATGTAATTTGAAAAAATCTTTTTTTCTTATTAGTATTGTTTCTCTTGTATTGACTTTTGGTTTATTGTTTTTTTTATCAACTTCTTCAGAAAATTATCAACCAGGCTCAAATCCAATATATATATTTAAAAATTCATATTACGTTATAATTGGAATTATCTGTTTTGTAATGTCTTTATTGTTCTTATTTTTTCTCAAAAAAGATGATAGTAAAGTTATACCTATTATATTTATATTAGTTTTATTAGTCATTTTTAAATCCAAATCTGCTGTAGATAGTACAAAATATTTCAAGAACCTTGGTTTAATATATCATAATACTGCAAAAAAAATAAGTGAAATTAATAATTTAAAAGGACCTCTTTTAATACTTTTTTATGAAGAAGGAAAATATATAAACGATAGTTCGAAAAAATTACATTCTGTTTATGATACTTTTTACAATAGAAATAATAAAATAGTTCTATCGAATGATATTCACTCTAAATTTAATACTGTAATAACAAACAATATAAGTTTGTTGAATAATGATAATATTTTTAATATCAATAATAGTTATGAAGATATAAAAATAAGAAAATATAAAGGCTTATTCATATTAAATATGAAGAGAAAAAAAATTAAAAAAATATTTTAATTAGAAAATTTTAATAATTCATATATTTATAATTTCCTCATTAATATTTATTATGAAGATGGAACCTTATATTTCAACTTTTGTAGTATCAAAGGTGTAAAAGCTGTATATCTATTTAAGGAAAAGAATGTTGCTATATTTAAAGTCACAGGCTGTGATAGTTACAAGATTTGAAGTTAGTACTTCAATTTTAAAAGAATATATTTTTTAGCTAAAAGCTAGGTTCTATATTAATGAATTTATTAACTAAGGAACATTAGATGAATATAGTAGTTTTACCAACAGCTTATCCAAATATCTACAATGATCATTCATCTATATTTGTGCAAGATCAAGTAGAAGCATTGGAAAAGTATGGAGTTAATGTTAGTGTGATTGGAGCTATTCCTATTTCATTTAAATATATTTTTAAAAAGAAATTTTTAAAATTTGGTACTTTTATGTATAAAAAAAATAATATGGATGTAAAACTTATTTTATTTCCATCTATTCCTAAATTGAAGTTTTTCAATGAATTTGTAAGAACTCAAATCAATAAGCATCTATTAAAGAAACATTATAAAAATAATAAAATAGATGTTATTCATATACACAATAGTACAGTGGGGAAAGTAGCACTTTGGGGAAAACAAAAGTTTGATATACCTTATATTGTAACGGAACACTCCTCTGCTTATGCAAGAAAATTAGTTTCTCAAAAAGAAATTAGTATCTATAATGAAGTTTATAAGAATGCCTCAATTAGGGTTGCTGTTAGTAAAGAGTTTTGTAAGATACTTGAAAATATATTTAATTTAAAATTTGATTATATTCCAAATGTAGTTAATACAGAATACTTTTTACCAATGAATAAAAAGAAAAAAGAAAAATTTAAATTTGTTAATATTGCAAATTTAAATAAAAATAAAAATCAAATTCTTTTAATAAATGCATTTTCAAAAGAGTTTAAAAATAATAAAAATGTAAAACTATCTATATTAGGAGATGGTCCAGAGTACAATAATTTAAGAAATGAAATAGACAAACTAAATATGCAAGAGCAAATAAGACTTTTGGGGTTTGCACCAAGGAATCATGTTTTAGAAGAATTGCGAAATTCAGATGCTTTTGTACTTACTAGTAAATATGAAACATTTGGTGTAGTAGCTATAGAAGCAATGAGTTGTGGACTTCCTATAATTGCTACAAAGTGTGGAGGTCCAGAGTCTATTATCGAAAATGATGATTTAGGCATTCTTGTAAAAAATAATGATTTAAAAGAGTTATCAATATTTATGAAGGATATGTATGAAAATATAGAAAAATATGATAGTAGAAAAATAAGAAATCATGTAGTTAATAATTTTTCAGAAAAAGCTGTATTTAGTAAGCTTATAAGTATTTATAAAAAGGTAAAAAATGATAGCAATACTTGATTATGGAATAGGAAATTTGAAATCTATTTATAATATGTTTAAAAAAGTTGGAGTTGAATCAATCATCACGTCTGATATAGAAACTATAATTAAAGCTGATAAATACCTTTTACCTGGTGTTGGTTCTTTTGATTATGGGATAAATAGTCTAAAAAATGCACTATTTTTTGAAACTTTAGAAAAAGAGGTACTAGAAAATAAAAAGCCTATTTTAGGTATTTGTTTAGGGATGCAACTTTTGACAAATAGTAGTGAAGAAGGAAAAGAAAAAGGTCTTGGCTGGATAGATGCATCAACTATCAAGTTCGATTTAGAGGATAAGAGTTTATCTATCCCTCATATGGGGTGGAATAAAACAAATCCAAGCAACACAAATGATATTTTTAAAAATTTAGAAGATAATAGATTTTATTTCGTTCACTCTTATCATGTGATTTGTAATAATGAAAAGAATATCTTAGCAAGAGCAAATTATGGACAAATTTTTACTTGTAGTATCTATAAAGACAATATTTATGGTGTACAGTTTCATCCAGAAAAAAGTCATAAGTTTGGTATGCAACTACTTAAAAACTTTGGAGAGATATGATGCTACAAAAAAGAGTAATCCCATGTTTGCTTTTGCATAAAGGTGGACTTTATAAAACAGAAAAGTTTAAAAAACCTACATATATAGGTGATCCTATAAATGCCATCAAAATATTTAATGAAAAAGAAGTAGATGAATTGATGTTTTTAGACATCGATACAAGTGTAGAAAACAAAGAACCAAACTATAAGATGATTGAAGATATTGCTAGTGAGTGTTTTATGCCACTTTGTTATGGTGGTGGAGTTAAAAATATAGAACAAATGAAAAAAATATATGCTTTAGGAGTTGAAAAGGTCTCTCTAAGTAGTCAAGCAGTAATCAATCCAACTCTTATAAAAGAAGCAGCTAGTATATTTGGAAATCAATCAGTAATTGTAACAATAGATATAAAAAAAGATTTTTGGGGAAACAAAAAAGTATTTATAAATAATGGCAAAAAAAATACTAAATTAAATCCTATTGATTTTATAAAACAAGTAGAATCTCTAGGTGCTGGTGAGATAGTGATAAACTCTTGTGATAATGACGGAGTTATGAAAGGGTATGATTTAGAACTTTTAAAAGAGATAAAATTAAACACGAATATACCTATCATTGCTCTTGGAGGAGCGGGAAATCTAAATCATATAAAAGAAGTTTTTGAAAATTCTAATGTAGATGCTGTAGCTTGTGGAAGTATGTTTGTGTATCAAGGACCACTTAAAGGTGTATTAATAAGTTATCCTCCATATCAAAAAATCCAAGAATTATTAGGAACCAAATAATGCAAGTTAAAATAACACACTTAACATCAGCTCATCTCCGATATGACACAAGAATTTTTGTTAAAATGTGTGTTTCTCTTGCAAAAAAAGAAAATTACAATGTTAATTTAGTTATTGCAGATGGAAAGGGAGATGAAGTAAATAATAATGTAAATATATATGATATAGGAGAAAGAACGGGTGGTAGGTTTTCTCGTATGACAAAAACTGTTGAAAAAGTTTTTGAGAAAGCTAAAGAATTAGATAGTGATATATATCATCTTCATGATCCTGAACTTATACCAATAGGGTTGAAATTAAAGAAATTAGGAAAAAAAGTTATCTTTGATGCACATGAAGATTTACCTAAACAGATATTAGGAAAACATTATTTAAATTTATTTATGAAGTATACTCTTTCAAAAGCTTTTGAAATTTACGAAAAAATAACTTGTAAAAAATTTGACTATATTATTACGGCAACACCATATATAAAAAATAAATTTTTGAATATAAACAAAAATAGTATAGATATAAATAATTTTCCAATAATTGATGAGTTATTAAATGATATTACTTGGGAAGAAAAAGAGAATAAAATCTGTTATGTTGGCGGTATTGCAGAAGTTAGAGGTATTAAAGAAATAGTAAAGGCTATGGCAGATACTGAAAATATCAAACTTATTTTAGCAGGTAGTTTTAGTGAAGAAGTAGTAGAAAAAGAAGTAAAGTCTTATAAAGAATGGGAAAGAGTTGAGGAATTAGGTTTTTTAAATAGAGAAGGAGTTTTAAATGTATATAAAACTTCAAAAGCTGGATTAGTTACATTACATCCATTAATTAATTATTTAGATGCTCTTCCTGTAAAAATGTTTGAGTATATGGCTGCTGGGATTCCTGTTATCTCTTCTGATATTCCTTATTGGAAAAATATAATTGAGGAAAATACTTGTGGGCTTTGTGTAAATCCTCTTGATCCTAAAGAGATTGCAAATGCAATTAATTATATAATTTCAAATCCAATTGAAGCTGAACAAATGGGACAAAATGGTAAAAAGGCAATATTAACTAAATATAACTGGAGAATAGAAGAGCAAAAGCTTTATGAAGTTTATGAGGAATTAATAAAATGATAAAAATATTAACAATTTTAGGTGCTAGACCGCAATTTATAAAAGCTGGAACAATAAGTAGAGAAATAGCAAAACATAAAGAAATAAAAGAGATAATACTTCATACTGGGCAACATTATGATTCAAATATGAGTGATATATTTTTTGAAGAAATGAAGATACCTAAACCTGACTACTTTTTAGGGATTGGTGGAAAATCTCATGGTGCTATGACTGGACAAATGATAGAAAAAATTGAAGAAGTTGCTTTAAAAGAAAAACCAGATTGGATATTAGTTTATGGAGATACAAATTCTACTTTAGCAGGAGCAATTGTAGCTAGTAAACTTAATATTAAATTAGCTCATATTGAAGCAGGACTTAGAAGTTTTAATATGAATATGCCAGAAGAGATAAATAGAATTCTTACTGATAGAATAAGTAATGTTCTATTTTGTCCTACAGATACTGCGATAGAAAATCTTGAGAAAGAAGGCTTTGAAAACTTTAATTGTAAAATAATAAAATCTGGTGATGTAATGCAAGATGGAGCTATCTTTTATAAAAATTTAGCTGTAAAGCCCAATAATATTGAACTAAAAAATGATTTTATTTTATGTACCATCCATAGAGCAGAGAATACTGATGATGAAAATAAATTGAAAAATATTTTTAGTGCTTTAAATGAAATAGCATGTGAAAAACAAATAATTTTACCTCTTCATCCAAGAACAAAAAAAATAATAGAAAACTTAAATATATGTGTTGAAAACTTAACTATTATAGAGCCAGTAGGATATCTTGAAATGGTATGGCTTATTGATAACTGTTCTTTAGTAATGACAGATAGTGGTGGATTGCAAAAGGAAGCTTACTTTTTTGCAAAACCTTGTTTAACATTAAGAGAAGAAACAGAATGGATTGAGTTAGTAGAAATTGGTGTTAACACTTTAGTTGGTACTGAAAAAGATAAAATATTAAGTGAATACAATAAAATAGAAATTAAAAAAGTTGATTTTAGTAAGAATTTATATGGTAAGGGTAACGCAAGTAACCTTATTATTAAAGAATTATTGGCTTATGAAGATAAAGGAAGAAAATAATAGATGTGTGGAATATTTGGACAAATTTCAAGAACAAGAATAGATAAAGAGAAATTCAATAAATTAGTAAAACATTCAGAACAAAGAGGGATAGATTCAAGTGGACTTATCTATTATAAAGATGATTCATACGAGATAGCAAGAGCTGATTACAATATAGAAAAGCTTTTAAACAAAATAAAACCTTATAATCATAGAATAGTTTTAGGACATAGTAGATTAATAACTAATGGTTTAGGGGATAATCAACCTGTAATAAAAGATAACATTTGTGCAATTCATAATGGAATTATAGTAAATGATAATGAGATTTGGGAACAATTAAGTGAGAATCGTGAATTAAAAATTGATTCTGAAGTAATAATTGCTATAGCGAAAGAACATCTAAAACAGAATAATGAAATTTCAGAACTTCCACATAGAATTCTTGAACTTTGCAGAGGTGTAGTAGCTTGTGCATTAGTACTACCTGAGTATGGAAAATTATTACTTTTCTCTAATAATGGTAGTTTATACGTTGGATATATAGGAGATGATATATACTTTGCTTCTGAAAGATATGCTTTAGATCAAATTTCGTGTGAAAATGTTCATCAAATAAAAGAAGAATCTCTTATTTTAGAAATACCAGTTTCAAATGACAAATTAAATATTTCTGATGATAACCATAGAATAGAAAATTTAATTCCTGAATTTAAATTTAATAAAGAAGAAGAAAGCCTTTTAGAATTTAAAGAAGATTTAAATATAAAAAGATGTAAAAGATGTATCTTACCTGAAACAATGCCTTTTATTAAATTTGATAATGAAGGTGTATGTAATTATTGTCATAACTATAAACCAAGAAATAATCCAAAACCAATAGAAGAACTATTTAAAATAGTAGAGCCATACAGAAGAAAAGGAAAAGAGCTAGATTGTATTGTTCCTTTTTCAGGAGGAAGAGATAGTTGTTATGGTTTACACTTAATTGTAAAAGAATTAGAAATGAAGCCAGTAACTTATACTTACGATTGGGGAATGGTTACTGATTTAGGAAGAAGAAATATTTCTCAAATGTGTGCTGATTTAGGTGTTGAAAATATTATTGTTGCAGCAGATATTTCTCAAAAAAGAAAAAATATTAAGATGAATTTAGAAGCTTGGCTAAAATCCCCTCATTTAGGAATGATGGCAATGCTTACAGCAGGAGATAAACACTTTTTTAGATATGTTGAAGATATTAAAAAACAAACAGGAATAAGTTTAAACTTATGGGGAGTAAATCCTTTAGAAGTAACACATTTTAAGACAGGTTTCTTAGATATTGCTCCTGATTTTGAAGAAAAAAGAGTTTATAGTCATGGTATTATGAAACAACTTAGATACCATACAAAGAGATTTAAAGCAATGTGTGAAAGTCCAGGATATTTTAATAGTTCTTTATGGGATACTCTCTCAGGAGAGTATTATAGAAGTTTTACTGAGAAAAAAGACTATTTTCATATTTTTGATTACTGGAGATGGGATGAAGAGATAGTTGATGATACCTTAATCAATGGATATAACTGGGAGACAGCGATAGATACAAGTACCACTTGGAGAATTGGAGATGGTACAGCAGCTTTCTATAATTATGTTTATTATACAGTAGCAGGATTTACTGAGCATGATACTTTTAGAAGTAATCAAATTAGAGAAGGACAAATGACTAGAGAAAAAGCTTTAGAATTAGTAAATGATGAGAATAGACCAAGATATCAAAATATTAGATGGTATTTAGATACATTAGGAATGGATTTTAAAGAAGTAATAAAAGTTGTTAACTCTATACCTAAATTATATAAGGATATATAATGAAAATTTGGTGTATCTCTAAGTATGCTAGTCCTCCAAATTATAGCAAAATGCCAGCAAGGTTATTTACATTAACAAAAGAGTTTAATAAGCTAGGAAATAAGGCAACTCTAATTACTTCTGATTCAAATCATTTTGCTAATTATCCTGATAGTGAAAATAGATATAACTTTGAAGAAGTAGAGGATGTACCTGTAGTATGGGTAAAAACTAAAAAATATTTAAAAACAGCATCAATTTCTAGGGTATTAAGTTGGTTTGATTTTGAAAGATGGCTTTTTAAATTTAATACTAAAAAACTTGATAAACCTGATGTAGTTATCGTATCTTCTTTATCTATTTTTTCTATTCTTTATGGCTACTATTTAAAAAGAAAGTTTAACTCTTTTTTAGTTTTTGAAATTAGAGATATTTGGCCTTTAACTATGACAGAAGAGGGTGGTTTTTCTAAATGGCATCCTTTAGTTTTATTAATAGGAATAATAGAAAAATTTGGTTACAAAAAAGCTGATTTAATTGTAGGAACAATGCCTAAATTAGATTTACATGTGAAAAATATTTTAGGTTATGAAAAACCATTTTTTTGCTCTCCTTTAGGTTTTGAACCTAAAAATTATCAAAAAGAGCTTTTAAGTGATAAGAATCCTTTTGATAAAGTTTTTCCTAGTAATAAAATTATTGTTGGTTATGCTGGAAGTATGGGTATAACAAATGCTTTAGAACCTTTTATTCAAGCAATTAAATTATTGAATGAAAATATAAATATACATTTTATGTTAGTAGGAAGTGGAGACTTAAGAGAAAAGTTTGAAAAAGAATTAAGTTCTTGTTCTAACGTAACTTTCTTACCTAGAATTGAACAAAATGAAGTGAAATATTTTTTAGAAAAATGTGATATTTTATATTTATCAACAAAAGATTCAAAAGTATGGGAATATGGACAATCAATGAATAAAGTTGTAGAATATATGCTAGCTTCTAAACCTATAATTGCCTCTTATTCAGGCTATCCTTCTATGATAAATGAATCAAATTGTGGTTACTTTGAAAATACATCAGATGCGAATGAGTTAAAAGATAAGATTTTAAATATTGTTAATCTAGATGAAGAAGAGAGAAGAAATCTTGGAGCAAATGGTAGAGAATGGGTTTATGAGAATAGACAGTATTCAAAACTAGCAAAAGATTATTTATCTAAAATTAAAACTGAAATGGAATCTAATAATGCTTAAATCAATATTTGATAAACTTTTAGCACTTTTTTTAATAATACTATTTTTACCAATATATATAGTAGTGAGTTTACTTATTTTATGGAAAATGGGAAATCCTATTCTTTTTAGACAAAAAAGACCAGGGTATAAAGAAAAAATATTTGGTATTTATAAGTTTCGAACAATGACAAATGAAACAGATAAAGAAGGAAATCTACTTCCCGATGATAGAAGACTTGTTGGAGTTGGAAAATTTATTAGAAGTACAAGTTTAGATGAACTTCCTCAACTATTTAATGTTTTAAAAGGTGAAATGAGTTTTGTAGGTCCAAGACCTTTGTTAATTGAATACTTAGACTTTTATAATGATGAGCAAAAAAGACGACACAATGTAAAACCTGGTATTACAGGTTGGGCACAAGTAAATGGAAGAAATGCTATTTCTTGGGAACAAAAATTTGAATATGATGTTTGGTATGTTGATAATCAATCTTTTCTATTAGATATGAAAATACTTTGGTTAACTTTTTTAAAAGTTGTAAAAAGAAGTGATATTAGCTCTTCAAATAGTGTTACAATGGAAAAATTTACTGGGACAAAGTAAGATGAAAGAGTTATATATTTATGGAGCTAGTGGTCATGGTCTTGTAGTAGCAGATATTGCAAGAGATAATGGCTATGAAAATATTATATTTATAGATGACGGAAAGAATGAATACCCAACTTTTGAAGATATAAAAGACTCTAATAATATTCCTATAGCTTTTGGAATAGGAAATAATATTATACGAGCTAAACTTTATGAAAAAGTAAAAAAAGAGGGCTTTAATCTAGCTACTTTAATTCATTCTAGTTCAATTATCTCTTCTAGTGTTTGTATTGAAGAAGGCACTATTGTAATGCCAAATGTAGTTATAAATGCAAATTCAATTATTGGTAAAGCAGTAATATTAAATAGTAGTTCAGTAATAGAACATGAATGTAAAATAGAAGATTTTGTACATATCTCTCCTAATGTGGCTCTTGCTGGAAATGTAAATATAAAAGAATTAACTCATATTGGAATAGGTTCTTGTGTAATTCAAGGGTTAACAGTAGGAAAAAACTCTTTAATTGGTGCAGGTGCAGTAGTTGTAAAAAATATAAAAGATAATATAAAAGCTTATGGTAATCCATGTTGTGAAGTTGAGGAATTATAAAAAATGAATAAAAGACTATTTTTAAGTGCACCACATATGAGTGGAAATGAATTAAAATATATTGAAAAAGTATTTGAAAGTAATTATATAGCTCCCTTAGGAGAATATGTTAATAAGTTTGAAGAAAGTATTGTAACTTATACTGGTACACAAAATGCACTTGCTGTAACTTCTGGAACTGCTGCAATTCATCTTGCATTAAGAGTTTTAGGAATAGGAGAAGAGGATGAGGTTTTAGCTTCAACATTTACTTTTATAGGTTCAATTAATGCAATCATCTATCAAAATGCGATACCTGTATTTTTAGATAGTGATAAAAGTACTTGGAATATTTGTCCAAATCTTTTAGAAGACTATCTAATAACTTGTGATAAAAAACCTAAAGCTTTAATCATAACGCATCTTTATGGGATGAGTTCAGATATTCAAAAGATAAGTGATATTTGTAAAGAGTATGGAGTTTATTTAATAGAAGATGCTGCTGAGTCTTTAGGTGCTACATTGAATGGAAAACATACTGGAACTTTTGGTGATTTTGGAGTTTATAGTTTTAATGGTAATAAAATTCTTACTACAAGTGGTGGTGGAATGTTAGTAAGTGATAATAAAGAATGGATTGAAAAAGCAAAGTTCTATTCAACTCAAGCTAAAGAACCTTTTATTCATTATGAACATGAAGAGTATGGTTATAACTATAGAATGTCAAATGTATTAGCTGCAATTGGTGTTGCTCAAATGGAAGTAATAGAAGATAGAATTGCAAAAAAAAGAGAAATATTTTCTTGGTATAAAGAGTTTTTAGGTGGTATTGAAGAGTGTGAGTTTATGCCTGAACTTGAAAATAGTAGAGGAAATAGATGGCTTACTGCTTTAACTTTTAATAAAACCTCTTATGAAAAAATAATGAAATTATTAGATAAAGCAAATGTTGAATCAAGACCGCTTTGGAAACCTATGCATTTACAACCACTATTCAACTCTTCAAAGTCATTTTTAAATGGTACAAGTGAAGAGCTATTTAAAAAAGGTTTATGCCTTGCAAGTAGTACTACTATGCAAAAAGATGATGTAAAAATGATATGTGATATTATAAAAGAAAATTTGGAAAAGTAGATGTTTCACATAGATAAACGAATATTAAACTTTCTAGTTATTATTACTCTTACTATCTTTTCATTTGCTTGGACTTTTTTTATATTTCATAAACCTTTTGATTGGTTTCTTGTTTTAACTGTAATAGCTTTAAGAATGATTTCATCTCTTATACTTTTTAAAGATTTTTCTCTTTCTTGGAGCAAAGCAACTCAAAAAACATTTATTTTAAAAAGTATAGTTTATATTACACCTTTCTTTTTATATGCACCATATTTTCATGGAGAAGTTAGATTTGCTCTTATGGCATCTGAGCTTTTCTTATTTGTTTTTTCTGCAAATTTTTTAATGTATTCATACTATTTTGTAGTAAATAGAAGTAAAGTTCAAAAGACAAAAAGAGTAGTTATTTTTGGAGCAGGAAAAGCTGGTATGAAACTTGAAGAAGAGTTTAGACCTAGTAAATATAAAGTAAGATATTTCATTGATGATGATAAGATTATTCAAGGTAGAAGTATTGATGGAATAAGAATATTATCAAAAGAGAAGTTTAAAGAAAAAGGCAAAAAATATGACCTTCTTGTAATTGCAATTCCAAGTGCAACTCAAAAAGATATAAACTCTGTTTATAATGAGTTAAAAGAGTATTTTACTGAGATACAAATTCTTCCTTCTTTAGAACAAATTTTAAGAGATAAAGACTTTTCTACGCAGTTAAAAGATATCTCTGTTGAAGATTTACTTGCAAGGCATCCAAAAGATTTAGATAAAAAGCAAATTGAAAATTTTATAAAAAATAAAGTAGTTCTTATTACTGGTGCTGGAGGAAGTATTGGTAGTGAGATTAGTAGGCAGTGTAAAAAATTTGGCGCAAAACAGCTTATCTTAGTTGATCATAGTGAGTTTAATCTTTATAGTATAACAGATGAGTTAAGTTCTGATATTGTTATTCCTGTTATGCAAACAGTTAGAAATTTTGGTTTTATAGAAGAGACTTTTAAAAAGTATAAACCCGAGATTGTTATCCATGCAGCAGCTTATAAACATGTACCCCTTGTAGAAGGAAATATTTTAGAAGGAATTTCAAATAATATTATAGGTACTAAAAATTGTATTGACCTTGCTATTAAATACAAAGCTGAAAAGTTTGTACTTATCTCTACAGATAAAGCAGTAAGACCTACAAATGTGATGGGTACTACAAAGCGTATTTGTGAATTATATGCACAAAATATTAATACAAAAGATAATACTGAAATAGTAGCTGTAAGATTTGGAAATGTATTAGGAAGTAGTGGAAGTGTTATTCCTAAATTTAAATCACAAATTGAAAAAGGTGGTCCTATTACGGTAACTCATCCTGATATTACAAGATATTTTATGCTTATTCCAGAAGCTTGTGAACTTGTACTTCAAGCAGCTAGTATTGGAAAAGGTGGAGAGATATTTATTCTTGATATGGGTGAGCCAATTAAGATTGTGGATTTAGCTAAAAATATGATTGAATTAAGTGGAAGAAAAGAGATTGAAATAGAGTATTGCGGTTTAAGACCTGGTGAAAAACTTTATGAAGAACTTTTAATCAATGATAGTGATATGAAAACACAATATGAATCAATCACAGTAGCAAGTCCTACAAAATATGATATAGAGAAGTTAAATAAAGATATTGAAGAGCTTTTAGTTTGTGAAGATAAAATAGCTAAACTAAAAGAGATAGTGCCAGAGTTTGACCATAAATTAAATTGATTTAGAATCTAATCAAAATTTTGCTAAAATAGTATCTTTTAAATTAAAGTGAGAATACTATTATGAAATATACTAATATAGATTTTAATAACAAAACAATACTTATTACAGGAGCTGCAGGTTTCATTGGTTCAAGCTTGTGCTTTTACTTTCAAGAAAACTATCCAAAAGCAAATATTATTGCTCTTGATTGCTTTAGAAATGAAGAGACTTTTTCAAATGGAAATTTAAAAAGTTTTGGACATTTTAAAAACCTTTTAGGATTTAAAGGTGTAGTTGTTAGTGGTAATATAAATGATAAAAAACTTTTAAAAGAGTTAGATATCAATTATAACTTTGACTATATCTTCCATCAAGCAGCTATTTCTGATACTACAGTACAAGAACAAGACTTAATGATTCAAACAAATGTAAATGCTTATGAAGATTTATTAAAAATTGCTATTAATCATGGGGCTAATATGATTTATGCAAGTTCTGCTGCTACTTATGGAGATAGTGATAGATTTGAAGTTGGATATGAACAACCAAACAATGTATATGGCTTCTCAAAAGTTATGATGGATAATATTTCTTATAAATATATCAATCAAGGTGTTGATATCTCAATTGTAGGACTTAAATATTTTAATGTTTTTGGACCAAGAGAGTTTTATAAAAATAAAACGGCTTCTATGGTAGTACAATTTGGACACCAAATCTTAAAAGGACTTACTCCAAAGCTATTTGAAGGAAGTGATAAAATCCTAAGAGATTTTATCTATATTGAAGATGTAATTCAAGCAAACATAAAGGCTTGTGAGCCAAAACAAAGTGGTGTTTATAATGTAGGAACAGGTAAAGCTAGAAGTTTTGAAGATATTGTAAATATTCTACAAAAAGAACTAGAAATTGACAATGGAAAAGAGTATATTCCAAATCCATTTATTGGTTCTTATCAGTTCTTTACAGAGGCTAATATTGAAGCTTCAAAAGAGAATTTAAATTATGAACCACAGTATTCAATGGAAGAGGGTATTAAAGCATATCTTCCTGAGATTAAAAGACTATTTGAAACTGAAGTAAAAAAAGGATAGTAGTTGCAAAATATTCAAAAATTAGTTTCAGAATATCAACCAAGAATTTTAGTTATTGGAGATTTAATGATAGATGAGTACCTTTGGGGTACTTGCGACAGAATCTCTCCTGAAGCACCAGTTCAAGTTGTAGATATAAAAAAAGAGACAAAGGTTTTAGGTGGTGCTGGAAATGTTATTAGCAATCTAGTAGCACTTGGAAGTGAAGTTTCTGTAATGTCAGTAATTGGAAATGATGAAGCTGGACATGAAGTAAAATCAATGCTTGATAAACAAGGTGTGAAATCTTTTTTAGTTGAGCAAAGTGGAAGAAAAACTTCAAGAAAGACTAGACTTATGGCTTCTCATTCACAAGTTGTAAGGTATGATAAAGAGAGTAAAAACTCTATTTCATCTACAAGTGCAAAAGCTATTTTTGATAAACTTCAAGAAAAGATTACTAGCTATGATACGATTTTATTATCAGATTATAATAAAGGTGTTCTTACTCGTGAGCTTTTAGAAAAAGTAATCTCTTATGCAAATAAATATAATAAAAAAGTTTTAGTTGACCCAAAAGGAAATGATTTCTCTAAATATAAAGGAGCATATCTTTTAACTCCCAATAAAAAAGAGGCACAAATAGCTTCTGGTATTCAAATAGAAAATGATGACTCTTTAAGAAAAGCTTTAGAAAAATTAAAAGCTGATGCTTCTTTAGGTGTATCTCTTATTACTCTTAGTGAAAATGGAATTGCTATTTTAGATAATGATGAGGTTATTATTAAACCTACTGTTGCAAGGGAAGTTTATGATGTAACAGGAGCAGGGGATACTGTATTAGCCTCTTTAGGTTTTGCTTTAAGTTTAGGTTGTGATATTCAAAATAGTGTTGAGTTTGCAAATTTAGCTGCTGGGGTTGTAGTTAGTAAAATTGGAAGTGCAACTGCTACTTTAGATGAGATTGAAGAGTATCAAGCAAGTTTACATAAAAGCTCAATTGAATTACATATTAAATCAAGAGAAGAAATAGAAAAAATCTCTTTAAGATTAAAAAATCAGGGTAAAAAAGTAGTATTTACAAATGGTTGTTTTGATATCTTACACAGAGGTCATGTAAGTTATTTAAATGTAGCAAAATCTTTTGGAGATGTTTTAATCTTAGGTTTAAATTCAGATGCGAGTGTTAAAAGATTAAAAGGTGAAGATAGACCAATAAATAATGAAGAGGATAGAGCTTATATTCTTTCAGCTTTAGAGTGCATTGATTATGTTGTGATATTTGATGAAGATACTCCTTATGAACTTATAAAAGTAGTAGAACCTGATATCTTAGTAAAAGGTGCTGATTACGAAGGTAAAGAAGTTGTAGGAAGTGATATTGCAAAACAGACAAAGCTGGTTGAGTTTGTTGATGGAAAGAGTACTACAAAAACAATAGAGAAAATCCAAGGAGCAAAAAGTTGAAAAATGTAATAGAAAGTGAATTTAAAGCTCATTTAGAAACTATTCAAAAAGTAATGGAAACAATGGCAACGCCATTAGAAGATGCTTCAAAGTTAATAGTTGAAACACTAAAAAATGGAAATAAAGTTCTATTTTTTGGAAATGGTGGAAGTGCTGCTGATGCTCAACATATTGCCGCTGAACTAACAGGAAGATATAAAACAGAGAGACGTGGACTTCCTGGTATTGCTCTTACAACTGATACTTCAGCTTTAACTGCTATTGGAAATGATTATGGATTTGATAGGGTTTTTGATAGACAAGTAGAAGCTTTAGCTCAAAAGGGAGATTTACTTTTTGGTATCTCTACTTCTGGAAACTCTAAAAATGTAATTAATGCTTTTAAAGTAGGGCAAGAAATAGGTTGTAAAATTGTTGGTATGTCAGGACGTGATGGAGGAGAGATGAATAATTATTGTGATGTTAATTTAGTAGTTCCTTCAAATGATACTCCAAGAATTCAAGAGATGCATATACTTTTTGGACATACTATTTGTCAAATTATAGATAATGAGTTATCTTAAAAATGTTCTCAATAAACTACAAAGCAAAAACTCCTTTAATAGATAAACTTCTTGAACAAGAGAATTTTCAAGAGTTAAAAAAAGCCTCTTTATTTTCTAAGGTAATTGGGAAAAAAGAGTTTGCTGATATCTATTTTCATTCAGGAAGTTTTGATAAAGAGGCTATTGAGAATATAAAAAATGCAAAAAAGGTTTTTGTAAATTCTCAAACTGCTCACCATGAATTATTAAAAAATCTTCAAGAAAATATTGAAAAAGTTGAAGTTTTATATCCTAGTATAGATATTGAATATAAAAAACCAAAAGAGGTTAAAGAGGAGTTTTGCCAAGAGCAAAACCTTGACCCTAAAAAGAAGATTATCTTTTTTACTGGTAAAAATCTAAAATCTTCAGGAGTAAAAGAGTTTATCTCTATTGTTTTACAACTAGCCTCTGATAATTTTATTGCAATTATTGAAGGGGATAAAAAACAAATTACAAGTTTAAAATTTCAACTATCTAAAATAAATATTGAAGGGAAGATTCTACTGTTAGAAGAGTATAAAAATAGAGATAACTTATTTTTAGCAAGTGATATTTTTATTTTACCAACTCATAGTAAGAATTTTGCTTCAAATATTTTAAAAGCAATGTTTTGCAAATGTGCAGTTTTTGTAACAGCAACAAATCCTGCAAAAGAGCTTGTGGATGTTTTCTCAATGATGGAAAGTCCAGATGATAGAAGTATGCAATTTAAAGTAAATGCACTTTTACAAAATAAAAATGATTTAAAATTAATCAAAAAACAAAATAGAAAAATTGCGCAAGAGTATACTTTAGAAAAAGCTCTTGAAAGAGTAAATAAAGTAATAAACTCAATTTAATCTTTTCTAACTCTTAAAAATGAAGCAAACTTAGGTTTGCCATTTTTAGTAAAACCATAATATTTAAAAGTAATAATCTCTCCTATTTTAGGTGGAGCTTCTCTTTGTTTTTTGCTAAAACCACCTCCTAGATTAAAAGTAGTACCATTTAAAAGTTTTATCTTTAAACTTTTTAATACCTTTGTTTTTGAAGAGATATTTATTCCTATAACTTCTCCTTCCATATCTGAGAACTTTTTTACTTTTAAAATATTAGAACTTCTCCCTGTAAAATATTCACTCTTTGGATTTTTTATTATTATTCCTTCTGCTTTTTTTGAAATAAGTTCTTCCAAATAGTTTTCTAAATGTTTTTTATCTTTTATTTTAATTTGTTTTATAACTTTTAAATGAGTTGGATTTTTCTTCTTTATATATTGATTTACTTTTTCTAATCTATCTAGGAAATCTCCTTTTTGATTTGGAACTTCAAAAATATTATAAGTAATCTCTTTCCAGTTTAAAGATGGAGTTTTATCCATTACAATATTTTGAATATTTTCAAAATCATCTCTTTTTGTCCAAAGTTCGCCGTCTAACTCAAAATCAGGAAGTTGTTCTATAAACCATTTTGGAGCATTTATTTTATTTCCATTTCTTGTAAGTAATTCTTTTTTATTCCAATAAGCCCTTATTCCATCAAGTTTTTCACTCATTAGCCAATTATTTATTTCCATATTTTTTTCATATATTTTAGGTTTTTGTAATTCATAACCAAAAAGAAAGATATTAAGTGCTATGATGACTAATAATTTTTTCAAAAGATATCCTTTTGTAAATAATAAAAAATATTATAATTATTCGCCTTAGAAATATTTTAAAAGATTGCCTTTAGTTTAAACCAAACTTAAGAAGAATACGATATAATACGCGAATATTTTTCACTAAAAAAAATTAAGGAAATTAAAATGGCAAGAAGATGCGCTGTATCAGGAAAAGGACCTATGGTTGGAAACAACGTAAGTCACGCAAATAACAAAACAAAAAGAAGATTTTTACCAAACTTAAGAACTGTTAGAGTTACTTTAGAAGATGGTACAACTAGAAAAATCAAAATCTCTGCAAAAGAGTTAAGAACTCTTAAAAAGAACTCATAAGAAAGCACTAAGTAAAGTGCTTTCATGAGCATTTTTATTAGAATCAAAAAGGCTCTTGGCTGGGAAGTTAAGAGAAGTAAACCCGAATACGACCTAAATCCATTAATCTACTCAAAATTAAAACCAATTAGACTTCCTCTAATCTTAATCCAAGTTGTTATGATGATAGGAACAATAGGATATGTATATCTTGAAGATTATTCAATTATGCATGCTATTTTTCAATCAGCTTATACACTAACTAATACAGGTTTTGGTGCATTAAACGAAGCAAATTTCAAAAATGTTACAATAGTATTTACAGTATGCCTTATGCTTGCAGGTTTTGCAAGTTTAATTTTTGCTGTGGGTATTGTAATTGATGTAATTACAAATGGTACTTTGAGAGAATTATTAAAGGAAAGAAGAATGCTTTACAAAATTGCAAGGCTTAGAAGACATTTTGTGATTTTCTATCACAATGAATATACTGCACAATTAGCACGGCAGTTTAATGAAAACCATGTTCCTTTTGTTGTAGTTGATCCAAGTGATGACTTAGAGGATATTGCAAAAGAGTGTAATTATCCTTATTTTGTAAAGGAAGAACCTTATAAGGAAGAAGCATTTTTAAAGTCACACCTTAGTTCTGCAAAGGGTGTAATCTCTTTATCTAAAAATATTTCAAACAATATTACTCTTATTGCTTCTGTTAGATTATATGAAAAAGAGCTTGGAAGAAGTCCTTTCTTAATCATTTCTAATGCAGAAACACAAAATGAGAAAATTAGACTTAAAAAACTTGGGGCTGATAAAGTTGTTGCAACACCTTCACTTATGGCAAAAAGAGTTTCAGCAATGGCGATTAGACCAGATATGGAAAATGTACTTGAAGAGTTTTTATATAAAAGAGATACTCCTATTGATATGGAAGAAGCTTTTGTAAATGAAAACTCATGGGTAATTAATAGAGAAATCAAAGATTTAAGATTAAGAGATAAAATCAAAGTATCTGTTATTGGTATTACTGAGAAAAAAGGTAGATTTATCCAAATGCCAAAAGCTTCTACAATTATAACAGCAGAATCAAAACTATTACTTGTAGGAAACCAAAAAGCTATTTCAAAAGCAAAAAGAATTATCTCTTTAGAAGAGAAACCAGATGACTTATAAAATAAAAGGATAATAATGTTTACAATTTTACCGATAAAAGGTTTTATTGATCAAATTGATGGTTTTTTCTGTGATGGAATTCATGCTGGATTAAAACCAAATGGAAATAATGATTTAGGATTTATCTACTCTGATACTCCTTGCGAGGTTGAAGCAGTTTTTACAAAAAATAGATTTCAAGCTGCTCCACTTAAACATTTTCAAATGTATGAAAAAGGTTTTAAAACTAATTTTGTATTAATCAATTCAAAAAATGCAAATGCAATGACAGGACAAAAAGGAATTGATGATATAAATGAAGTTTTTGCCTCTTTAAATCATGATTTATTAAATCCAATTATGAGTTCTACTGGAGTTATTGCAAATCCATTACCAAAAGAGAAAATTATAAAAGGGGCAAACTCTTTTAATCTATCTGCCAAATCAGGTGAGAATTTATCAAAAGCTATTATGACAACAGATGCTTATCCTAAAACTTGTATGTATGAAGTAAAACTTCAAGATGGAAGTTCTTTTAAAATAGGAGCTGTTGCAAAAGGTGCTGGTATGATAAATCCAAACTTAGCAACAATGCTTTGTTTTATTTGTACAGATGCTGCAATTAAAAGAGAAGACATGAAAGAATTACTTGAAGCTAATTCACATTCAACTTTTAATGCTATTTCTGTTGATGGAGATACTTCTACAAATGATACAGTACTTCTTTTAGCAAATAAAAAATCAAATGCTTATGATAAAGAGGCTTTCAAAGAGGCTTTAAGACTTGTAATGCATGATATGGCAATGTTAATGGTTGCAGATGGAGAAGGGGCTAAAAAAGCAGTAGCTTTTGAAGTGGTTGGAGCAAAAGATGATAAACAAGCAGAAATTGCAGCAAAAGCACTTTCTAACTCTTTATTAGTAAAAACTGCACTTTTTGGAGAAGACCCAAATTTTGGAAGAATAGCTTCAACAATAGGAGCAAGTCAAATTGAATGTGATGAGACTAAACTTGTAATCTCATATAATGATGTAAAAGTTTATGAAAATGGAGTAATTCTATTTGATGAAGCTTGTGAAGCAAGAGCTGCTGAAGTTTTAAAAAATAGTGAATATAAAGTTTTATGTAATATTGGAATAGGTGAGGGAAAATTTACAGCATATGGTTGTGATTTAGGTTACAAATATGTTGAAATAAATGCAGATTATAGAACATAATTTTTTTCGTTAAAAATTTAAAATTAATTAAGTGCTATAGTGTTATAATTTCTTATAAACCATATAAAAAGAAGGAGTGAAAAATGTTTCACGAATATAGAGATATTATTACAGAATTAAAACAAAAAGACGCACACTTTATCAAAGTATTTGATAAGCATAATGAGTTAGATGAAGAGATTCAAGAAATGGAAAAAAACCATGTTGATCAATTCGAAGTTGAAAAAAAGAAAAAAGAGAAATTAAAACTTAAAGATGAAGTTTTTGATATTATTGTAAAATACAAAAAAGATAACAATCTATAATTTTATAGATTATTTATTTAAAAGGATGGAAGTTTTATGCTTTCATCCTTTTTTTTTGCTTAAAAACACCGAATACTAAGCCTTTTTTAGATAAAATATCTAAATTTTAGTATAAAGGCATTTATTAATGGAAAACCTTTTTGAAAATCAAGACATAATCGACGTTAATATTGAAGATAGCATTAAGAGTTCTTATTTAGATTACTCTATGAGTGTTATCATAGGTAGAGCATTACCAGATGCAAAAGATGGTTTAAAACCAGTACACAGAAGAATTCTTTATGCAATGCATGATTTAAGTATGAGTTCAAGAAGCCCATATAAAAAATCTGCAAGGATTGTAGGGGATGTAATTGGTAAGTACCACCCACATGGTGATAGTTCTGTTTATGATGCCTTAGTAAGAATGGCACAAGATTTTTCAATGAGAGCACCATTAGTTGATGGACAAGGAAACTTTGGTTCAATTGACGGTGATAATGCGGCTGCTATGAGGTATACAGAAGCTAGGATGACAAGAGTTTCTGAAGATATCTTAAGAGATATTGATAAAGATACTGTAAACTTCGTACCAAACTACGATGATACTTTAAAAGAGCCAGATGTATTACCAACAAGAGTTCCTACTCTTTTATTAAACGGAAGTGAAGGTATTGCTGTTGGTATGGCAACAAAAATTCCTCCTCATAATGTTGATGAGTTATTAGAAGCTGTATTACATGTAATTGATAATCCAGAAGCAACTGCTGATGAGTTAATGGAGTTTATCCAAGGTCCTGACTTCCCAACAGGTGGTACTATTTTTGGAAGAAGAGGAATTATTGATGCATATAATACGGGTAGAGGAAGAGTAAAAATCCGTGCTAAGCACCATATTGAAACAAAAGGTAAAAAAGAAGTAATTGTTCTTGATGAGTTACCATACCAAGTAAATAAATCAAGACTTATTGAGCAAATTGCTACTTTAGCTAAAGATAAACATATTGAAGGTATTTCTGAAGTTAGAGATGAGTCTGATAGAGAAGGTATTAGAGTTGTAATTGAACTTAAAAAAGATGCAATGAGTGAAATCGTTTTAAACAATCTTTATAAATCAACTCCTATGGAAACTACATTTGGAATTATTCTTTTAGCAGTACATAATAAAGAGCCTAAAGTATTTACTTTACCTGAATTATTAAAAGTGTTCTTATCTCACAGAAAAACTGTAATTATTAGAAGAACAATTTTTGATTTAGAAAAAGCAAAAGCAAGAGCACACATTTTAGAAGGTCTAAAAATTGCTGTTGATAATATTGATGAAGTTGTAAGAATTATTAGAGCTTCTTCAACTGATACAGAGGCAAAAGAGAAACTTCAAGATAGATTTGAATTAAGTACTATTCAATCTCAAGCAATCTTAGATATGAGACTTGGAAGATTAACAGGATTACAAAGAGATAAATTAGAAGCTGAATATCAAGAGTTATTAACTCTTATTGCTGAACTTGAAGCAATCTTAAAATCTGAAGAGAAGTTAAATGAGATTATTAGAGAAGAATTAACTGAAATCAAAGAGAAATATTCTGAACCAAGAAGAACAGAAATTGAAGATTCTTATGATGAAATTGATATTGAAGATTTAATTCCAAATGAGCCAATGGTTGTTACTATTACTCATAATGGATATGTAAAAAGAGTTCCAATTAAATCTTATGAGAAACAAAGAAGAGGTGGTAAAGGTAAAGTAGCTGTAACTACTCACGATGATGACTTTATTGAGAGATTCTTCGTAACCAATACCCACGATACCTTAATGTTTGTTACAAATATGGGACAATTATATTGGTTAAAAGTTTATAGAATTCCAGAAGGTTCTAGAACTGCAAAAGGTAAAGCAGTTGTTAACTTAATCAATTTAAGAGAAGATGAAAAGATTATGGAGATTATTCCAACAACAGACTTTGATGAGTCTAAGTCTTTAGCATTCTTCACAAGAAATGGTATTGTAAAAAGAACATCTTTAGTAGAGTTTAGTAATATTAGAAGTAATGGTGTAAGAGCAATTGTTCTTGATGATGCAGATGAAATTGTTACAGCAAAAATTACTAATCCAGATTCTCAATACCTAATGATTTTCACAAGCTTAGGTCAATGTATTAGATTTGATATTGAAAAAACAAGAGAGCAAGGAAGATCTACAAGAGGAGTTAGAGGTATTAAGTTTAAACATGATTCTGACTTCGTAGTTGATGCTAATGTTGTTGATAATATTGAGCAAGAGTTATTAACAGTATCTGAAAAAGGTATTGGAAAAAGAACTGAGGTTTCTGAATATAGAGAGACAAACAGAGCTGGTTCAGGTGTTATTTCTATGAAATTACATCAAAAAACTGGAAATGTAGTTGGAGCAGTTCTTGTAGATGAATCACAAGATTTAATGGCATTAACTTCAATTGGTAAAATGATTAGAGTTGATATGCAAACAATTAGAAAAGCTGGAAGAAATACTTCAGGGGTAATTATTGTAAATGTTGATGCAAAAGATAAAGTTGTATCAATTGCAAAATGTCCAAAAGAAGAAGATGAAGAGTTAAATATTGAAAATGCAGATACTATGGATGGTATTGATTTAAATGAGTTTAACCTTTCAGATAATAGCAGTAGTGAAAATGTAGAAGATACAAACACTTTAGAAATTGATAATAATGATGATAAAGGAAATGAATAATGAGAAAATTTAATGTAGCAGTTGTAGGTGCAACTGGTGCTGTTGGTGAAGAGTTATTTAGAGTATTAAAAGATTATAACTTCCCTATAAATAAGTTAGTACCTCTAGCTAGTGCTAGAAGTGCTGGTTCTAAAGTAGAATATGATGGTAAAGAGATTACTGTATTAGAATTAACTGAAACTTGTTTTGAAGAGAATGAAGTAGAGATTGCATTTTTCTCTGCTGGTGGTTCAATTTCTGAGAAATATGCAAGATATGCAGTTGAAGCAGGTGCTGTTGTAATTGATAATACAAGTCACTTTAGAATGGAGGCAAATGTTCCATTAGTAGTTCCAGAAGTAAATCCAGAAGATATTGCATCTTGGAGAGAAACAGGAATTATTGCAAATCCAAACTGTTCTACAATTCAAATGGTAATGTCTTTAAAACCATTAGATGAATTATATGGAATTAAAAGAGTTGATGTATCAACTTATCAAGCAGTTTCAGGTGCTGGTAAAACTGGTATGGAAGAACTTGTAAAACAGATGCAAGCATTTTTTGCTTTCTCTTTAGAAGATAGTGAAAAAAATGCATTTGCTCACCAAATTGCTCTTAATGTAATTCCTCAAATTGACGTAGCTCAAGCAAATGGATTTACTAAAGAAGAGATGAAAATGGTAAATGAAACTCAAAAAATCATGCACAAAGAGATTGCTGTAGCTGCAACTTGTGTTAGAGTTCCAGTTTTAAGATCTCACTCTGAGTCTATTACAGTTACTTTTGAAGATGGTGTAGAAGTAGATGTAAATGAAGTAAGAGAAGCTTTAGAGAGATTTGAAAATGTTGAAGTAATTGATGATTTAGAAAACAATGCTTACCCAATGCCAATTATCTCAACAGATACAGATGCAACTTATGTAGGAAGAATTAGAAGAGATGTTTATTCTCCAAATATCGTTCACTATTTTAATGTTGCAGACCAAGTAAGAGTAGGGGCTGCTACAAATGCAGTAAGAATTGGTCTTAAATGGATTGAAATGGAGAATGAAATTTAATGATAGGACAAATCTTTGAAAGTACAATGTGGAAGTCAAGATTTCTTGTACTTCTTGCTGTACTTTTTGGATTATTAGGAGCAATAGTACTATTTGTAATCGCAAGTATGGATATTTTTGTTGTAGCAAAATATGCTTTTGATACAATAGTTACTGGGGCTCATCCTGAAAACTTTCATGAAGATTTAGTAAGTGGTATTATAGGTGCAGTAGATTTATATTTAATTGCTGTGGTTATGCTGATTTTCTCTTTTGGTATTTATGAACTTTTTATCTCTCCGATTAAACATATTCAAGAAATGCAAGATGAACAAAGAGTATTAACAATCACTTCACTAGACCAATTAAAAGATAAAATAGCAAAAGTAATAGTAATGGTTCTAGTTGTAAACTTCTTCCAAAGAGTTTTACATACAGAATATAATGGAGCATTAGAGATGCTTTATTTTGCTCTTGCTGTAGCTGCTTTATCAGTAGGACTTTACTTTTTAGGTAAAGTTGGAAAAAAATAATAATAGAAATAGATTAAAGGTTAGTTTATTATGTCAAAGATTTTTGTAGATGCGTGTTTAAGAAAAGAGACTCCTTATACTCCTGTATGGATGATGAGACAAGCAGGAAGATATTTACCTGAATATATGGAAGTTAGAGCAAAAGCTGGTAACTTTTTAAATTTATGTCATGACCCAGAAAAAGCTTGTGAAGTTACAATTCAACCACTTGATATTGTAGGAGTAGATGCTGCTATTTTATTTAGTGATATTCTTGTAATTCCTGATGAAATGGGAATGGACTTAGAGTTTATTAAAGGTTTTGGTCCTAAATTTAATGACCCACTTGAAACAGAAGCTGATTTAGATAGATTAATTGGTGGAGAAGAGGCTGCTAATAAACTAACTTATGTATATGAAACAATCAAACTTTTAAAACAAAGACTTCCTGAAGATAAAGCTCTTATTGGATTTACAGGAGCACCTTGGACATTAGCAACTTATATGATTGAAGGACAAGGAACTAAAACTTATAATATTTGTAAAAAAATGATGTATTCTAATCCAGAATTTTTACATAGAATTCTAAGAAAAGTAACTGATGTAGTTAAATATTATATGGTTAAACAAATTGAAGCAGGTGCAGATGTTGTTCAAATCTTTGATTCATGGGCAGCGGCAATTGAACCAGGAAAATATGATGAGTTTTCTTGGAAGTATATGGTTGAAATAGCTGAATATGTAAAAGAGAAATATCCAGAAATTCCAGTAATCATGTTCCCTAAAGGGGTTGCTGCTTTCATTGAAAGAGGTGGAGTATATGGAAACTTTGATGTATTTGGAGTTGATTGGGGAACACCAATGGCACTAGCAAAAGAGAAGTTAGGTGAAAAATATGTATTACAAGGTAATATGGAGCCTTGTAGATTATATTCAAAAGAAGCAACAACTCAATGTGTTGAAGCTATTCAAAATGTAATGCAAGGTGAAGGACATATCTTTAACCTAGGGCATGGAATTTTACCTGATGTGCCAGTAGAAAATGCAATTCACTTTGTAAGTGAGTGTCAAAGAGTTTCAAAAAAATAAATAAATTAGATTATTGTAAACTTAACATAAAAGAGAAGCTCTTGTAGCTTCTCTTTTTTTATTTTAAAAGGATTTTTATTTGTCATATTCAAACAATATTATCTTTGGACCTATTCCTTCAAGAAGATTTGGAATCTCTTTAGGTATAGACCTATCTCCTTCAAAAAAACAATGCAACTTTGATTGTCTTTATTGTGAACTTGAAAAAGCTAAAACAGTTGATACTATGACTACTTATCCTAGTGTAGCTGAAGTAGTAGCAGAAGTTAAAGCCTCATTTGAGAAACATCCAAAAATAGATGTTATAACAATAACAGCAAATGGAGAACCAACTCTATATCCAGATTTAGAAAAGCTTGTTGATGAACTTAATAAAGTAAAAAAGAGTGCAAAAACACTTATTCTTTCAAATGGAAGTACAATCTATGATGAAAAAATTTATAAAGCTTTATTGAAAATAGATACAGTAAAACTATCACTTGATTGTGTAAGTGAAAAGTGTTTTAAAAAGCTTGATAGAATACATAGTGGAATTGATATTGAAAAGATAGTTGAAGGTATGATAAAGTTCTCAAGTGAAACAAAAAATATCTTTGTACTTGAAATTCTATTTGTAAAAACACTTAATGATAAAGAAGAAGAGATAAAAGCCTTATATGAAGCAGTTAAAAAGATAAAACCTCATAGGGTAGATATTGGTACAATTGATAGACCACCTGCATATGAAGTGAAGCCAGTATCTTTTGAAACTTTGCAAGAAATAGCTAATAGTTTTGAAGGTATAAATGTAAATATAGCATATAAAAATAGACCAAAATTAGAATCTTCATTCTCTGAAGAAGAAATTATCAATATGTTAAAACGAAGACCTTTAACTCAAGAAGATATAGAAAATATGTTTGATAAAGTATCAAAAAAATTATTAGAAAAATTAGTAGAAGAAAAGAGAATATCTTTGATTGATAGCAGTGGCTTAGGTTTTTATAAAATTTCATAATTTTTTCGAAAAAGTCTTGACAAACAAAAAAGATTTGACTATAATTCCAGTCCATTTAAAGAGGAAGTCAGATTCCGGCATAGCTCAGTGGTAGAGTAGATGACTGTTAATCATTTGGTCCCTGGTTCGAATCCAGGTGCCGGAGCCACTTAAACTTCTCTTTAAATAAACAAAAAACTTAAATTCCGGCATAGCTCAGTGGTAGAGTAGATGACTGTTAATCATTTGGTCCCTGGTTCGAATCCAGGTGCCGGAGCCACTTTTAAAGCTTTTAGATATTTGAACCTAGGTTCTTTTATCTAGAAGCTTTTTTTTTGCTCTTTTTTTATGAAGAACAACTCACATGAGATACTCCAGCTATTCCAAAAAACTCAGAGGGTTTTTTACTATAATATCTTTTTTCTATCTCTTTTGTTTGTTTTGAATATGGATTTGTCATTATCTCTTGTAGTTCATTTATAAGAGTATAGTCTCCTTTTTGGGCTTTTTTATATGCATCAACTAATATCCACTCCCTTAGAGTATACTTTGGATTTATAAGCTTCATTTGTTTTGAAAGTTCTTCTAGTTTTTTTTGTGAATTTGCTTTTAGTTTAGCTTTCCATTTTTCTAACCAACTATTCCATTTTGATTTGATAATTTCATTTTCAATATTAGTATAAAAACTATTTTCAAGCTCTGTCATATCCTTTGGTATATTTGATAATTCCCTAAAAAATATTGTGTAGTCAACTTTTGTTTCAATCATAAGATTAATAAGTTCATTAAATAGTTCAAAGTCAAACTCAATAAGACCTAGTTTAGAAGCCCACATTTTTTCTATTTTTGATTGCATGATTACAGAAAAATCATTTTCTATTTTTTCAAGTTCCTTTATTGATTCTAGGTTTGAGATAATCAGAGGTTTTAAAGCAGAACAAAATGATTTAAAATTTTTTTGTGCTGCTTGTGGCTGATTGAAAAATGAGAAGTGCATACCTCCACCAGTCCAAGGCTGATAATTAGGGTCAAACATCTCTATAAAACCAAAAGGTCCAAAATCAAGGGTAAAACCTCCTGCTGCACAGTTATCACTATTGAAGTTACCTTGACAATATCCCACTCTAATCCAGTTAGCCACTAAAGAAGTAAGTCTATCTTGAAACTGCTTTGCTAATAGAAGTACTTTTTTCTCTAAATTCAAGTTATCATCTATAGTTTCACTATATTCTCTTTTGATTAGATGTAGAACAAGTTGTTCTAACTCTTTTAAAGCATCTTTATGTTCATGTTTTCTAGCTCGTCTTCCAAAAAGTTCAAGTTGTCCAACTCGAATAAAAGAAGAGGCAACTCTTGTAGTTATTGCAACATCTTCTTCAATCATAACTTCAGGGTCTCTTGAATAAGACTCTTTTCTAAACCAAGGTCTAAGTACTTGCTCTTTTTTAGAAGTAAATAGTGTCAATGACCTAGATGTAGGAATTCCTAAAGAGTGCATATGTTCTTGTGCTAAAAACTCCCGTACACTTGACCTTAGAACTGCACGCCCATCAGCTCCTCTACAGTAGGGTGTTTTTCCTGCACCTTTTAGTTGAAACTCCCATCTTTTGTTATTTAAAACTGCTTCAAAAATAGAGATTGCTCTTCCATCTCCATATCCATTTCCTGTTTGAAAAGGGCATTGTGCATAATATTCTGTACCATAGATAGATAACGCATATCCTGTAGCCCAAGTTTTATTTTTAATAGTTTCTGGTAGTTTTGAAGTATCAGCAGAAAACATTTTGATAAAATTATCTTCTTTTAAAAGAGTTTCACTAAAACCTAACTCTTTAAAAAAGTTTTTACTATGGGAAATATATATAGGTTCTTTTATAGGTGTTGGTTCTACATTTACATAGTGTCCTGAATAAACCTCTCTTGATGATTTGTTATTACCATTTTGTTTTGCCTCTGGGTCACAGTTAAGTTCTTTTACAAAAGAGTAATCAGCAAAAGTGCAAAGTTCTTCAAAAGTCTCTATATTTTTTTTCATTATTATCTTTATCCATTAAATTTTATTTATTAAGATTTTTAACATAAATATTTGAAATACATAGAAAAAAAAGTAGTTAAAAATTTTTATTAAGTCAAAATAAATTATAAGAAGAATATCAACTCACTTAAGCTTAAGTAGATATAATTTCCAAGAAATTAACTATATAAAGGTGTATCTTAGATTATGAAATTAAAAAAATGGATTTTTATAGCAATCTTACTTGTGATATTGTATTACACTTTTATTGTAAATACTCTTTTAACCCTATCTGTTATTTTTGCTTCGATTGTTGCAGTTAAACTATATAAATATTATTCAAAAAAGAGTTTAAATAAATTATCAGCTTCAAAAGAGTTATTTAGGCAGAGTTATCTTGGACATTTTATAGCTTTAGTAGCCAAAGTTGCAAAAGCAGATGGAAGAGTAGATGAACTTGAAGCTCAATTAATAGGAATGATGTTTGATGATATCTCAAAGGTTTTTGATGAAAAAGAGAAAACTAGAGCTATTATGAAAGAGATTTTCAATGAAGAGAAACAAAGAATAGATGATACAAAAGAGATAGCTGCCTCATTAAATAAACTTCTAGGTAAAAGTATTTTAAAAAGAAGACAGTTTATTAGTTTCTTAATTCAATTAGCTTTTGTAGACAAAGGTATTAGTAGTGAAGAAGATAAAGTCTTAAGAGATATTGCTACACAATTAAATATCTCAGCTGAAGTTTATGATGCTATTGTAAATAGTTTGAAACAAAAAATGAAAAGTAATCAAGAAACAATGACTCCTAAAAAAGCCTATGAAATTTTAGGTGTAAAAGAGAGTGATGATATGAATACTGTTAAAAAAGCCTATAGAAAACTTGTAAGAGAGTATCATCCTGATATTATAAGTTCTCAAGACAAAGATGAGAGTTACATTGAAGAGGCTACGGCTAAAACTCAAGAGATAAATCAGGCTTATCAAGTTATTAAAAAACTACATTCTTAAGGAGAATAGATGGATTATGAAAAGTTTGCTCAATTTAGTCCTTGTGACTATGCAGGACCTTTAAAAAGAGAGAGTTTTATGGATGCTGGTATGAAAGAGTTATGGCAAAGTATACCTAGAGTTTCAGGACCTGCTTTTACAGTAAATATGGTGCCAGGAGATAACTTAGCATTACATAGAGCAATATATGAAGCTCCAAGGGGTTCAATTATTGTAGCTCAAACTAATTCAATGGATTATGCAGTTTCTGGTGGAAATGTATGTGCTATTGCACGAGGTTTAGGAATAAGAGGTTTTGTAATTGATGGTGTTGTGAGAGATATTGCAGAAGTAAGAGAGATAAAATTTCCTATTTTTGGTAGGGGAGTCCTTCCTATGCCAGGAACTAAAAAAGCAGTTCTTCCTTTAAATACTCCAATTGTTGCTGGTGGTATTGCTGTAAATCCAGGGGATATTATTGTTGCTGATGAAGAGGGAATTGCAGTTATTCCAAAAGAAAAAGCTGAAGAGATTTATAATCAAACTAAAGAGAATGTAGAAAAAGAAAAAGCTATGGGCTTTGAAAAATGGGCTGCGAATCATAGAAAAAAGATAGACTCTTTTTATGAGTAGTAGTTTATTTAAAGGCTAGTTTTTAACTAGCCTTTTTTTATGCCTTTAATTGTTTTGTTACAAGTTCATTTACAACTTTTGGATTTGCTTTTCCTTCTGTTGCTTTAAGTACTTGTCCTACAAAAAAGCCAAAAAGTTTTTGGTTTCCTGCTCTATATTTCTCTACATTGTCAGGATTTTTAGCAATCACTTCATCAATGATAGGTAAAATCACTGCAGGATCACTTATTTGAATTAAACCTTTTGCTTCAACTATTTGTTCTGGATTTTCTCCTGTTTGAGTCATCTCTTCAAATACTTGTTTTGCAATTTTACTTGAGATAAGTTCTTCATCAACCATTTTTACAAGTTGAGCAATTTGCTTTGAAGTAAATTTTAACTCATTTTCTTGCTTTAACTCTTTTGCTACCTCATTTGCTACAATATTAGCTATGCTTACTGGACTATTTAACTCTTTTAGTGTCTCTTCATAAAAAGATGTAAGTTGTTCATCTCTTACTAAAATATTAGATACTTCGCTATTTAATCTATACTCTTTTGTATATTTATCAAAAAGATTTTGTTGCTCTTGTGTTAAAGCTTGTGCTTCTCCATGAACTATCTCTTTTTTAACTTTTGTTGAAATAGAGTGATGAGCACTCTCAACAGAATAATTAACTTCTACAGTACTTGAGTGAGTTCTTTCAACTATATTTTTTTTAGCCCAAGAATCTTTTAATCCTACAATCTTATTAAATACTGGATTTTCATCTGTATAATCAATAGGATCAGCATAAAAATACCCTTGTCTTTCGAATTGAAATCTTTCATCTACTTTATCACTTATTACAGCAGGCTCAATAAGAGCATCTTTGATAATAGATAAAGAGTTAGGGTTTAAATCTTCTAACCCTTCAGGAGCTTCATTTTTATATAATCTATCATAAAGTCTTACTTCTATTTTTTTAGCATGTTTTTCACTTACCCATTGAATAGCACTTTTAACTTTAATATCACTTGTATCTGAACCACTTTTTGAGTTAGGATAATATTGTGCAATTAATTCAGTGATTTTTCCAGTTTCATCTTTGATAACTTCTTTACAAGAGATAATATATCCATGTCTAAGTCTTACTGGCTGTTCTGGTGTAAGTCTATAAAAACCTTTTGGTGGATTTTCATTAAAATCATCTCTTTCAATATAGACTACTTTTGAAAAAGGAACTACTCTTGAACCCTCTTTAGGTACATCATGAGGATAATAAGGTGCATCAATTTCTTCTTCTCCCTCATAATTTTCGATAGTTACTTTTAAAGGATCAAGTACACACATAACTCTTGGTACTTTTTTATTTAAATCATCTCTAATACAAAATTCAAGTTGAGAAACATCTACCATTGAGTTTGCTTTTGCTATACCTATTTGGTCACAGAAGTTTAAAATAGATTCAGGTGTATATCCTCTTCTTTTATATCCTGCAATTGTTGGCATTCTAGGGTCGTCCCAACCATTTACATAGTTGCCTTGTACTAGTTCTAGCAGTTTTCTTTTACTCATAACTGTATAATTGATTCCAAGTCTTGCAAACTCATGTTGATATGGTCTTGGTGGCTCAAGTTCAAGAGTATCTAAAACCCAATCATAAATATCTCTATTGTTTTCAAACTCTAAAGTACAAATAGAGTGAGAGATTCCTTCAATATAATCAGATAAACAGTGAGCAAAATCATACATTGGATAGATGCACCACTCATTTTCTGTTCTAAAATGATGAGCATGTCTAATTCTATATAAAAGAGGGTCTCTCATCTTCATATTAGCAGCAGACATATCTATCTTAGCTCTTAATACATGTTCTCCATCTTTAAATTCACCTTTTTTCATTCTTTCAAAAAGGTCTAAATTTTCTTCAATAGAACGATTTGCAAACTCACTTCTTTTTCCAGGTTCTGTAACAGTTCCTCTAAACTCTCTCATTTGCTCTTCATTGATACTATCCACATATGCTTTTCCCATTTTTATAAGTTTTATAGCATATTCATATATTTTAGGAAAGTAATCAGAAGTATAATATATATCCTTGTCCCATTTAAATCCAAGCCATTGTACAGCATCTTTAAGGGCTTCAACATATTTAGTATCTTCTGTTGTTGGGTTAGTATCATCCATTCTAAGGTTGCAATGACCATTATAATCACGTGCAATTCCAAAATTTATGCAGATAGATTTAGCGTGTCCTATATGAGGGAATCCATTAGGCTCTGGTGGAAATCTTGTAACAATCTCTTTATATTTGCCTTTTTTTAAGTCCTCTTCAACTATAACACGTAGAAAATCTTTACTTTCACTCATTATTATTAAACCTTTGATTTTTAAACTATTATAAGGCAATTATTTTATCCAAATAGTGCTTATATTGTGTAAAATAGTTTATTTGAGTAGTTTACAATTCTTTTCATCTTTTATTTGAACTTCTACAATGCGGTTATGTTTATTAATTTCTAACTGACAACACTCTAAAAGCATCTCTTTTAATATTTTTCTCCCTCTTTGAACTCTTGACTTTGCCCCTGAAAGAGATATTTGTTCACTATCTGCTAGTTGTTGTTGAGATTTATTTTTCATTTCAGTTAGTTGTATTGCATTTTTGTATTTTGTTGGAAGTTTTTCTATAAGAAATCCTAAACATAAAGAAAGCTCTTCTTTTATGCTTTCATTTGAATCAATTTCAAAAGGTTTTTCAACCCATTGTGGAATCTCTTTTATATCTTTATTTGTTCGATAGAAGTCAATTATTGTATTTCTTGTAATCTGATAAACCCAACTTTTTAATTTTGTAATGTCATTTAGAGTATGTATTTTTGAATGAATTTTTATAAATACTTCATGTAAAATATCTTTAGCAAGTTGTTTATCTGAAACTTTACTACTAATAAAACCAAGAAGTTGTTTATGATACTCTTTCCATACTTCTTCTGTTGATTTATTCATACTCACTCCTTTATTAAAATAATTATAACTAAATGAATTGTATATAAAATAAGTACATAGCAGAGAGTATCAATAGTGAACCCATTATAATATTAAGATATTTTAGATACTCTCTTATTTTTAGTAAATAGCTAACTTTTTCTCCTATGTATCCCCAAAATATTAGACTTAAATAACAAATGAAAAAATAAATTAAAATAAAACTATAAAAAACAAAATCAGAAGAAGAAAAAAGAGATACGCCTGAAATAGAAGCTATCCAAGCTTTTGGATTAAGCCATTGTATTAAAAAGCCTTCATAAAAATAAGGAGTTTTTTCTTCATTATTATAAATATCTATATTGTCTTTTATCTTAATAATTTTATATCCTATATATATAATGAATAAAGAGCTACCTATACTTAAATAAGTAAAAAAGGAACTCTGCTTTGCTATAAAAGTATTTAATCCTAATCCAATTAATAAAAGAAGAAGAGTAAAACCGATAGTTGCTCCTGATATAAAAGCAAATGTTTTTTTTAATCCATTGTTTATTCCAGAATTTACTATTATTAAATTTACTGGACCTGGGGTAATTGACATCACAAGTGAAAATGTACACATTGTTAAAAATAAGCTCATAATAATCCTTTTTTAAGTTTGTCTATATAAGTAGACGAAAAAAAAATAAAAAAGATGCAAGAAATAAAGGATAATTTTTATCCACTAATAAAATTTATTAATTTTAATTTAATTTTATTCTATTATAATTTCACCATAAAAAATTTAAAACATAAAAAAAGGAATAAAAATGTTAGTAACAAAAAAAGCTCCAGATTTCACTTCAACAGCAGTATTAGCTGATGGACAAATTGTAGAGGATTTTAATTTATATAAAAATATTGGTGAGAAAGGTGCAGTATTATTTTTCTGGCCTTTAGATTTTACATTCGTTTGTCCTTCAGAAATTATTGCTTTCTCTAAGAGAGTTGAAGATTTTGAAGCAAGAGGTATTCAAGTAATTGGTTGTTCTGTAGATTCTCAGTTTTCTCACTTCGCATGGAGAGAGACTCCAGTTGAAAATGGTGGAATCGGAAGAGTAAAATTCCCAATGGTTGCAGATTTAAGTAAACAAATTTCTAAAGATTATGATGTATTATTTGGTGATTCAGTTGCATTAAGAGGATCTTTCTTAATTGATAAAGATGGAACTGTAAGACACGCTGTAATCAATGATTTACCATTAGGAAGAAATATTGATGAGATGATTAGAATGGTTGATACTATGATTTTCACAAATGAGCATGGTGAAGTTTGTCCAGCAGGATGGAATAAAGGTGACGAAGGTATGAAAGCTTCTACTGAAGGTGTTGCTGAATACTTAGGTAAAAACTCTGACAAACTATAATATATAATAAATATTTTATAAGACAAGGGAAACCTTGTCTTAATACTTAATACACAAAAAAATTGTATACTTCTTTGAAAACTCTTCAAGGTCTCCTAAATGAAAGATAAAATCAAAAAATATTTTAAAGAATTTATACTCTTTGCACTAGTTTTGTTTATTGTATCAAATGCCCTAAGTTATTATCGTTCTTCTGATTTAAATAAAAATGATTTTGATATAAAAAGTGTGAAATTATTAGATGACACAATTTATACTATTGTTGAAAACAAACCTCTTATAATACATTTTTGGGCAACTTGGTGTCCAACTTGTCATCTTGAAGCTGCAAACATAGAGAGAATTTCTAAGGATTATGAAGTTATTACTATTGCTGTTCAATCGGGTACAAAAGAAGAAATAGAGAGTTATTTACAAAAAAACAAACTCTCTTTTAAAGTAGTAAATGATGAAAATGCTTACCACTCTACAAAGTTTAATATTAGTGTTTTCCCTACTACTTTAATCTACGATAGCAATAAAAATTTAAAATTTAGTGAAGTTGGTTATACAACTACGGCTGGATTATATTCAAGAATGGCCCTTATAAAATAATAAAATATCTATTTTTATTTCTAAAAAAGTTTTTTTTCTTTGTTTTTAGTTATTAATGTAATTAATAATTATACTTTACTTTAAAAATAACCATTACTAATATGTTTTTAGCCAATAAGTGCTATAATACGGTGTTTAGAAGGAGAGTGTAATGTTCAAGAATATGAGTATTCAGAAAAAATTTTCTTTTGTTACAGTAATTATAATTTTTGTTTCATTAGTTATAAGTTTACTTATTTTTAACTATTATAAAAATATTACTGAAGAAGAAATTTACAAAAATACATTAAATGAATTAAAAATTCATATAGATGAGAGTATCCAAGTAAAAATGGATGTTGGTATTTCAAATGCATTGTCAATTGCAAATGATGGAAGAATCAAGAAGTCTCTTAGGGAAGATAACAGAGAATTAGCAATTCTTAGTTTAAAAACTATATCAAAAGAGATGAAAGATCATACACCTTTTAAAAATATAAAGGTACATATTCATACTAAAGATAATAAATCTTTTGTAAGAGCTTGGAAAACAGATAAGTTTGGGGATGACTTAAGTTCATTTAGACATAGTGTAGTTAAAGTTAATACTACAAATGAACCTGTAAATACAATGGAATTAGGTAAGGCTGGACTTAGTTTAAGAACGGTTGTTCCAATAAAAGATGATGATGGTTCTCACTTAGGTTCTTTAGAGTTTATCCAAGGTTTAAATTCTGTTGCTAAGAAATTTGATAAAGAGAAAGATGCCTTTTTATTATTAATGGACTTAAAGGTACAAAAAGTAGAACTGTTTGATGAAACAAACAAGTTTAAAGATTATCTAATTTCACAAAAGTTTGTAAATAAAGAGTTTTTAGAAGATGCAAAAACTATTGATATGGATAAACTTTTAAATGATGGTTATTTAATAAGTAATAAATATTTTTATACAAGTATAGAAGTAAAGGATTTTAGGGATAAAAATCTTGGATTATATTTAGCTGCAAGACCTTTAGCTATTGTTGAAGAGACAATATATAATGCAGAAAAATTTATTAATACTTCAATTTTGATTTTAGTTGTTTTTGGTCTAATTGTTTTAGTTGCTATTTTATTTAACTTAAAAAATACAGTTATTAAGCCTTTAAATATTTTAACAAATGCAATTAGTGATCTTATAAAAAACAATGATCCAAGCCAAAAAATAAAGCTTGAAAGAAATGATGAAGTAGGGCTTTTAGCTAGTAAATTCAATAAATATCTTGATAATATTGAAGAGGGATTAAAACAAGATGCTATAGTTATTAGTGAAGCAATCGATATTGTGGAAAAAGCAAAAGATGGTTTTTATACATATAAAATAGATGCAAAAGCTTCAAATAAAGAGGTTGAACTTTTAAAACAAAATATTAATCAAATGTTAGAAGTGACAAGAGATAATATTGAGATGGTAACCCTTGCTTTAATTGAGTTTGGAAATGCAAAATATGACTATAAAATAAAAAGTGATAAAAGTGGAAATATTGGTTCTTTAACAAAAGGAGCAAATGCTTTAGGAGACTCTATTTCAGAAATTCTATCAATGATTGATAGAACAGGTAAGAGTTTATCTATTAATTCAAATGAGTTAGCAGCAACTTCAGAACAACTATCTGCTTCTGCAACACAGCAAGCAGCTTCGTTAGAAGAGACAGCAGCTGCAGTTGAAGAGATAACTTCTACAATTGTTTCAACAGGTGAAAGAGCAAAAGAGATGTCTAAAATTGCACAAGAGTTAAAAACAACAAGTGCAGAAGATGATAAATTAGCTCATAGAACTGGTAAATCAATGGAAGAGATTGATAATGCAACTGATGATATTGTTGAAGCAATTACAATAATTGACCAAATTGCATTCCAAACAAATATTCTTTCGCTTAATGCAGCTGTTGAAGCTGCAACTGCTGGTGAGGCAGGTAAAGGTTTTGCTGTTGTTGCTGCTGAGGTTAGAAATCTAGCAAATAGATCAGCAGAAGCTGCAAAACAGATTAAAGATTTAGTTACTTTTGCTCAAGAGAAAACAAAAGAGGGTAAAGAGACTGCTGATAAAATGGTAGAAAGTTTCAATTATCTAAATGAAAAAGTTGCACAAGTAACAAGTAATGTAAATGAAGTTACATTAGCTACAAATGAACAAACAAGAGCAATGGAACAGATAAATTCTGTAATTACTCAACTTGATAAAGCTACGCAAGAGAATGCAAATGCTTCAGAGATAGTTTCTCAAAAAGCCATGACTCTAAGTGAAATAGCTTCAAGATTGGTAGCTGTGATAAATAGAACAAAGTTTGATACTTCTAAATCAAATCAAGTTTGTGATGTAGATTTAGTATTTGATACTACAAAATTAAAACTTGACCATATCGCTTTTAAAGAGACAAACTTTAAAGAGCTAGGAAATGGTAAAACAGCAAAAGTTAAAACTCATACAGAGTGTGCCCTTGGAAAATGGATTGCAGCACATTCAAATGAAAACTTTACAAAAAATAGTGATTGGAATGAATTATTAATAGCTCATGAGAAAGTTCATAGCAATGTTCAAAAATATATTGATATAGATGCAAAAGATAAAACTGATAAAGTTCTTCATAATATTGCACAAGATATTGAAGAGAATACTTCAAAAGTATTTAATTATATTGATAAAATTAAAGAACATAGATGTGAGGATTTAAGAAACTCATAATCTTAAAAGGAGAAAGGAGGATTTTCCTTTCTTCTATTTTGTGTATAAAACAAACTGATTTCTTCCTTTTTCTTTTGCTTCATATAGAGCATCATCTGTATTATTATAAATTGCTTCAGAGCTCTCTATTTTTTCTCCTGTTTCTACATAAAGACCTATTGAAACAGTTACATAATTACTTGCTTTATTAAAGTTATGTTCTATTTTTAAATCTTCAATTCTTTTATTTACTATTTGTGCAAATTCAAGAGCATTTTCTTTAAAGTGTGGAGTAAAAATTATAGCAAACTCTTCTCCTCCTATCCTAAAACCATAATCTGAAGAGCGTTTTGTTAAAGAGTTTACTGTTTTTCCTATCTCTTTTAAAACAATATCTCCTTTAGGGTGTCCATAGTTATCATTATATTGTTTAAAACAATCTACATCAAAAATTATAAGGGCAAAATAGTGTTGGTCTCTTTTTGCTCTATTTATCTCTCTTTCTAATATTTCATTAAAATATCGTCTATTATAAAGATTTGTAAGTTCATCTGTAATTGAAATCTCTTCAATTCTTTTTTTGTCAGTTATATCATGTCTAATCGAGGTGTAACCTATAATTTCATTTTTTTTGTTAAATACAGGAGAGATATTTGCACTTACCCAATAATGACTACCATCTTTCTTTCTATTTTTGATTTCACCTTTCCATGTTTTACCTTCAAGTAAAGTTTCCCATAGTTCTATAAATAACTTTTTAGGTGTATCTTTATGTCTAATAATTCGATGGTTTTTACCCAATAACTCCTCTTTCTTATAGCCACTTATTTTACAAAAAGCTTTTGAAACTTGAGTTATATTTCCTTCTAAATCTGTTGAAGAAGTTAAAACATGTTCATCTACTATTTTTATATATTTTTTCATATCTTCATTAAGCTTATTAATTTGTCTATTTTTATATGTTATAAGAAGAATGATAAATAAAAAAATAGTAGCAATAATAAGAATTTTTCCTAAATTTAAATGCTCTTCATAAGTTACAGAGTTCCATTTATTAAATAGTTTTTCTTTTTTTTCATCAGAAATTGATAATAGAATTTTATTGATAATACTATTTAAAACAAAATCTTCTTTTTTAGTAGCTATAGATAACTCCCATAAATCTTCCACTTCTCCAGAAATTTTTAAACTATTTGAAAAGTTTTTTTGAATCTCAAAGCCAACAGTAGGTAATAATCCAATAAGAGCAAAAACTTTGTTTTTTTGAACTTTTTTTAATCCTTCATTTATAGAAGTTACTTCAACAAATTCTATATTTGGATATTTTGATTGAAGAGTCTCTTTGTATGAATAATCTTTTACATAGGCTACTTTTCTTTTCCCTATGGCTTTTAAATTAGCAATATATGGTTCTTTTAGTGTTGTTGCAATAACTAAAGGATAAGAAAGAAAAGGTTTTGAAAAATTTAAAAACTTTTTTCTTTGTGAGGTTTTGTGAATAAAAGGTACTAATTCACAAGAACCATTTTTAATTTTCTCTAAAGTATTGCTCCAAGAAGTAGTTGTTACTAAATTAAAAGTGACACCTAGTTTTTCTTCAAAGATTTTTATATATTCAGAACTTAATCCTAGATGATTATTATCTTCTATCTTATCAAGAGGCATCCAGTTTGGATCTATACAGTAGTTTATTGTTTTTTTATTTTCTAAATAGTCATATTCTAATTTGCTAAATTCTATATGGTCTTCATAATTTTTTATAAGCCAGTCTGCTTTTAGTTTGGCAAGTTTATTATGCTTAATTGTTTGATTTGCTTTTTCTAGAACTGATTTTAAAAGTAGATTATCTTTTTTAACTCCAATATATAAAGGAGTATTTATAGGAAGTTTACTCTCTTGAGTAAGTTTAATAGTTTTTATATTACTAAGCCAATCATTATTAATAAAATATTCAATTGTAGAGAGATTATCAATTACTGCATCAGCTTCAGAATTTGAAACAGCTTCTAAAGCTTCTTTGGTTGTTTTAGTGGTAAGTAGCTTTATATCCGGGTATTTTTCTCTTATTATCTCTTCTAAAAAGGTATTTTTTAAAATAGCAAGAGTTTTTCCTTTTAAATCATTCATTGATTTAATAGTTGAATTTTTTTTCACTCCTAAAGCAGTAAGAAAATGAACATCAGAAAATTCTGTAAAATCCATATATTTTTCTCTCTCTTGATTTCGAACAATATTTGGAAGAAGATCTATCTCTGCATTCTTTATCATTTCTAATGCATTTGTCCAAGACTCAGCACTAATAAACTCAACTTTAATATTTAATACTTCTGCTAAGAGTTTCATATACTCAATTGTATAACCTTTAGCTTGGTCTGCAATTTCAAAGTTATAAGGAGCAAAAGATTTTAGATTTTGTATTTTTATGATTTTTTTATTAAGTAAGTAGTTTTTTTCTTCTTTTGTTAGATTTAAATCATTATTATTTATATAATCTTCAAAGATAAAATCATTTAAATTAAGTTCATTTTTTATTAAGCCATACTCTTTATATAAATCATTAATATATTTTACTCTTCCTTTATCTAAATATCCTAAAGGAATTGTATCTTTGGAAATAAGACTCTCTATAGCTTTAGCTTCATATGTTAAATGTTCAATTGATTTAGAAGTATTATATTTTTCTTTTATTATTTGTATAATTTCTTCTTTGTTTTCAAGAGCATATTTCCAACCTTTTAGGGTGGCTTCTTTAAACTTCTTTACTCTATTAGGATGTTCTAATGCTTCTTTTTTACTTGTAAATAAGATATCTCCATATATATCAATACCATAATTCATTGGATTAATAATATTAATTTCAACACCTTTTTCTTTAAATAAATAAGGTTCATTTGTAATATATGCAGGCATAATATCTGCTTGCTTATTTATAATCTTTTGATAATCGTTTTTCTCTCTTTTTCTAATTAGGTTTGGGTCTAAATGAAATTTTTTTAGTAAAGCTAAAATAGAAAAGCCATCTGTATCATTCGGATAGAAAATCATATTCTTATTATCTAAATTGTAAACAGTTGAGATATTACTATCTTTTCTTGAAATTAAAATATTTGCAGAATGTTGGAAGATTGGAGAAACAATTACAATTGGTTCTTTTCTTTCTTGATATAAGAATAGTACTGAATCTGCAACACCATATTGTGCATCATTATCCACAACTTGTTGAATATTATTGTATTTTAAATCTCTTTGTTTAATTTCTACATCTAAGCCTAACTCTTTATAGAAGCCTTTTTCTTTTGCAGCGTAATATCCTGCAAATTGAAATTGATGAAACCATTTTAGTTGTAATATTACTTTTTCATTTGCAAAAAGAGTAGAGCTTAATAAGAGTAAACAAAGAAAAAGAAAATTATTTTTTAACATGCTGTTTCCTTTTTAGGTAGACATAAATAATACAGAATGTATATTTTAAAATTACTTTTAAATTACCTTTAAAAATTTTAGCTTATTTTATATTAAATATTAAAAATTATGATATGATTAATTAGCTGTATTTATAATAAATTTAAAAATTATTTTTATTTGAGGTTTTAATGATGCATTTAATTAATAAATCTATTCTATTTTTTCTATTTTTAATATTAAATTCTTATGCAAATGACAAAAGTATTCTTGATAAAGTTATTAGTACAAATGAATTAAAAGTATGTGTGTGGCCTCAATATTATGGAATTTCTTATGTTGACCCAAGAACACAGAATATTGAAGGTATTGATAGTGATTTAGCAGTAGAATTAGCAAAAGATTTAAATGTAAATTTAAAATTTGTGAAGAGTTCTTTCCCTAGTTTAATTGAAGATGTAAAAACAAATAAGTGTGATATTGCAATGTATGCAATAGGAAAAACAGAACAAAGAATAAAACAAATTAGATTTACTTCTGCTCACTTACAAAGTGATATTTATGCAATTACAACTACTTCTAATAAAAAAATTAAATCTTGGAATGATATAGATAAAAAAGGAGTTGTAGTTGCAGTTGCTAAAGAAACTTATCATGAAACTGTAATGAAAGAGAGACTTCAAAATGCAAGTTTAGTTGTTATTCAAGGTTTTAAGCAAAGAGAAGAAGAAGTTCAAGCTGGAAGAGCAGATGTTTTTATGACTGATTATCCTTATGCTAAAAAAATGCTTGCACAAACTCAATGGGCAAGAGTTGTAAAACCTGAAAAAGTATATTATCTAAGTGAATATGCTTGGGCAGTAGCCTACGGAGATGACAAATTCTATAATAGAATTGAAATCTTTATTCGAAAAATTAAAAAAGATGGAAGACTACTTTCAATCGCAAAAAAACATGGTCTTGAACCAATCTTAAAACTTAAATAATCAAATAAAACTTGGTATAGTAATATGGCTAGTAAAATAAAATTATTATTAGGTGTAATTTTTGCCTTTTTTATAATTATAATTAGTATTTTAGTTTCTTCTTCCATTTTAAAAGAAGAAGCAGTGGAAAACTATCTTACAATCTCTAAATTAAATGCAAAATCTTTCTCAAAAGAGTTAAACCAAGATTTAGCAAATATTGAACAAACAATTGTAAATATAAAATCTATTTTAAAACTTGATGATAAAAATGAAAATATAAATAGAAGATTAGAAGAAATAATAAGAGCCTATCCTCAAATTAGATCAATGAATATTCTTCAAAATGAAAAAATAAAATTTAGTTCTAATTTATATAACATAGGTCTACATATTCAAAATCAAAACTTCTATCCTAAACCTATTTTTGACGATAAAATCTTAAAAATTAATACTCCTTGGATAGGAAGAGATTTTATCTCTGGAAGTGATGTTTATACTCAAGAAGAGAGTTTTGATTCAACTACACAATCTTTTATTCCTATTTCGAAAAAAATAGTTTTAGGAAAAGAAGAGTTTGATGTAATTATAAATTTAAATAGTGACTATTTTAAAGATAGATTTTTTAGTAATATCTCTTCTTCTGAAATTATTTTTGAAATGATCAGATTGGATGGAGTTCTTCTTGTCTCTACAAATGAGCATAGACAAATTGGTAAAAAGATTAAAAGAAGTGACCTTTTACAAGCAGCTATTTCAAAAAATCAATATACGGGAATTGAAATAATTGATGATGTTAAATATATGGTAACTTATATTTTAACAGATAGTTATCCTTTAAGTATTGTTGTTAAATTAAATTTTGAAAAGAGCCTTGCAAGTTGGAATAAAAAACAATATAACTTCTTCATAATTACTACAATCATTGTTATTTTAAGTATTTTAATTGCACTATTTTTCTTCTATTTATATAATAGAAAAAAAGAGCAAGAGTTAAAGCTTCAAAAAAGACAAATTCAAGACCAAGAGAAGTTTAAACTACTATTTCAAGATTCTCATTTCTTAGCTACAGTTATTGATTGTGATGGAAAAATAATTGAGATGAATAATCTTGCTTTAGAGTTCTTAGGCCAAACCTTTGAAGAAATAAAGAATAAAAGCTTTTGGGATTTAAAGTGTTGGAGAGAAGAAGATAAAGAGATAATAAAAGAAAAAGTTAGTAACTTTTATCAAAAAAAATATCAAGATGAACTTATTGCAATAAATAAATTTAATGAAGAGAGAATAATTGATTTTACCCTATCTTCAATAATAAAAGAAGAGCAAAGGCTTTTAGTTATTATTGGACTTGATATAACAGTTAAAAGAGAGAAAGAAAATAAGTTAAAGCAAGCATATACTGTTTTTAGTAATACTAGAGATGGAATTATGATTACTGATAAAAATACCACAGTATTAGATGTAAATAAAGCCTTTGAGAAGATTACAGGTTATACAAAAAACGATATTGTGAATAAAAAAGTAAGTATCTTAAAATCAGTTGTTCATACAAAAGAGTTTTATAAAAAAATGTGGAAAAATATCTCAGAAAAAGGTTTTTGGGAAGGAGAAATCACAAATAAAAATAAAAATGGAGCTCTTTTTATTGAATGGCTTACTATTAATACTATTTATGATGAAAATAAAAATGTAGTAAATTATATAGGAATCTTTAGTGATATTACCGAACAAAAAACAAGAGAGAAACTTTTAAAAGAGAAAGATTATGCTCTTTTCCAACAATCAAAAATGGCTGCAATGGGAGAAATGATAGGAAATATTGCTCACCAATGGAGACAACCTTTATCTGTGATTTCAACTGCTGCAACTGGTATTTTGGTACAAAAAAGTATAGGAATAAATGATCCTGAAAATGAAGAAAAATCTTTAAATGCAATAAATAGGTCAGCTCAATATTTATCTCAAACAATAGAAGATTTTAGAGGTTTTTTAAAGCTTGATAAAGAAGTAAAACTTTTTAATATAAGTAAAACTATAAATGAATCTTTATCTCTATCAAGTATGAATAGAAAAAATAAACAAATTGCTGTAATAACTAATTTAGAAGAAGAGATAGAAGTCTATGGTATAAAAAATGAGTTTATTCAAGTAATGATGAATATACTAAAAAATGCAGAAGATGCTTTAGTAGATAAAAAATCTGATAAATTTATTTTTATAGATTCTTTTTTGGAAGATCAAAAAGTTGTTATAAAAATAAAAGATAATGCAGGGGGAATAGATTCAAAAATTATGACAAGAGTTTTTGAACCTTACTTTACAACAAAACACCAATCTCAAGGAACAGGAATAGGTTTATACATGAGTCAAGAGATTATAAAAAATCATATGAAAGGTAAGCTTTTTGTCGAAAATGAAAGCTTTGAATTTATGAGTAAAAATTTTACAGGAGCTTGTTTTATAATAGAACTTCCTTTTAAATAAGGAAACTCTATTTTTTTCTTACAACAATTGCTTGTTTTCTCATTTTATATAATTCAAAATCTTCATTAAAAAATTCATCATATAATACAATTTCAACTCTTTCATCAAAAAGTGTTTTTAGTTCCCCTTCACTTAATAAAAAAGCTGGATTTGAAGGTGGTTTTTCATTCTCTTCATGAAACATATAAGTCTCTATAAATAAAATGCCATCTTCTTTTAAAGAGTTTACTAATTGAGGAATAATTTTTCTATCTAAAAAGTTTGTCATAATAATTAAATCATACTCTTCTTTTTCAAACTCAAAGCTATCTAAATCAACAAGTTTTGTTGTGATGTTTTTATTATTTTTATTGTTTAATTCTTCAAGAGCAACTTCTGAAATATCAATTGAAGTTACTAAAAAATTATTGTTTGCAAGAAAAATTGAGTTTCGTCCAGAACCACAAGCTACATCTAAAGCTTTATTCCCTTTTGTAAAAGAAATTACTTCACTTAATTTATTACTTTGAGGTCTATCTTCTAATAAAGTAGGGGTATTTTTATATTTATTATTCCATTTAATTTTATCTTCAAGTGCCATGTTATCTCTTTTAAGTTTTTAGTATTATACAGCTACTTTAATTAAGAGTGTGTTCAAGATTAATAATCTTAATTTTAATTACTAATTTTTTTAGCAATATTTTATTAAGAGCAGAGGGTATAAAATTAAAATATATACATAAGGAGTTGTCATGAAACTTCAAGGAATAACAATAGATTTTTATGATAAAAGAACTTGTGGACTTTTACCTGATTTATGTGCTCAATGGGATATTCGTTATGATGAATTAGAAGATAATGAAGAGTTACTTAAATATTGGGAAGAGAGTTTAAAAAAAGTTCTTGCTAAAACTGATAAAGTTGTTAGTGGTAATGTTGAAGGTAAATCTATTTTATATTCAGCAGATGAAGAGGCCATTAAAATTATAAAAGAAGAGTTTAGTGAGTTAGAGTTACAAACCATTGAATATGAAGATATTATTAGATGTGAGCATTGTATAACTCATGATTATTTAGAAGAGTAAGACTTATTATAAAGTTTTACTCTTAAAATAAATCAACACTTGAAACAAGTTCTTCTTCGAATCTAATTACTTTATCTCTTCCACTATTTTTAGCTTTATATAAAGCAATATCTGCATTTTTAATAATTGTTTCAAAAGATGTAGAATCTTCTGGATACATAGAAAGACCAATACTAACTGTTTTTCTTAGTTTTGTACCCGCATATACATCTATTTCATTTTCTCTTACTCTATCTCCAATTTTTCTAGCAACACTTAAAGCATCATCAGCTGAGTTTACACCCATTAGAAGAATCATAAACTCTTCTCCACCATATCTAATGATGATATCTGATTCTCTTACTGTTTCATTTAATATTCTTGCTAATTCTCTTAGTACTTTATCTCCAATATCATGACCATACTCATCATTTACAGATTTAAAGTGATCCATATCTAACATTAATAAAGCAATTTTTGTTCCATCTCTTCTTACTTGTGGAAGCATTTTTTTAGTATATTCTTCTAAGAATTTTCTATTATATAAACCTGTTAATCCATCTCTAAATGCAGATTCTTGTAAAGCATTCATTAATAGTTTTACTTCAATTGAAGGAATAGACTCTTTTAAATAACTTTTGATAAAAATTGTTTTATCTTTTAACTCTTCTAACTCTTTTTTTGTATCACAAACACAGTTTATAATTAGATATAAATTTTGAGTAATATCAACATTAAAACAGTAATAGAATTTATCTTTGCTATTGAAGTGAGGACAACTATTATGAAAATCAACTGACATCACATCACTTTTTGTTCTTGCTGCTCTACATGATTCAGGGTTAGTTAATAAAGCATCTTTACAGTAAAAAGATTCTCCTCTTTCTAACATTTTTGACATCTTATATTTCTTAGTATCAATCTCAATAAAAGTAAAGTTTTTTAGATTAAATTTATTTTTTAAAACCTCTGCTAGTCTGTTATAAATCTCTTCTTTTGTATTATCTAATTCAATTTGTTTTTTAAATTGATAAAGATTTGATAAGTTATCAATAATTTCTTTTGAATCTTTTAAAGGATTTCTATTTTTAGTAGAGTTTTTAAAACCTACAAAGCCTTTTAGTTTTTTATCAATATCTATTGCTGTGTCTTTAAAAGATTGTATTAGGTTATTGTAATCTTCTGTGATATTTATCATTTCTGCTGATAAACCAATTGGAGGAACAATACCTTTAAATCTTCCATGAGTTGCTTGATTAATATTTAATTTAAATTTATCAAATAGTCTTAAATAAGGGTTTATTAGTCTTTTACTTACTAAGATAAAGAGAATAATAGTTGTTAAAATTAGTACAGTAATTACATATATTGACTCAATACCAATCTCTTTTATAGTACTTATATCTAATACAATAGAAACAGCTCCTAAGGTTGTCCCTTGTTTTACTTGGTGACATTTAAGACAATCAATTCCTTTTTCTGCTACTGCATTATATGGAATGGTAACTCTTACTGTTGTGCTAGTTATCTCTTCTTCAATACTATATTTCATTTTACCAGTTTGAAGAACTTCTTTATCAAACTCATCTCTTGGAGGGTTTTTTAGATGAGAAGTAGGAAATTGTTCATTTACATATTTACTTCTTACTAGCCATAACTGTTCAACATTTTTAATATTTGAAGCAGAGTTTATAAAAGTATCAACTTCTTGCATATTACCATTTATCATATGTGCTGTTAATCCACTTTTTACTACTTCTGAAATAGATTGTGCATTATGTATTGCAGATTTAATTCCAGTTTTTCTTAAGTTATATAAACTAAATATAGAAATAGTAACAGAAAGCATAATTATCATAACAATTGTATAAAGCGTAATATTTTTTCTCATTGCATACCTTTTTTAAGGGAGTATTCTATATAAACTAGCCTTAATAAATCTAAAAAAAAAATTAGATAAGTTATATAAAAATTAAATTTTATTTTCATTTAATTTAATATAATTGAGAATATTATATTTTAAAGAGATCTCTTGGATTTATGTGCATTTCATTTTTAGTTGCTTGAAAAGTTAAAGTGTTACTTACTCTTCCTACTACATAACCTTTTTTAATCCATCTTCCTACTTTTAAAGATGGAGAAATTTGGTCTAAATGAGAGTAGATTGTATGTAAACCATTTCTATGTTGTACAATTACAACATTTTCAAGCATACCTGCATCTTTTTTAGCATATACAATTTTTCCATTAAAAATTGATTTTACTTTTGCTTGTGGTACTTTTGTTTTTAAAACAATAGATTCATTAAATAATTCAATCTTATAAACAGGATCAAAATATTTACCAAATTTTTTTACAACTTGAAATGAATCAAGAGGAGCTATTGTTTTTCTCCCTCTATATTTTGAAATTTTTACTCCAGATGTAGAAGAACCAATCATTCTTACATCTAGGTCAAGATTTTTTGCATAGCTATTATTTCTATCTTCATCACTAACTTCATAATCTGCATTTTTTTGAGCTTTTTTATTTTGTCTCTTCTTTAAAGCAGCTAATCTTTTAGCTTTTTCAATTGCAGCTTTTCTTTGTTTTTCAATCTCTTCTTTTTTTAAGATATTTAATTTTCCAAGAAGTTGTTTTAATGAGTCTTGTTGCTGAACAGTCTTTTTTAGTTCTACTTGATACTCTTCATGTTTTTTTTCCAAAGATACTAAAGATTTTGAGTGTGTTCTTTTTAAAATATTTAACTCTTTTTTCTTTTTTATTCTATCTTCAATGTAGTCACTAATTTTATTTATTTTTTGTTGATTCTCTTTTTTATTTTGAGTCACTAACTCATAGTTATTATTTATTTTTATGATTTCATCTTTAGAGTTTTGAGAAAGAATAGTATAAACCTCAGAGTCAATTAGCTCTTGAACACTACTTTCTCCTGCAAGTTTTAAAGCAATAGATGAAGAAAATTCATTGATAATTGTATCTACAATTTTCTCTTCATTGTTTTTTTTCTCATTAATTAAATCTTTTGAATCTTTTTGTAAAGAAACAAGAGCATCTTTTGCTTTTGATAGCTGAGTTTGATGTTTTTCTATATCTTCATTTACTATTTTTATAGCTTTTTCTAATCTCGATAACTCTTTATTTTGATTATCAATTTGCTTTGCAAGAATTCTTATTTGTAAATCTTTTTGTTCTTGCTCTTTTTTATTTTTTTGTAGAATTAGTTTATTATTTTCAATTTTTTTATCAATACTTTTTGTTGAGTTTCCTAAAAGAGTGATTGATACTATAAATAGTAGAGTTAATTTCTTAATCATATTTTATTTTATACTTTAATAATACACCTATAATAGTTAGTATTGAAATACCAAAAGAAAGAAGAAAAATCTTCATTAGTGATTCATCAAAAGATAGTGTAACTTGTACAATATTTTCTAAATCATTAGGCAACAATACACCAATATTATCAACTAAATAGATAAATATTCCAGAAACAATAAAAAATGAGATAAATGAACTAATAATTGCATATTTTAAAATAGTTGAAGAACTATATAAAATAGAAGCTCCATGTAGTTTTAAAATTGTAATTTTTTCATGGTGTTCATAAAACCAAATTCTTATCTGTTTTGAAATCATAATAACTGCAAAAATAGTAATAATTGTAAAAAGTATAAAAGAGATTTGACTAAGTAATAACATCAATAAATAGACACTATTATGATTTTTTGAAAAAATCTCTACTTTTCTAACATTTTTATTTGCATATAATTTATCTTTTATAGTTTCAAGTTGACTTGTTGTGGGGAAGGTCTCTAAATTAATTTTATAAAAATGAGGTAATTTCTTTTTTAATAAATCAATTGAAGTAGAAGATAAATCAGATTTTATATTATCAATTATTGCATTTTTTTCTAAGGTTATAATCTTCTCAACTTTTATACCACCAAGCTCTGTAATATCCTCTTTTATAATAGGAGTATTTGTTATAACTACAATAGAATAATCATTTGCAATTTTTATTTTATAGTTATTTAATATATTTGATGAAAATAGATAAATAATAAATGATAAAAGCATTGCTGTAAGTGGTACAACAAAGGCAAAAGTATTTTTAAGAAACTTCATAAATTATTCCATCTTCAATAGATAATTGTCTAAATCTAATACCAAAGTTTTTTGGAACTCTGTGAGTAACAACAACAACTGTAATTCCTAGTTGCTCATTTGCTCCTTTTAATAGATTCCATACAACTTCAGCAGAGTAATCATCTAAGTTACCTGTTGGTTCATCTGCAATGATTATCTTAGGGTTATGAGCTAAAGCTCTTGCTACTGCAACTCTTTGTTGCTCTCCACCACTTAGTTCATTTGGATAATAACCAGCTCTATGTGATAACTTAACATGATTTAAAAGTTTTGTTGCTTGTTCTCTTGAAATATCGTTTGAATAACCATTGATTTTTAATGGAATCATAATATTCTCTTCAATAGTCCATTCATTAATAAGTTTATAATCTTGGAAAATAATACCTATATCTTTTCTTAGACTTCTTAAGGATTTTCCTTTTATTCCAAAAACATTTTGTCCTGCAATTTTCAGTTCCCCATGCTTTAAAGGAATTTCTCCATAAAAAGATTTTAGAAGAGTTGATTTACCACTTCCACTAGTTCCACCAATAAATATAAACTCTTTCTCTTTTATTGAAAAGTTACCTTTTTTTATAACATATTTATTTTCATCATAAGAAAGATATATATTCTTGGCTTCTATCATTATTCTAATATCTCTTTAATTTTTTGGTGTGCTTTAATATTTGCACTTGTTGGTAGGGGTGAGTCTTGAAAATATGAAGCTTTCCCTTCTTCAACTAAAATATATTTGCTTAATGGTCTATCAAAATTTCCAAAAGTGATTTGAATAAGCCCAGAATTCTCTTTATTTTCTATAGTGAAAATATCTTCTACATGAACAAAATAATCTTTTTCTACAAGTGTTTTTGTAGGAATTCTTTTAATCACTTCTAAAAAGTTAATCTCTTTTTTAAAGCTAAAATCAAATTCATGATTAATCTCTGCATCATTCTCTTCGCAAGTTAAAACTACATCATAGATATGTTTCCCTTGTCTTTTCCATCTATCTTCATATTTACTAGATACAGCAAGATCTTTATTTATATCTATTGTGATTTTACCTTTTGGAAGGTTTGTTAATAACTCAACACAATAATCAAAATATTTTCTACTATCCGTTCTTAGTTCTAAAGTTCCAGTTATTTTAAGAACTCTTAGTGCTTCATTGATAAAATCATTAGAATAAATTCTTCTATGTGGTTTTTTATCCCAAGGAACAGGGAAGTGCACAAAAATTCTTCCTACTTTATTTGATTTAATAAACTCCATAAAAAGTCTTGCATCATAATTTACAACTAAAATATTTTTTATCTCTTGTATTTTAATTTGCTTTAAAAGTTGCTCTATAGAAGGAGTATGAATCTCTAAACCAATAAATTGAACATCAGGGTTAGTTTTTGCTTGATGTAAAAGATGTCTTCCACTTCCAAAACCAATTTCAATTTGAATCTCTTTATCTGTATTGAAATCATTTACAAAATAGTCAATATCTTTTAAATACTCTTGAGTAGGCTCAACTTTTTGCGAAAAGTTTTGAGTATTTGAAAAAGCAATCTCAGCTTCAGTAATTTTTGCATAAGAGTTTAGTGAATCTTTAATTAACTGAACAGGACTAATTCTTGTAACTTTATCTGGTTTAAGAAGTAGTTTCTCTTCTTTTTCTCTAAGAGTTAACAAAAACTCTTTTTTATCTCTTGTTGTAGAAATTTTATATTCTGTCTTTCTAGGACTATCAGTAAAATTATATGACTTTGCAATAAAGTTAAAGTTTGTACCATCAAGTGAAGATGGTACATTTAATTCTTTGTTTATTTTATTAAATACAATATGAGGCATATATTAGTTAATCTCCGCTAATTTTGGTAATACTAATTCTGTCTCTTTTGTTATTTCTGAGTGAATTCCATTTTTATCAACTGCTTGAATTGCATAGCTGTATTGAACACCTCTTACAATATCTTTATCTTCAAATCTTAAAGCATTAATCCCTTGAAACTTAATAGTTTTAGCTTTAAAAAATCCCTCTTTGATAGTTTTGTAAACTGTATAAGACTCAGCTCTATCATCTCCTGCTTGCCAATTTAAAATAGCTTTGGCTCCTTGAATTTGAGCTAGTGTCATTACTGGTTTTCTTAATTTGTTTAATGTAATACCCATTACAGCATTTACATTTAAATTGCTCTCTAAACCATCTTTATCAATAGAACTAACTTTATAAAAGTATACTTTCCCATCTTCATTTACAAAATCTTCATAATTTAAAGTTTGTGCATTTACAGCTTTTACAATATCAAATCCACTCTCTGCATCTGTACTTCTATAAATATTATATTTTATAACATCTTCTGATTTTGAAGGTTCCCAGTTTAAAGCAATTTTTCTTGGTAAGTCTGTAGTTGCTTTAAGACTTAAAATACCTTCTGGTAAAGGTTTTGTCTGAGCTTTTACTAAAGCACTTGGAAGTGTTTCTAATCCATCAAAAGTTTTAGCAATAACTCTATAGTGATAAACAACATTATCCTCTAAATCTAAATCAATATATTCAGCTTGAAGTCTACCATCAATTGCTTCAATTTTTTTCCATTCACTTGTGTTTGGAGTTTTTCTTTGAACTTCATAACTTTCAATTCTTTCACTTTGGTGTGGTCTCCATACAATTTTTATTTGTCTTGGAAGATTTGAAATTGCTTGTATAAAACTAACCCCTTCCATTAGTGGAAGTGTTGAAACTATATAATCACTTGTAGTTCTTGACTCAACTTCGCTAGGTGTTGCAGAAGAGATTTTATATACATATTTTGTATTAGGCTCAACATTATCATCTACATAATGAGTAGTATATCTATTATCAATTGTATCAATTAACTTTAATTTAGTTCCATCTTTTTGTAAGTTTGCTCTATAAAAATGATAACCAGTAACTCTAGGGTCATCAACTTTTCTCCACTCAAAAGCAATAGCATTTATATCAGGAATACTTCTAATAGAAGCAGAATCAACTACTTCCAGAGTATCATTTATTTTAGGTTTTGTATTATTAAAGTCTTTGTAGCTACATCCACTAAGAAGTAGAAGCAAAGCACTTAATGATGTTACTTTCATCAATTTTGTCATTTACAATCTCCATATTAAAATTGTTTATTAAAAAATCATGCATATCATTTGAAAGTTTTGCAGTAAAACTCATTTTTTCTTTTGTAATTGGATGAATTAAGTATAGATTGTATGCATGTAAATAAAATCTATTTATTTTATTTAATTCGCCCTTAAATCCATATAAATTATCACCTAAGATATGCCTATTGATAGAGCTTAAGTGTACCCTTATTTGGTGTGTTCTACCAGTAAATAATTTACAAGCAATTAAATCATATTTCTCATTATTTGAGTTTGCAAGTTTACAAAAAGCTGATTTAGCATTTTTCCCATTTTCTTCAATTGACATTTTTAATCTATTATTAGGATTTCTAGCAATTGGTTTTTCTATAATTGTATTCTCTTTTAAAGGTAAATCAATTATTGCTAAATAGTATCTTCCCATACTTTTATCTTCTAATTGTTTTGCTAAACCTGCATGGGCTTCATTTGTTTTTGCAATAACCATAACACCGCTAGTTCCTTTGTCTAATCTATGAACTATCCCGTGTCTTTCTTCTCCTGAAATAGTAGATAAAGAGATATTATTTAGTTTTAACCAGTCCACTAAAGTAGCATCTTTTACACTTGGAGCATCATGCACTGTTAGATTATAAGGTTTGTTTATTACTAAAATATAGTCATCTTCATATATTATTTCAATATTTTTATCACTTAATGACTCTTTGATAAATTCCTCATCTTTAATGGGATTTATTTCAGCCTCTGGAAAATGAACTTCTATTTCTTGTTCTAATTTTAGTTTTAGTCCTCGTTTGGTGCAGATTTTACCATCTACTTTTACATATTCTTTATTTATTAACTGTTCTATTTGATTTCTAGAAGCATCAATTTTAGAACTTAAAAATTTATCTAATCTATTTGTCTCTTGAACAATAAAATTTTTATCCATATTTGGGTACTCTTTCACTATGCGTTTATTTGATAAAAGAATTATTTCACATTTTGATTATTTAATAGTTATATTTGTATTGCCATTAATATTGTTGTCATACAATCTTATTAGTGAAACAAACCGTATATTAGCGAATAAACAATTAATTTACTTTACAGTAGCTCTAATTGTTTTTTTCATAATATTTATTCTTCCTATTAGAAGAAATATAAGGCTTATACCAATTTTATATTGGCTTGGAATATTTTTACTTTTAGCAGTTGAGTTTTGGGGTGTTACTAAATTGGGTGCAAAAAGATGGCTTAGTATTCCATTTATAAATATGACAATTCAGCCAAGTGAACTTTTTAAACCAGTATTTATTTTAATGCTTGGACATTTAATTCATAGCAAACCGCCAGAAGATAGAGGATATAATATAAAAGACTTTTTATATTTCTCTTTTTATATTCTTCTGCCTTTTGTTTTAATTGCAAAAGAGCCTGATTTAGGTACTGCTTTAGTACTACTTCTTGTAGGGTATGGAATTTTATTTATAGTAGGTGTGAATTGGAAAATCTGGGCTTCAATTTTTGTAACGATAGCTCTAGCTTCGCCTTTTATATATACTAATTTAATCAAAGATTATCAGAAAAAAAGAATTAAAGATTTTTTATCAGAAAAACCAAGTTATCAAGTACAACAATCAATTATTGCTATTGGAAATGGTGGTCTTGTTGGAAAAGATGCTGAAGATGCAACTCAAACACAATTAAAGTTTTTACCTATTGCAACAAGTGACTTTATTTTTGCATATTTTGTTGAAAGATATGGATTTTTAGGTGCCATTGGATTAATCTTTATTTATGGGTTACTAATTTATCATCTTTTATCATTTAATTACTATTTTCATGATGATTATGTAATTCGTTCATTTGCCTCCGGTTTAGGCTTGCTTATATTTTTAAATATGAGTATAAATATTTTAATGGTTATTGGTTATGCTCCGGTTGTTGGACTTCCTTTACCTCTGTTTTCATATGGGGGAAGTTCTTTTATTAATTTTATTGCTCTATTTGCTATTTTAGAAAATCTATTAGCATTTAGGTATATGGATATGTATAATTTTGAAAGGCGATTATAAAAAAGATGGAAGCACAAGGTTCTACTTTTATAGGATTTGATGACTCATTTGAAGAGTCAAAAGCAGTTTTATTTGGAGTACCTTTTGATGGTACAACATCGTTTAAACCAGGAACAAGATTTGCTCCAAGTGCGATGAGAGAAGATTCATGGGGATTAGAGAGTTATAGCCCTTATCAAGATAAAGATTTAGAAGATTTAAAACTTTTTGATTATGGAAATTTAGAAGTTCCTTTTGGAGATAAGAAAAAAGCATTAAGAATGATTCAAGAAATGACTCAAGAAATCATTGATGCAGGTAAAATTCCTGTTATGATTGGTGGAGAGCATTTAGTATCTTTAGGACCTGTAAAAGCTTTATCTAAAAAGTATGAGGATTTACATATTATTCATTTTGATGCTCATACAGATTTAAGAAAAGATTACTTAGGTGAGTCTTTAAGTCATGCAACTGTATTAAGAAGAATTTATGACCAAGTTGGAGATGGAAAAATTAATCAATTCTGTATTAGGAGTGGATTAAAAGAGGAGTTTGAATGGGCAAAAGAGCATGTTCATTTAGAAAAATTCACTTATACTACTTTAGAGCAAAGAGTAGAAACATTAATAAATAAGCCTGTTTATATTACAGTTGATTTAGATGTTTTTGACCCTTCTGTTTTTCCAGGAACTGGTACTCCTGAGCCAGGGGGAATTGATTTCCATGATATGTTAGAGATTATCTCTATTTTAGGAAGACTTCAAAATGTAGTAGGGCTAGATGTTGTTGAATTAAGTCCTAAATATGATGCAAGTGGAGTGTCTACAGCAGTTGCCTGTAAAACTCTAAGAGAATTAGTATTAGCTACAATTAAATAATTAAAAGAAGCAGACTCTTTAAAAAAGAGTCTGTTGTCCTACTTGAGTTTTTTCTATTTTTTCAACACAAGATTTTTCATTAAAAAGTACTTTATTTACATTTGAACTAACTTCATAAAGCTCTAGTTTTTCATTTGCATATATTTTAAGCAAACTATTTACTTCTTGAAGGTTATCACTATAAAGCCAAGGTGCAAAATCTTTTTTTTCTAAAACTACTGGCATACGATGGTGGATTTCTCCTAGTTTTTCATTTGCATCACAAGTGATTATAGCAGTAGTTACTATTTTCATATTTAATTCAATATCAAAATACTCATCCCAAATGCCTGCAAGTGCTAGATACTCATTTTTTATATCTTTTACAAAATAAGGAGTTTTCTCTTTATCTTCTACTTTCCACTCATAAAAACCATTTATAGGAATAATACATCTTCTAAATCTAAAGGAGTCTCTAAAGGTTTGCTTTTCAAAGATTGATTCACTTCTTGCATTTATATTCATACTTTTTTTATCTTTTGCCCAAGAAGGTAAATATCCAAAGTGAGTATATAAATAGTTTCCATTATTTAAAAGTGCAGGAATTGGAAGAGTAGGTGGAAGGTTATATTTTGGATTTAATTTTTGAATCATATCATTTTTTATAAGAGATTTAGCATCTTCTTTAAAAGATATATCATCAAAAATAGCTAAGCGACCAGGCAAAAATTATCCTATTTTCTAATAAGAAATAGTAAAACTATCTCTTATTTATTTTTATTGATTATTTCTCGTATCTCTTCTAATAATTCAACAGAAGCATCAATCTCAGCTTTTCTTATTGCAACACTTTCAATATTACAACCAACTGGAATACCTCTTTTTTTACCATAGATAAATAAGTCTTCAAAAATATCTCTTGATAGTTTTACTGAATCTGTTAAAATATCACCAGACTCTTTTAAATCTTCTTCTAAATAGTTTGGAATATTAATTCCTAACCATTTCATAAAATCAAGTGTTTTTGAACTTCCACAAGGAGTTAGTGTAAAAATAATTGGCACAGGCTCGATATTGTTTTCTTTTGCATATTTAGCATAATCAGTTAAAAATGTTTTTGCTGCATGTACATCATAAACACATTGAGTAATAAAATATTCACAAGAACTATTTTGTTTAGAAAATACTCTTAAATGTTCATCATGTTTTTTCATATGTCTTTCTGGAATAGCAATACCACCAAGGCAAAGATTATCATTTACTTCTTTTTTAATTGAGTAGGCTTCTTTTAAAGTAATATTTGTTTGTTGTTCATGACTTGCAGCTCCTACAAATACAGAGTGCACTTGTGTTGCTTTTGTACTTTCAAGCCAAGTTGCAAATTGCTTTGCAGTATAGTTACCTACTGCTCTATAAACTATTCTTGGAGTTTTTAACTCTTGTAGATAGTTTTTAGAGTATTCGCAAGGGTTTATTGTTTTAATAAAAGGAAAAGGTCTTTTTTCATCTGTTCTATCAGACTCATCTTGAATATCATATAATACAAGACCATCTACATTTAACATAGAGATTCTCTCTACATGTTTTTTAGCAATTTCCTTTATCTCTTCTTCAGTATGGTTTATTTTAGGTGGTGTAATTCCATAAAGTAAGATACCGTTTTCTTTATTTCTAATCTTGTCTGTTAACATTAATAACCTTGATACTAATTATTATTTTTTCGTATTTTACAAAGTTAAACATTTAATACAACTTGTAATAAACATATATTTTGATTTTTGTGGGTGTTTTAGGTCTTGGGTAATCTTTATATGCTATTTCAATTGTCTCTACTGTATTTTCATCTAAACTTGTATATCCAGAAGAGTTGCTAAGTTTTAAATCACTTATATCTCCATTTGGATGAAGAACAAACTCTACAATATTCATTCCTTGTTGACCAGTACGGACTGCAATATGAGGATATCTTAAATATCTTTGTGTAATTCTTCCTATATCTTTTAAGTTTTTTTGTAAAAATACTTTTTGAACTTTTGTAAAAGAGTTGTACTCTTCTCCATATAAAGAGATATAGCTTTTTGTAATATCATCTAACATCTCTTTATCAAGTGGTACAGGTTCTGCTAATAAAAAGTTTTCTAGAGATCTTTTTTCAATATCTTTTTCTCTTTGTGTTTTTGGAATATTTTTTGTAAAAGTAGGTTTTGCTTCTACTTTAGTATTTGGTAGTTTTTCAACTGCTTTAGGTTTTTTTATTACCTCTCTTTTTACTACTTCTTTTTTAGGAGGTTTTACCTCTTTAAACTCTTTAGGTCTTTGTACTTTTTTTACTTCGCTTTTCTTTTCCTCTTTTTTTTCAGTTTTAGGAGTAGGTTTGGGTTGTAATTTTACAAAATATACAGAAGATTTATCAATTTTTTTTGTAGTTGAAGGTTTGTCTAAAAACTGTTCTTTAGGCGCTTTGAATTTAGCTAAAAATAAAAAGTGAAGAGTTATTGATAAAATAAACGCTAGTATAATAAGTTTCATAACGCAATTATAGTAGAATGTTGCTTTTAATTATAAAAAATAATGATAAATAGGATACATAATGTTTGAAAAATCGATAAAAGCTTATGAAGAAGCTTGCCAAGTAATCCCTGGTGGTGTAGATTCACCAGTTAGAGCATTTAAAAGTGTAGGGGGAACACCACCATTTATAGCAAAAGGTGAGGGTGCTTATTTAATTGATATAGATGGAAACAAGTACTTAGATTTTGTACAAAGTTGGGGACCATTGATTTTTGGACATTGTGATGAAGAGATTGAAGAGTCTGTAATTGAAACAGTTAAAAATGGTCTATCTTTTGGTGCACCAACTCTTTTAGAAACTGAATTAGCAATAGAAATTGTTGAGATGTATGAGAATATTGATAAAGTAAGATTTGTAAGTTCTGGAACTGAAGCTACTATGTCTGCAATTAGATTAGCAAGAGGTGTTACTGGAAGAAATGATATTGTTAAGTTTGAAGGTTGTTATCATGGACACTCTGATTCACTTTTAGTTCAAGCAGGTTCAGGAATGGCTACTTTTGGAAGCCCAAGTTCTCCTGGAGTACCAGCTGATTTAACAAAACATACTCTTCTTTGTGAATACAATAATATTGAAAATCTAAGAAAATGTTTTGAAGATTCAAGTGATATAGCTTGTATCATTATTGAACCAATTGCAGGAAATATGGGATTAGTTCCAGCAAGTGAAGAGTTCTTAAAAGAGTGTAGAGAACTTTGTGATAAACATGGAGCTTTATTAATTTTTGATGAAGTTATGAGTGGATTTAGAGCTTCATTAAAAGGTGCAAGTGGAATAGTTGATGTAGAAGCTGATATTATTACTTTTGGAAAAGTTATTGGTGCAGGAATGCCTGTAGGTGCTTTTGCAGCAAGTAAAGATATTATGGCTCATTTAAGTCCAGATGGTGCAGTATATCAAGCAGGAACTTTAAGTGGAAACCCAGTTGCAATGGCAGCAGGTCTTACAAGTTTAAGAAAATTAAAATCAATACCAAACTTACATACTGAATTAAATAGAAAAGCTGTTAAATTAGTTGAAGGTTTAAAAGAAGTTGCAACTAAAAATGGTATTGGACTTCAAGTTGATACAAGAGGAAGTATGTTTGGATTTTTCTTTGCAGATAAAGTACCAACAAACTTCAAAGAAGTAACTGATTTTTGTGATTTTAAAAGATTTGGTAAATTCCATCATGAAATGATTAAAAAAGGTTTCTATTTTGCTTGTTCTCAATATGAAGCTGGATTTATTTCAACAGTTATTTCAGACTCTATGATTGATGAGTGTATTGCTGCAGCTGATGAAGTAATGCAAAATTTATAAAAAAAGGAAAATAAAAAATATGTCAACTTTTAAAAATGTTGAATTAACAAAAAAAGCAAATGTTTATTTTGATGGAAATGTTACAAGTAGGTCTTTTCTTGATGAAAATGGTGAGAGTAAATCTTTAGGAATTATGATGCCTGGTTCATATACTTTTGGTACAAATCAAGCAGAGTTAATGGAAATTCTTGATGGAGAAGTAGAAGTTAAGTTAAAAGATTCTGATACTTGGAATACATATACAGCAGATACTTCATTTGATGTTCCTGCAAATTCAAGTTTTGATATTAAAGTTAAAACAATAACTGATTATTGTTGTTCATATCTTAAATAGGCTTTTTTATGGATAAAAAAACAAACGAAACACCAAAACACCAAGAAAAACTTAGAGCTTTAGATAACTTATCTTTAGGTATCTCAATTGTAGCTGCAATTGCTATTGGTTTTGGTATTGGTGTTGGTTTAAAATCTTTAACTGGTTATGAGTGGACTTTATGGCTTGGTATTTTTTGGGGTGTTGCAGCAGCAGGACTTAATATTTATAAAGCATATAAAAGAGCTCAAAAAGAGTTTGAAGGTCTTGAAAATGACCCTAGATATGCACATAGAGCAAAACATGGAGATAGTGCAAAATTAGATGATAAATAGATATATAATCAATTTTGCAAAAGTTTTTTTATTAGTTGATTTACTTTTAATAGTATATTCATTGATTTTTCAAAATGCAACTTGGCTTTTAAATACTCAAGTTGCATTTTTAGGTTCTTTATTTGTAACTCTTGCCTCTTTTCTTTCATATAGAAAAAATGTGACAAACAGATTAGCTACATTTGAAAAGAAAAAGGAAGAGAAGAGTTTAGAAGATAGAGATAAAATTGATGAAATAGATGATCCTTTTGATTTATATAGTGAGTATGAAGAGATTCCCCAAGAGGAATTAACAACTGAAAAAATTAAAGAGATTATAAATGAAGAAAAATCAAAGGTAAAAAAACACTCAATCAAAAATGCTTTTACTTCAGCTGGTGGTTTTGTATCTATTTATAGAATACTTGGCTATGGTTCTTTAATTTTTGGATTCTTTGCTTTAAATAATAATGGTATATTTTTAGCAATTCCATTTTTAATTGGTCTTGCAATTGTTCCTTTTGGAACTTTACTTTCAAAATTAGTTTTTAAAAAAGAGTTAGAAGATTAAGGTATTGACCTTACTTTGTTATCAAAGGAAGGTCAATAGAGATTCTATCTTTTAATATAGTTAGAATAAATGAAGCATTTTCATCTTCATAATTAAATGAGTCTAAATCAATCTCATTACTTGAACTTATTTCAACACTTATAATTGAGTATTTTTTTCCATCAATTTTAATATATTCACCAATTTTTAATATTACTGAAGTTGTAAGAATTTCACTATCTATAAAAGCATCATAGATAAGATTTAAAGTTTTAATAAACTCTTTTGCATTTATTTTAAATTCTGGAATTGAAGGGTCATAATTCTTTAAGAATTTGCTTTTAGATTTAATTTTTTTACTTGAAATTGCTAAATCTACAAGAGTAAATATATTTGTAATATTTGTATTTTTCGTACTTAATTGTGAGTCTTTTTTTACCATAGCACTTTTATATAATTTCATATGAATTTCATCTTCATTATCATATTTTACAGTGATGGCATAAAAGGTGTAGTTTTCTATAGATAAATCAATATATGTAGTTTCTACACCAAAAGTTTTAGGTGCATATTTTAAAGTTAAATCAAAAAGCTCTTTTTGTTTAATTCTATTAAACAAAAATTGAGCTTCATGATTTGAAAACAGAAGTTTTCCACTTGAGGAAAAGGAAATAACCGGATTTAAATCTAGCTCAACCCATTCTTCAAAAAAATTCATTGTCTCTTCTTAGCTTTCTACGTAGTTCTTAAGGTTTTTACCTACTTTTGGATGCTTAAGTTTTTTAATAGCACTTGATTCAATTTGTCTAACTCTTTCTCTTGTTACGTTTAGCTCTTTACCAATCTCTTCTAGTGTTCTATCACTTGCATCTTCCATAAGTCCAAATCTCATTCTAACAACTGCTTGTTCTCTTTCATTTAGTTGTGCTAATATTTGATCGATTTGACCTTGTAAGTCATCTTTCATAATATTATCAATAGGAGTTGGTGCTTTTTCATCAGGTACAAAATCTCCAAATTTACCATCATCATCAGATCCAATAGGAGCTTCTAATGATACTGGCTCTTTAGTGATTTTAATTACTTGTTTTACTTTATCAACAGGTAATCCAACCTCTTTTGCAATCTCTTCTACATCTGGCTCTTTACCATTTTCTTGAATACCTTTTCTGATGATCTTATTAATTCTATTAATAGTTTCAATCATATGAATTGGAATTCTAATAGTTCTAGCTTGGTCAGCAATTGCTCTTGAAATTGCTTGTCTAATCCACCAAGTTGCATAAGTAGAGAATTTATAACCTTTTTTATACTCAAACTTATCAACTGCCTTCATAAGACCAATATTTCCTTCTTGAATTAAATCTAAGAAAGGTAAACCTCTGTTTGTATATCTTTTTGCAATAGATACAACAAGTCTAAGGTTAGATTTTGCCATTCTAGTTTTAGCTTGGTCAGTTATCTTTTTACCTCTTTTAATTTGCTCAAGAACATCTAGTAGTTCTTCAGGCTCTAAATCAAATCCACCTTTTGAAGCTTCAGCAGTTTGGAAAAGTTTTTTAATTTCCATATATGTTGAAACCATTGTTGCTTCAGGTACCATTGAAGTAATTTGAGCTTTAGAAAGATTTAAAATATTATCTAAAATCTTTTGGTGGTTTTTTAATAAAATATCATTAAATAGAGGTAGTTTATACTCTAGTTTTTTTAATTCTGTTTCAAAACCAGTATCTGATTTTAGTGCAGTTTCCATTGCTTTTACAATTTCACTAATTAATTTAGAAGTTGGTCCTAAATCAGTTAAAGCATCTTTTACTACTCTTTTTTTGTATGCAGCTGAAAGATTAAATTGCATTTGGTCAACTTCATCATCAGATTTAGCTTCTTCTTTTGCTTGGAATTTAAGCCAATCTTTTTTAGCTTTTTCTAAAACTTTAAAAGCAGCAATAATTGTTTCTGCTCTTTTATCAAGTTTTTTGTTTTTCTTTGAAGATTTTTCATCTTCAGTTTCTTCTTCAGCCTCTTCAACTTCTTCTTCCTCAGAATCATCAGCATCATCATCTGAATCTTCATCATCGAAGTTTCTAAATAACTCTTTAACTTTTCTTTCTCTATTTACTAAAGGTTCTTTATATTCTAAAATGAAATCAATTAAGTATGGAACATAACAGATTGCATCAAGAATGATATCTTCACCCATTTCAATTTTTTTAGAGATTTCAATCTCTTCTTCTTTTGTAAGTAGTGGGATTTGTCCCATCTCTCTTAAGTACATTCTAACAGGTGAATCTGATCTTGACCATTCTAAAAGTTCTTTGTTTTTTAGTAAGTCGAAAACATCTTCATCGTTTTCTTTCATTTTATTTCTTAAGTCTTCTTTCTTTTTTGCCTCTTCAGCATTCATTCTTTTTGCTTGTTCTTGAGAACTAATCAGTGTTACACTGTATAGTTGGATAAAAGCTAAAAGTTTTTTTACATTTGCACCTGAAGGAGCTTTTGGAAAGATTTTAATAAGTTTTTCATACGTAAGAACAGAATCTTTGTATTCTTTTACAGTCTGTTCAATCTCTTTATTTAAATCTTTTGCGCTCATAAATGGAAATTCCTCATTAGTTTTAAAGATAAGGTATATATTATACCGAAACTAGTTGAAAATAGGATTAATTTTATTTATTTAATCTATTATTTTTTAATTTTTAGATAAAATAACGGACTTTATAAAAAAATCCAACAAATTTAAATATAAAAATTTATGGTAAGTAAGGAAGTTTAAAATGAGTAAAATTACGGGAAAAGTTTGGAATTTTGGGTCGAATATCGATACAGATGTAATCATTGCAGCTAGGTATCTTAATAGTTCAGATCCAGAACATTTAGCAAAATATGTAATGGAAGATGCTGATCCTGATTTTCCAAAAAAGTTACAAAAAGGTGATATTATTGTTGCTGGAGAAAATTTTGGTTGTGGTTCATCAAGAGAACATGCACCAATCGCTTTAAAAGCTGCTGGAGTTGCAGCTGTTGTTGCTCCATCATTTGCAAGAATTTTTTATAGAAATGCATTCAATATGGGATTACCTATTTTTGAACTACCTGAATCATTAGAGATTAAAGAAGGTGAAGAGATTTCTATTGATTTAGATGAGGGAATTATTACTAATAATACTACAAATAAAACATACAAATTTATAGCTATTCCAGAGTTTATGCAAGAGTTAATTGCTACTGGTGGATTAATCAATTATGCTAAAGCTGAAATGGGAGTTAACAAATAATGAAAAAATATAATATTTCAATTATTAAAGGTGACGGAATTGGTCCTGAAATTGTAGATGAGGCTATTAAAGTTTTAGATGCAGTATCTTATTCTTGTGGTTTCTCTTTAGAATACAAAGAGTATTTAATGGGTGGAATTGCAATTGATGTAACAGGTGACCCCTTACCAGAAGAGACAGTAACAGGAGTATTAAATTCTGATGCTTGCCTATTTGGTTCTATTGGTGGAGAAAAGTGGGATAACTTACCAAGAGAAAAAAGACCAGAAACAGGACTTTTAAAATTCAGAGAAGCAATGGAAGTTTATGCAAACTTAAGACCAGCAATCATTTATGATGAGTTAGTAAATGCTTCAACACTAAAACCTGAAGTTATTGAAGGTGTTGACATTATGATCGTAAGAGAGCTTATTGGTGGAATCTATTTTGGTAAACCAAGAGCAAATGATGGTGAAAAAGCATATAATACAATGGTTTATACAAAACCAGAAATTATAAGAATTGGTAAACAAGCTTTTGATTTAGCAATGAAAAGAAATAAAAGAGTATGTTCTGTTGATAAGGCAAATGTACTTGAAGTATCTCAATTATGGAGAGATACAATGGAAGAGATTGCTAAAGATTATCCAGAAGTTGAATTATCTCATATGTATGTAGATAATGCAGCTATGCAACTTGTAAGAAATCCAAAGCAGTTTGATGTAATTGTTACTGGAAATATTTTTGGAGATATTTTATCAGATACAGCTTCAATGGTAGTAGGTTCTATTGGATTATTACCATCAGCTTCAACTGGTGATAAAACAGCAATTTATGAGCCAATTCATGGTTCTGCTCCTGATATTGCAGGACAAGGAATTGCAAATCCAATCGCTACAATTGAATCAGCAGCAATGATGTTAAGATACTCTCTTGGTGAAATTGAAGCAGCAGATAAAATTGAAGCAGCAATTAAAAAAGCTTTAAAAGATGGATACAGAACAAAAGATATTGCTTCATTTGATGCTAAAGAAGTTGTTTCTACAGCAGAAATGGGTGATGTAATCGCTAATAATATTAAATAATTTAGGAGTTTATGGTTATGTCTAAGAAGTATAGATTAGTTACAAGAAGTGATATGGATGGTTTAGTGTGTGGAACACTAATGAAGTATTTAGGAATTATTGATGAAATAACTTTTGTACATCCAAAAGATATGCAAGATGGAAAAATAGAAATAGATGAAAATGATATTACAACTAACTTACCATATGTAGAAGGTGTATATCTTGCATTTGACCACCATTTTTCTGAAACACTAAGAAATGAAGAAAAACATAACCATATAATAGACCCAAATGCTCCAAGTGCGGCAGAAGTTGTTTATCAATATTATGGAGGAGATTCAAAATTTCCTTCATCTTTTCAAGATATGATGAATGCAGCAAATAAAGCAGATAGTGCAGCTTTTACAAGAGAAGATATTTTAGATCCTAAAGGTTGGGAGTTATTAAGTTTCTTAATGGACTCAAGAACAGGATTAGGAAGATTTAGAGAGTTTACAGTTTCAAACTATCAATTAATGATGGATTTAATTGATTATTGTAAAGACCATACTATAGAAGATATTTTAAAACTATCAGATGTAAAAGAGAGAGTTGATTTATATTTTAAATATGAAAAAGAGTTTGAAGAGCAATTAAAAAGATGCACAACTATAAAAGATAATCTTGCAATTATTGATTATAGAGATGAAGAGACAATTTATCCAGGTAATAGATTTTTAGTATATGCTTTACATCCTGAAATTAATATCTCTATGCATGTTGTATGGGGAAGAGAAAAACAAAATGTTGTATTTTCTCCAGGAAAATCAATTTTAAATAAAAGTTCAGAAACAAATGTTGGAGAATTAATGCTTAAATATGGTGGCGGAGGTCACAAAGCTGCGGGTGGTTGTCAAATAGACCATGATAAAGCTGAACAAGTATTAGAAGAATTAATTTCTCAAATTAATGCTGATGGTTAAAAGATAAATTAAAATTTATCTTTTAACTTTTCACAAAAACTTTCAAAAGAGGGTAAATCTAAATTTGCTTCTCTTTGTTTTTTTCCCCACATTGGTTCAGGGAAAAATGAATCCTCTTTAAATCTAGCCATAATATGAAAATGTACATGGGGAACATAATTTCCAAAAGAGGCAATGTTTATTTTTTCAGGCTTATAATAAGTAAGCATCTCTTTTTCTATAATATCAAGACATCTTAATATCTCTGTTTTAATCTCAAAACTACATTGAGAAAACTCTTTTATATTTTCATTTGTAAAAATGATAAACCAAGGAATTTCACTCTTTTCTTTTTTTATATGTATTAGTTCATTTTTGTAAATCATAAAATCTCTTATTATTAATTTGTATAAGAAATAGTATCACAGTCCTAATTAAACTATATTTAAGCAAGAATTAATTATAATCCACTTCCATTTTTCCAACCATTGAGGAATTTTTTATAAAATTTTTGTGTTTTATAAAGAGTTGGGCAGAACCAGAAAAAAGCAAATAACCCTTGTCTCAAATGAGATACAATGGTTGTTTTGTCTTGGCTAGGCCGATTTTTATTGCAATGCAATATTAAAAAATCGGGGCGAACTACGAAAAAGCAAAGCAGTTTGCTTTTTTCAATAGTAGTTCTTCCCTGTTGGAATGTGGTAATAAACACAAAAGAGGAATTGACTGATGAAAGTTAGAGCTTCAGTAAAAAAAATGTGTGATAAATGTAAAGTTATCAAAAGAAAAGGTATCGTTAGAGTAATCTGCGAAAACAAAAAACATAAACAGAGACAAGGATAATCGATGGCAAGAATTGCAGGTGTTGATTTACCAAACAAAAAAAGAATGGAATACGCTTTAACGTATATCTACGGAATTGGTTTACATAACTCAAGATTAATCTTAGATGCTACTGGTATTTCTTATGATAAAAGAGCACACGAATTAACAGAAGACGAAGCAGCGGCAATTAGAAAAGAGATCCAAGAAAACTATATGGTTGAAGGTGATCTTAGAAAGAAAGTTGCGATGGATATTAAAGCTTTAATGGACTTAGGTTCATACAGAGGTTTAAGACATAGAAAAGGTTTACCTTGTAGAGGGCAAAAAACTAAAACTAATGCCAGAACAAGAAAAGGTAAAAAGAAAACTGTTGGTGCAGCATAATAAGGGATAACGAATGGCAAAAAGAAAAGTAACTAGAAAAAAGATAGTAAAAAAGAATATTGCTGACGGTATCGTACACATTGCAGCAACATTCAATAACACTATGGTAACAGTAACTGACAATGCAGGTAATGCAATCGCATGGTCAAGTGCAGGTAACTTAGGTTTTAAAGGTTCTAAAAAATCTACTCCATTTGCAGCTCAACAAGCAGTTGAAGATGCAATGATAAAAGCTATGGAACATGGTATCAAAAATGTTGGTATTAAAATCCAAGGACCAGGTTCAGGTAGAGATACAGCAGTTAAATCTGTTGGAGCTATTGAAGGTATTTCTGTTAAGTGGTTCAAAGATGTAACACCTTTACCACACAACGGTTGTAGACCTCCTAAAAGAAGAAGAGTGTAAGGAGTATAGGTATGGCAAGATATAGAGGACCAAGAGAAAAGATTGAAAGAAGATTAGATGCAGACCTTGGATTAAAAGGTGAAAGAAGACTTAACGGAAAATCTGCATTAGAAAAAAGACCATATGCTCCAGGACAACATGGACAAAGAAGAGCTAAAATCTCTGAGTATGGTTTACAATTAAGAGAAAAGCAAAAAGCTAAATACCTTTACGGTGTATCTGAAAAACAATTCAGAAAATACTTTAAAGAAGCTGCAAGAAGAGATGGAAATACAGGGGCAAACCTTATTTCATTAATCGAGCAAAGATTAGATAACGTTGTATATAGAATGGGATTTGCTACAACTAGAGCAAGTGCTAGACAATTTACAACTCATGGTCATATCTTAGTAGATGGTAAAAAAGTAAATATTCCATCATACGTAGTAAAACCAGGTCAAAAAATCGAAATTAAAGAAAAATCAAAATCTAACCCACAAGTTGTTAGAGCTTTAGAATTAACTAACCAAACTGGTATGGTTGAATGGGTAGATGTTGATAAAGATAAAGTATTCGGAATTTTCACAAGAATCCCAACAAGAGAAGAAGTTGTTATTCCTGTTGAAGAAAGATTAATCGTAGAGTTATATTCTAAATAATAAATAAGGTTAGCTATGAAAAAATTTGCAGACACACCGTTTTTACCAACTGAGGTTGAGATCGAGGCTATCAGTGATAATGAAGCTAAAATATCAGCATATCCATTTGAAAGTGGTTTTGCAATTACTTTAGCGCACCCTTTAAGAAGACTTCTTTTAAGTTCTTCAGTTGGATACGCTCCAATTGCAGTTAAAATAGAAGGAGCTTCGCATGAGTTTGACTCATTAAGAGGAATGCTTGAAGATATAGCTATTTTTATAATTAATCTAAAAAATATTAAATTTAAAATCAATGGTGATGAAGACCAAGTTGTAGTTGAATACTCTTTTGATGGACCAAAGGAAATCAAAGGTGAAGACTTAGTGAACTCTGATGTAGAAGTAGTTTCTCCAGATGTTCACTTAGCAACTATTAACTCTGATTGTAATTTAACATTCTCTGTAATTATCCAAAGAGGTATTGGTTATATGCCTTCTGAAGATATCAGAGAAATAGTTGGATCAGATTATATTCCAATTGACGCTTTCTTTACACCTGTAAAAAAAGTTGTTTATGATATTGAAAAAATGTTAGTTGAAGATAATCCTAACTTTGAAAAAGCTGTATTTAATGTACAAACAAATGGACAAATTACTCCAATCGCTGCTTTTAAAGAAGCAGTATCTGTTATGTATTCACAAATGTCAGTATTTAACAAAGTATTTGATTTATCTGAAGTAACTGTTAATGATGCTGGTGAAGAACCAGTAGAATTAAAAGATTTAATTGTAAAAATTGATGATTTAAATCTAAGTGCTAGATCGTTCAACTCTTTAGATAGAGCTGGATTAAAATTCTTAGGTGAACTAGTACTTATGAGTGAAGTAGAAGTAAAAAATATTAAAAATCTTGGAAAAAAATCTTTTGATGAAATCTCAGAGAAATTAGAATCTTTAGGTTTCCCAATTGAAAATACACTTCCAGAAAATGTTGCATCAGCTTTAAGAAGAAAGCTTGAGCAACTTAAAGCATAATTTAAGGGTTTGATATGAGACATAAGCACGGATATAGAAGATTAAACAGAACATCTTCTCATAGAAAAGCGTTACTAAAAAACTTAGCAATTGCTTTAATCGAAAGAGAGAAGATTGAAACAACTGTACCAAAAGCAAAAGAGTTAAGAAGATATATTGAAAGACTAGTTACAACTGCTAGAAATGCTGATTTTAACACTCACAGAGCTGTTTTCGCTGCATTACAACACAAAGAGGCAACTAAAAAACTAATCAATGAAATCGCACCAAAATACGAAGGTAGAACTGGTGGATATACTTCTATTGTAAAAACAAGAATTAGAAGAGGTGATGCTACACCAATGGCATTCATTTCTTTTGTATAATAGTTTACAATAATTTATACTCTTCAAAAGGTAGAAGTCATTTGACTTCTGCCTTTTTTTCTTTCTAAAAAATTACACTTTTTAAATAATAAAATTTCATTTACTAGTTTTTAATCATTTTTTTTATATAATGGCGCGTTATACTATATATTTGTAAATCCTAGGAGAAACATTTGATAACTCTAAAAGAAGCACTAAAATTAAATAGTGATGAGATTAAAAAATTAAAAGAGGAACTAGCTTCAAAAATAAAAGAGAGTAACATTGGTGCTTATGTGGAACAGCTAACAAATACTGATATAACAGATTCATGCAATGGTGTTCCAATTGCAATTAAAGATAATATTAACGTTAAAAATTGGGAAATTACTTGCTCAAGTAATATCTTAAAAGGGTATAAATCTCCTTATAATGCAACTGTAATCAATAAACTTGAAGAAGCAGGTTTATGTGCGTTTGGTAGAACAAATATGGATGAGTTTGCAATGGGAAGTTCTACTGAATCTTCTTGTTATGGAAAGACTTTAAATCCTATTGATAATACAAAAGTTCCAGGTGGAAGTTCTGGTGGTTCAGCTGCTGCTGTTGCAGGTGGAATTGCTATTGCTGCTTTAGGAACAGATACAGGTGGAAGTATTAGACAACCAGCTGCTTATTGTGGTGTTGTTGGTATGAAACCTACTTATGGAAGAGTTTCAAGATATGGAATCACTGCATATTCTTCATCTTTGGATCAATGTGGACCTATCACTCAAAATGTTGAAGATGCTGCTATTTTATATGATATCATTTCTGGGAATGACCCAATGGATTCAACTTCTGCAAATGTAGATTATCCTGCAGTTACTCCAAATTTAAATGCTGATAGAAAATTAACAATTGCTGTTATTGATAGTTTTGTAGAACAAGCAAGTCCAGCAATTCAAGAGGGATATAAAAAAGCTATTAAAGCTTTTGAAGATGCAGGACATACAATAGTTCACAAAAATATGTTAGATACTGATAAAATCCTTTCATCTTACTATATTGTTGCAACAGCAGAAGCTAGTGCAAACCTTTCAAGATTTGATGGGGTAAGATATGGAAATAGAAAAGGTGAGGGTGGACTTAAAGATATGTACACACAAACAAAATCGCAAGGTTTTGGAGAGGAAGTACAAAAAAGAATCATGCTTGGTTCTTTTGTTTTAAGTTCTGGTTATTATGATGCGTATTATATTAAAGCTCAAAAAGTTAGACATCTAATCAAAGATGAATATGAAACAATTTTTAAAGATGCTGACTTAATCCTTTCTCCTGTAGCTCCAACTACAGCTCCAGAGTTTGGAAGCTTTAAAACTTCACTTGAAATGTATTTAAGTGATATTTATACAATTTCTGTAAATCTTGCAGGATTACCTGCAATCTCATTACCAGTTTCAAAAGATGAAAATGGTATGCCAGTTGGATTACAATTAATTGGAAAAGCTTATGATGAGCAAACTGTGTTTGATGGTGCTTTAGCGTTAGAAAAAGCTGTTAATTATACAAAATAGAATAAGTTATAAAAGGTTTATTATGAAAATTAGAAAAAGAGCGTTAACATTCGAAGATGTGTTATTAGTACCTGCAAAATCTGAAGTACTACCAAAAGAAGTTTGTATTAAAACAAAATTAACAAAAAATATTGAATTAAATATTCCATTCGTATCTGCTGCAATGGATACAGTTACTGAATATCAAGCTGCAATTGCTATGGCTAGACTTGGTGGTATTGGAATTATTCATAAAAACATGGATATTGAATCTCAAGTTCTACAATGTAAAAAAGTTAAGAAATCTGAGTCTGGAATGATTATTGACCCTGTTACAATTACTCCAAATCAAACTTTACAAGATGCTGAAGATATTATGGCATCTTATAAAATCTCAGGAGTTCCTGTTGTAGATGAAAATAATAAATTATTAGGTATTTTAACAAATAGAGATATGAGATTTACTAAAGATTATAGTGAGTTAGTAAAAGAAAAAATGACTAATATTCCTTTAATTACTGGAAAAGAAGGTACTACTTTAGAAGAAGCTGCTGATGTAATGCACCAAAATAAGATTGAGAAATTACCTATTATTGATGAAGATGGTTTCTTAAAAGGTCTTATTACAATTAAAGATATCAACAAAAAAAGAGAATATCCAACTGCAAATAAAGATGAGTTTGGAAGATTAAGAGTTGGTGCTGCAATTGGTGTAGGACAAATGGATAGAGCAAAAGCACTTGTTGATGCAGGTGTTGATGTTTTAGTTTTAGATTCAGCTCATGGACACTCAAAAGGTATTTTAGATACAGTTAAAGCTATCAAAGCTGAATTAAATGTAGATATTATTGCTGGAAATGTAGCAACTGCTGAAGCAACTGCAGATTTAATTGCAGTAGGTGCTGATGCTGTTAAAGTAGGTATTGGACCTGGTTCTATTTGTACTACAAGAATTGTTGCAGGTGTTGGAGTTCCTCAAATTTCTGCTATTGATGAGTGTGCTGCTGAAGGTGCTAAACATGGTGTACCTGTTATCGCTGATGGTGGTATCAAATACTCAGGTGATGTTGCAAAAGCACTTGCAGTTGGTGCATCTTCTTGTATGATGGGTTCTGCATTAGCTGGAACTGAAGAGTCTCCAGGTGAAGTTATTTTATTCCAAGGAAGAAAATTCAAATCATATAGAGGAATGGGTTCTATTGGAGCTATGACTAAAGGAAGTAATGATAGATATTTCCAAGAAGGAACAGCTGCTGATAAACTAGTACCAGAAGGAATTGAAGGTAGAGTTGCATATAGAGGAGCTATTGCAGATATAATTCACCAAATGGTTGGTGGATTAAGAGCTTCTATGGGTTACCTAGGGTCTAAAGATATTCCTACATTCCAAGAGAAAGCTGAATTTGTAGAGATTACATCTGCTGGGCTTAAAGAGTCTCACGTTCATGATGTAACGATTACGAACGAAGCTCCTAACTACCACGTATAATATAAAAGTGAAAAGAGGTTTATAACAGCCTCTTTTCTCAAATTTCTGCGTTATCGCAGAAATTTTTTTACTCACTTACTTCAGTAAGCTCCCACAAAAAATTTTGCTCTGGCCTTGAACTTTACAAAAATAGTCTATTCTAAACCTCTTTTTGATATTATAAAATTATTATTATAATAGGAAAATAGATATGGATATGATATTAGGAATATTAGGTGGAGGATTAATTGGTTTATTAATTACCCATTTTTATTATAAAAAAGCACAAAAAGATTCTTATAAAGAAAATGAAAAAACTTTGGCTAAACAAAAAAAAGATAGCGAAGAAAAAGTAAAAAGAATAAAAGAGAATAATGAAATAAATTTAAAAATAATAAAGGAAGAATTTAAAGTTTTAAATGAGCAAGTAAAAAAAATAGATACTTCAAAACTACCAGAAAAGGAAAAGACAGAGATTATCACCATTCGTTCAGAAATATCTAAGTGGGCTAAAGATTTAAGTAGTGATATAAGTAAGACAGAAACTAAATTAAAAATGAAATTAAATGAACGCTTACAAGAAGAATATAAAAATTCAAATATTATAAGAGAGTATGTTATATATTGTTTAGATTTAATTAATGATATTATATTAAGTTTTAATAATTCTAATAATAAATGTTATTGGAATAAACCAGTTTTAGATGCAAATTTATTTAATACTAATACTGAGGTAGAAATATTTTATAATGAAGAAGTTTTTGTAAGTTTAAATCTTAAATCTTCAAATATTTCAACTAATAGTTTTTTAATAACTTTATATATTTTTGATAAAGATGACCTGTATAAACTTAATAGTGCTCATTTGAATTTTTTATTTATTGTCAACTCTAATAATGATATAAAAGTTTCTATTATTTCTGATAAATTAAAAGTAATAGATAATGAATATGATATTGCAATAGAAAATTATCAAGATATCTTTAATAAAAAATTAAAAGAATTTTTTGAATATGTTTTAGTTAGAGTTAATAATAAAATTGATTAACATAGCAAATAAAATAATATGAAAAAATGGACAGGCACCTTTTCCCTTAAGAAGATGTTTTTAATTGCAAAATGTTTTGAAATATAGGGGTCAGTTATAACAATAATCATCAACAAAACTAATACTCCCTGAGTATAGAATAACACCTGAGAGAATGAATCACCACTTTCATATTCTTAAAAAATCACACTTTTAGTAATTCCAAGAACTTTATTTAAAGTCTCTTCATCTACTTTTTCTACAAACTTTACTTTTCTAGCATTAAAATCAATAGATTTAATCTGTTCAGTCATTATAAAGCCTGTTAGATTTTCACTTTCAAGTTTTACATGAAAAGGGAAGTCTCTATTTGTATTAGTGATTGGGCAAGCTATTGCTAATCCTAATGCTTTATTAAAAGCTTCATTACTAATAATTAGTGCTGGTCTTCTTCCTTTTTGTTCGTGTCCAGCTTGTGGGTCAAAAGTAAGTATTACTAAATCTCCTTTTTTAGGAATATAATTTTTTACCATTCCTCTTTTCCTATTGTTGTATCAAACTCTTCATTTGCTTTATAGTCTTCTGGTACTTTAGATACTAGTTCATTTAAATCATAGTCAGGAATATCTTGTCTTACTGGCTCAATAATTGCTTTACCATCTACTATTGTAATATTTACATTATCGCCAATATGAAGTTGTAAACTTTCCATTATATCTTTTGGTACTCTAAGCCCTTGAGAGTTACCCCATTTTGAAATTTTAGCAGTCATTTTAACTCCTTTATGTATATCCTAAGTATATCTTTTATACTAGATAATGTCAATATGTAAATCTATACTGTCTGAAATTAAACCAAAATAGATATAATCACTTTTCAAAATTTTAATCAGGAAAATTTATGAATGAAACAATAATCTATCCAATTCTTGCAATAATAGCTTTCATACTTTATAAAAAATATACTCAATACAAGGTTCTAAAACTTGTACCATCTCTTTTAGAAGAGGGTGGGCAGATTATTGATGTGCGAACAAAAGGTGAGTTTACACAAGGTAGCAAAGAAGGAAGTATTAATATTCCTTTGGACTCTTTAAAAGCTAAAATGAATGAATTAGATAATACAAAGCCTATAATCGTTTGTTGTGCTAGTGGGAGTAGAAGTGCTTTAGCAAGACGACTTCTAATCACAAATGGTTTTGAGAATGTTCATAATGCAGGAGTATGGAGTTCTCTTTTAAAGTTTTAACTCTTTACTTAAAGAGGTTTAGCCTTTCTCTTGCTTTTCCTCTTTTTGCCAAGTTCTTTTTAGATTATGAATATAAACTATCAAGATAAAAAATATTGATGATGTTACACCTAATACTAATAATAAACTTGTCTCTTCTGGTATAGTTTCAAGTAATATAAGTTTTCTTATAATAACTACAAAGGCTATTTCTAAAAAAGTAAGAGCATATTCAAAACCATTTTTTATAAATAGGGTTTTTACAATTGCAAGTACAATCAATGTAAATAAACCATCTGTCAAAATCATCTTTATAGAGGCAAAATCTAATGCTCCTTGAGAAAGTGTTAATGAAATCATTTTATGAGATAGGCTTACTATACAAATTGCGAGATAAAGTATCATGCTTAAGATAAATAGATGTTTTAGTAAATTTATAATACGCAAAAATATGATATCGATTTTATTTTCTAAAATTTTATCAAACTGATTTAATTGAGTGAAAACTTTCTCAAGAAGATTTTTTTTAGAAGTTTCTGCCACTTTTTATTCCTTATGGTCTTGGCTTAATTTTTGCGAATATTATCACAATGAAAATAAAAAAACAAGTGAAAATGAATAAATATTCATAAGAATAATTAATCTCTTTTATATAAGCTTGTATTAATATTTAAATAACTATTATTTCAAAAAAATTAAGGCTACAAATGTCAAAAAGTTTAAACAATAACAGTGTAAAAAACTCAAAAGTTGACCTTATCAAATTAGGAAGTAATTCTACACCAAAAGCATTTTCAAAAGATACATCAGTAAAAGAACAAGTTGTAAATGCAAGAAAAGCAGCTAGTCAAAATAAAGCAAAAGCAAAGAAAAAAGCTAAAATGGCAAAGGCTTCTAGAAAAAAAGCTAGATAATAGCTTTTTTTACTCTACAAAATTACAATCTGCAATATTTTTAAGTTCATACTTCTTTTTCCTATATACTTCATAAAATAAAATAGAGGTTTTACCTTATGAAGGAAAAAATAGTGAATGGTAATATAGAAGTTACATATAAAATAGTAAATAAAAATGATTTAAACCTAACTCTTAGTTTAGAAGAGCTTTTCACAAATGAAAAAGTAGTTAAACTGATTAAAAGTGAATTTGCAAAAGGACATAGAAATATTGATATTAAAGCAGATTTACCACTTACTGATAAATTTAAACTTGAAACTATAAAAGAACATCATAATTTTACTGTTTCAAAAAATGATTTTGCTGATATTCTTGCACTTGCAGAAGATGATGCTACTACAAAAAAACTACTTAAAAAAGATTGTTTTATTGAGCTTGTTGATATAAAAACAATAGAATAGATTAATATAATTTTAAATATTACTAAGTTTACTTATAATAAACTTTTCAGAAATAAAGGAAAATAATGGAATTTGATTTTTTAGGTGCAACTATTGTTAATTTAACAATAAATATAATTTTTACTTTAATAGCTCTTTTTATAGGAGTAAAGGCACTTTTATTTGTTGATGATAAATTGTTAAAATCAATAGATTTACAAGAAGAAATAAAAAAAGGAAATATAGCAGTATCAATTTTTGCTTCTTCAATTTTAATTTTTGTTGCACTTATTGTAACATTTGGATTTAAAGGGTGATATTTTCAAAAAAATTTACAACATTGATATATTTGGGTTTATTTTTGTTGTATATTTTAGGAGAATATTTAATTAGTCTTTCTAATTCAGATAGAGACTATAAAAATGATATTGCAAATATTGTTGAAAAAAGAAAAGAATCAAAAAAACAGTTAGAAAATAGTAATTATTTGCACTTAATAAAAGAGAATAAGAATATTCCAGAGTCGAAAATAACAGAGCATTTTGATAAATATTATAAAGATAATCTACATTATTTATCTTTCAAAAAATCAAATGATGTCAAAAATATTTTAGCATTAGGTATTGATAAAAAATTTCATCTCTCAAATTTTTATTTAGAAGGATATGCTCCTTTTGAAACAAATAAATTATGGGTACCTTTACAAACTTTAGCACAGAAAAAAACTTATGAATTAGATAGTCTACAATATACTGGATATAAAGAAATTTGGCAAACTAGTTCTCAGGCATTTAAATATACAAGAGGAGATTGTGAAGACCATGCAATAGCTTTAGCTGATTGGTTAATTGAAATGGGAGAGGATGCAAGAGTTGTTGCTGGTTTTTATAAAAAAGAAGGTCATGCTTGGGTTGTTTTATTTAAAGATGGTAATGAATATATTTTAGAAGCTACAAGTAAAGGAAACTTTACAAATCCATATCCTTTAGCAAAATATCAAACTAGTTATAGACCTCAAATAATGTTTAATAGAGAATATTTTTGGTTTAATAAAGGTTCAATCAATACTACAAGTTACTCTTCTGAGAATTGGTTGAAAAAGACTATTTATCATAGAATAGAAAAAAATGATTTTTAGTATTTGTTGATATAAAAACTATTGAATAAAACTGATAAGAATATTTTAATAACTTTTTTATATTTGAATAATATAAATATATAATTTTTATTTTTTTAAAGTAAATTATAACTATTTAAATGATATATTTGTTTTTTTGTTATTAATAAAACTATTTAGGAGTTATATGAAAAAAGGAATAAAATCAATTACTCAAATATTTACTATATTTGCAGTTGTACTGTTTTTTCAGGCTTGTTCATTAAAAGTACCAATCAAATCAACTGAAAAATCTGAAAATAAATATGAACCAAGTTTAGATGTAGAGAGTAAAGCTATTAAAGAAATTTCATTTATTAATGCATTAGATAAAGAAGCAACTATTATAACTGGTGAATTTAAAGAAAATATTCATTTAGAATATAAAAAAGAGAAACTAGAAGCTAGTTCTTTTATTAAAAATGCATTACAAGAAGAGTTTAAAGCAAGAGCTTTACCTATATCAATTATTGATACCTCACTAGATTCATTAAATTTAGAAAACTTTGAAATATTTGTTTATAGAAGTAGTGGTTTTTCTCCTGTTGTCACATTTTCTTCTCTTAGAGTAACTGTACAGATTGGAGATAAAAAAGAAACTTTTGTTTCTATTGTTAAAAGAGGAAAAGTCCCTGTATGGGTTGTAGATGAAATTTTTGATCCTTGTTTTAACGAACCTATTTCTTTAATGATAAAAGAGATTGTTGCAAAAATTAATAAAGCATATTTTAACTATAAAATTAGTGATGAAAAAGTTTCAGAGATAATGTTAAAAATTGATAAGGGAGTAAACAATGATGATAAACTTAATTATTTAAATATATATGAATTAGGTTTTTCTAATAATCCAAAAGCACTTGAACTTCTAAAACAATATACAAACAATGCAGATGAATATTTAAGGTTAGCATCTTTGTCAATGCTTGGTTTTTTAGGTGGAGAATCTGAATTTGACTATTTAGTATCTAAATATAGGAATTCAAAAATATGGCAAGATAGAGCTTTATCAATGAAAGCTATTGCAGATATTAACACTGAAAAAACAAAAAAATTTTTACAAAATGAATATAAACTTTGGAAATCTCAAGATTCAAAAGAAGCAATATGGAATGTAATGCTTCTTGATATTTTAAAAGTTAATGATTAAAATTTAGTAAGGTAAAAAAATTATTTACCTTACTTTTTAAAATTAAAGTATTTTTTTATCTAGTTTTGTAGTGCAACAATCTATTTTACTTGCTAATACATACTCTTAATTTAGAAAAACTAAAATGAATGAAGAATTATTAGTATTAATTAAGAATACAACTTTGATTAATACTATTATTAATCGTATTTAGCTATAAGTGTGCAGATAAACTATCTAATACAATAATCTTATATAGGCACAAGAGATGACAACAGTTAAATTAATTATTTTAGCATCAATTTTTATTTTTATGGCTGGTGCTATTTTTATAGTATATTTTAGAAAACATAAATTACTTTTTATCTTGGCAACTCTTATTGCTACAGTTTTTATCTATTTTCTTTTTAAAAGTATATATAATGATATAGTTGATGAAGTAGAGATGAAAACTTTAAAAAAAAGTGAAAAAATATCAAAAATTATAGAAGAATTTCCTCTTTTAGAAGCTTCTTCTCCTCCTTCACAATATTATGTAATACCTACAATTGAAAAAGAAGAAAATAGTATGCTTCGTTTAACTAAGGTTTCTGAAAAGCCAAGCCAATTCAATAGTGATGAAGATTGGTTTACAAAAAATAACTTAGCTTCACTTACATATATTGTTCCAAAACCTTTTAGAGATGTAGGTAATAATTTGCCCTCTTTTATTCCTCAAAAATTTAAGAATTCAATAATAGTTAAAGCTATTCGTGGAAATCCTATAATTGCAATTTATGGAAAGGATTTTTCACAGGGTAGGTATTTATTAGCAATTGACCCTAGTACTGGAAAAAAACTATTTTCATTTGATTTTGATCTATACGAATGGCCAAGCTCTTTTAAACAAGAAGATAAACCTTTTGTTTCTATGGCTACAGTTTGGGCATATGTTGAAGAAAATACTCTTTATGTATCTCATAGTCATCAAACTTATGCGAGCTCTTCTTTTGGAAATAATGCTTATATAACTGCTATAGATACTAGTTCAAATACTATTCTTTGGCGTTCAAAACCATTAGTAAGTAACTCTAGTAATTTTATTGTAAAAAATGATGCAATTATTACAGGTTATGGATTTACTAAAGAAAAAGATTACTTATATATATTAAATAAAAGTGATGGAAGAGTTGTTCAAAAAATACAAATTAAATCTGGTCCTAGTTATTTAGTTGAAAAAGATAAGCAACTTTATGTAAATACTTATAATACAGATTATATTTTTAAGTATGAAGATAAATAGAAGCATAACTATTTAAAAAATTTTAGATTAATCTAATTTCTTTAATAGTAGTATTTACTATTAAACAAAAATGGAAATATCATGTTAAAAAATTTTATTGATAAAACTAAATATTACTACAAACTAACAAAAGCAAAAAAGATTGACACCTATCTGATTTTAGCAGGAGTTTTAGGAGTTATCATTGGTTTATATTTCTCAATCGCAATTATAAATAAAATATTTGCTTGGTTTATTCTATTTGGTATTTTTATAAAATTATATGATTTTACAGAAAAGATAGAGCGAGATATTATTCCTTATGATTTTAATAGTTTATTACCACCTCCACCAAAGAAATAGTAGACTTTAAATAATAGATATCTTTCCATATTATCTGTTCTTAACGACTTTTTTTATACAATCACAACAATAGAAACACACTAAGGAAATTGACTATGAATTTAATGGTATTTGGTGCACCTGGTGCAGGAAAAGGTACACAAGCTAAATTTTTAATTGAAAAGTATGATATCCCACAAATCTCTACAGGTGATATTTTAAGAGCAGCAATCGCTGATAAAACTGAAATGGGTATGGAAGCTAAGAAGTTTATGGATGAGGGAAAATTAGTTCCTGATTCAACAATCATTGGTATTATCAAAGATAGACTTGCCCAAGAAGATTGTAAAAAAGGTTTTATCCTTGATGGTTTCCCAAGAACTCTAGCTCAAGCAGAAGCTTTAAATGAATTAATGGAAAAAATGGAAATCTCTTTAGATAAAGTTATTTCTTTAAATGTTCCAGATGAATTAATCGTAGGAAGAATTACAGGAAGAAGAGTTTGTCCAGACTGTGGAGCTTCATTTCACGTTGAATTTAACCCATCAAAAGAAGAGGGTAAATGTGACTACTGTGGTGGAGAACTAGTTATCAGAAAAGATGACAATGCTGAAACTGTAAAAAGTAGACTTGGTGCATACCATGAGCAAACTGCACCACTAATCAAATTCTATACTGACATGGGTGTTATGGTAGAACTTGATGGTACAAAAGATGTATCAGAAGTAACTGCTGATATGTTCGCATCTATCGAAGGATAATCTTTCATATAAAAGAAGTTGAGTTTTCAACTTCTTTTATTTATTTCATTTTATAATATTTTGTTTAGATAAATATTATTTACAGGTACTGTATTTATAAAGTCTTTCTCTAAAGCTAAAAAAGGAGTATTAATCCTATTTATTGCATTTTCAATCATCAATTCAACTACATTTGTGTAACTTATATCTTTTGCTAATTCACAAGCTTTGGGAAAATAGCTTGAACCTTCAGTCATTCCAGGGACTAAGTTAGCTTCAAGGAAAAAACATTTTCCTTCTTTATCTGTTTTTATATCAATTCTTCCAAAATCTCTTACTCCTAAATTTGTAAAAGAATCATAGGCAAGTTTTTCAACTCTTTGTTTTAAATCATACTCAGCAATAGGTTTTAATATTTCACTATTTTCTTTTTTTACTTTTTTACCAAGAATTCTTAAACCATTTTTTGATAATGGTGCAATGATCTCAATGGCATAGATACCTAGGTTATTGTTTTTAGTTTTTATTATTGAAACAGTAAATTCTCTTCCCTCTAGATATTCTTCAACTAAAACGGGTTCTTTAAACTGTGTATAAAGAGATAATAGTTTACTTTCATACTCTTTAAATGTATTTACAAAAGATTCATTATCAATTCCATTTCCATTAGCTGCATCCATTGGTTTTAAAAAAAGAGGAAACTTTAATGGAAGTTCATTTTCTTTATATTCTTTTGGAATTGCAGTAAAAAAATTTGCTGTTGGTATGCCTTTTCTTTTTAAATATGATTTTGCAAGAATTTTATTTGAATCAAATTTTAATGTTTCTTTATTTGAGCCAGTATAATTAATATTATGTTTTTTAAAATAGTCACTTAACCATATATTTGGTTCATTAATTAATGGTATATATTTTACAGCTAATATTACTAAGTCAGGTTTTCTTATTAGTATTTTTTCTAAATCAGACTTATCTTCGCAGATACTTAATCTTACGTTATATTTTAATAATCTTAAAGATTTTAAAATACTTTTACAGGCAAATTCTGTACCAAATCCACTCTCTTTTAAGTGTCTGTTTGGTGTTGTTATTATTTCTATTTTCATAGGTTTTCCTTTTTTTCATATAAACAAATGATTATTCTCAATATTTATATGTAAAACTACAAAGATTATAATGTATCAATCTCTAATGTAATTACATTATTATCTTGTAATGATATTAGTTAATATATATTTACAGTTTTAATGGAATTTAGCTATTTATTAAGCACGCTATACGTGAGTATTATTGCTATTAGGAATACCCTGTAAATAAAAGTGTATTACTAGTATGAGTGTTTGAACAAATAATTGAAATATTTGTTATTATAGATTAAGTTATATAATGATTATTAAATAGCTTAATATGAATTAAATTATGGTTCTACTATTTTAATTTTAGTTTTTTTAATTTTTTTCAGCTCTTTTTTTATTATTTTGAAGGTATTATTTCTACTATTATTAAATGTTTTTACCTTTATCTATTTCATCTCCTTTATATGTTTTATATTACAGTATATCTGAAAAAAGTGAATATAATTCCATAATTAAAATTTAATTAAAAATAAGTATTTTATCTTATGATATTTAGTAGCATTATAAACTTTAGACAAAAAATTTGCTATTTTTATTATTTTTAGATATGATGTATGCACTTAAAGAAAATTAGTATTTATTCAATGTTTGCTTTTTATTGACTTCAATGTTAACACTTATCTCTCAAAAAAATTACAATCTGGTTTAGCTTTACTAAATACTTCATATATGAAGTAATATATATAAAAGGAATTTTATGTCAAATAGATATAATGGAACTGTAAAATGGTTCAATAGTGAAAAAGGTTTTGGATTTATCCAATTAGAAGATGGAACAAAAGATATTTTTGTACATTATAGAGAAATTAACAATACTGGATATGGAAAAGTTTCATTGGATGAAGATCAAAAAGTAAGTTTCTTAATTGGAAATAACGAAAAAGGTGATTTTGCACAAAGTGTAGAAATCATATAATCATATTCAAATACTTATTCTAAAATAATTATAAAGTTTAGTATAAGACTATTAAATATAGTCTTATGAACTTTATCTACTATATTTAACTTTAGTATACTTTTTATAATAAAAAATCTACTTATTAAATAACTACAACTGTGAACGAATATATTGTTCAACATAATAATAAAATCAAAGGAAAAGAATGTATATTCTTACAAAAAAATATAAACATGAAGTATTTCAAAGACTTCTAAAAGCTAAAGAAAGTTTTAAAGATGCATGTTCAAAATCTGGACTTACTGTGAAGCAAGCAAAAAAATTTCTAGCTACAAACTCACTTTAATTTATTAAACATTTAAATTTATTATTAATACTATTAACCCAGGGATTAATAATATCTTTTAAGCAAAACTGTCTCTAAAATTTTAAACTTCAATGATACTAATAACTATTTTTGTTCTACCTCTTATTTATATAAATATCTTACTAATTACTAAATTAAGTTTTATACTAGTGATTGATATGATTAAATAAAAGTAAGCATTTTATATATATTACATTACTGGACTATTTTCTTATACATCTACTTGATTTGAAAATGTAAGTAAAATAAGATATACTTTAATATGAAACATATTATTGAAAATAAACTATTTGCTGTTATTAATGCTATTCCTAATCCTATAATTGTCATTAGTTGTGATAAACTACAAAGTGTAAATAGTGCTTTTTTAGAATTTTTTGATGTTCAGTTTATCGAAGAGTTTAATAATGTTCATGATTGTTTAGCAAAACTTTTTGTAGAAAATAATAATTCTTTTACACTTTCTAATGTACCTAAAAGTCAATATTGGACTGACTATCTATTTATACATCCAGAAGTCAATCGTATTGTATCTATTATAAACTCAGATAATCAAATGATTGATTTTGAACTAACAATTAAAAAAATAGAAAATGAATCTGAATATATTATTGTATTTAATGATATTACTCAATTTATTTCTGAAAAAAATGAATATAAGTATTTTGCATATCATGATCATTTAACAAAAATATATAATAGACAAATATTTGATGAGTTGTTCTTAAAAGAGATTGAAAATAAAAAAAGATATAACGATCCTTTTTCTATTCTTTTATTAGATATAGATTACTTTAAAAAGGTCAATGATAATTATGGACATTATATTGGAGATTTAACACTCATTGTATTAACTAAGCTTATTAATAAAGATTTACGTATTAATGATATTTTTGCAAGATGGGGTGGAGAAGAATTTATTATACTTTTACCAAGAACAGAAATTGATATAGCATATACTAAAGCTCAAGAGATAAGAGCATTAGTTGAGTCTCATGTTGATAAAGAGCTTCCTTCTATTACAATAAGTATTGGTGTAACTGAAGTTAATGATTTTGATACTACAAAAACATGTTTAGAACGGGTAGATAAAGCTTTATATCTTGCAAAAGTAAAGCGTAATGATGTAGTAAAAGTAATTTGATTATTAATTAACAATAAAGTTATAGTTGAACTTAAATATTTCGAAATATTATTCTAAATAGAACTATTTATCTTACTTAATTCAAAGTTAGTTTTTTTCTCTAACTCTTCTATTTTTTTGATAAGCTCTTCTTGTGTTTGAAATTCACATTTTTGACAAATGGCTTCTATTAACGCATATTTAGTTTGAGGACTTTCATCAAGTTTTGATTTCTCTTTCTCTTTTTGTATCTCATTTCTTTTAGTAATCACTCTTTTAAGATATAAATCAACTGCTTTTGAATCAAGTTCTCCTTCAAGCATAAACATCTCGATATTGGCTAATATCTCTTCAACTTTTTCTTTTAAACTATTAAAGTTGTATTGTGTTTTATCTTTGATTAATTCTTCTATTTTTTTATCTACGATTACTATCTCATCAGTATACATATTTTCCCTTACTATATTGTTGTTTAGTTTTTATCATAAAAAAACTAAATTTAAGAAACTTCCTTTATAATAATTGCTATTAAAATTTAGGGAAAAACAATGAGAAATATCTTAATAATAAGCATGGTAGTTGTAGCTATTGCATATATGTTTGTACTTATGAAAGATAAGTATGATAGTATTCAAGAGACAAATGCAAAGATAGCTCAACAAAAGAGTTAAAGATGGGATTAAAAGAGATTAGATAAATCTCTTTTAATTTTATTATTTACAAGCTTTATAGTTTTGAATTGCAAAATAAATATTTGCAATAATTGCAATAATCCATCCAATAACCGGAATGAAAAACAGAACATCACATACTAGGTGTATTAAAGTAGGTGTTAGTTTTCCATACTCTTTTTCTTTATCCTCTTCCATAATTGCAAATCTTGTAACAGCAGTTCCTATAAAACCAAAAAATAGTGTTAATAAAAGTGCGATAATAGCTCTTGGTGTATTATCTTTTTTCTCTTCAAATACAGGTTTTGTAATATTAAATACTTCAATAGCCTTATTCTCTTCTGAGATATTAAAATCAACTGTTTGTCCTACATATGGAGTACCTTCACTTCGCCATTCATTTTTAACAAATGTATATCTTTCACCATTTTGTGCTTTTATAGTATATAGACTACCATTTTTATCAACACCTAAAATTTTACCTTCCATTTAAGACCTTTATAATAATATGTTATATTATATAAAAAATAATATTATTTAGATATAAAATAAAAATATTGAAAAAGGTCTTAAATGTTGGGTAATCTTTTTGAAAATCTTATCGTAGATAAAAAGAAAGAACAATTTTTTGATTTAATAAAAAATGATAAAGTAAGAATAGAAAAAATAGTTTCAAATGGACAAGCTTCAGCTATAGATTTTTGGTATGAACAAGAAGAGAATGAATTTGTTGTTTTACTAAAAGGAGAGGCCATTTTAGAGTTTGAAGATAAGGAAGTTCTTTTGACAGAGGGAACTTATATAAATATAGATTCAAAACAAAAACATAGAGTAAAATATACCTCTAAAGATAGAACTACTATTTGGTTAGCAGTTTTTTATTAGTTTTTGTAAAAAGCTCACTAAAAACTCATTTTATTTTGATAATTTATATGATTACAAAAAAAGGAAAACTTTTAATGAATAATGCTTATAAAGATATAGTTTCAAAATATATTTATGCAAAAGATAATAATAAACCTCACCTTATGAAATCAGTTTTTACAGAAGTTTCAAAACTTGATGTAAAGCTAAAATCTCAAAATATCTCTTTTCCTGCAACCACAAAAGGTCTTAAAGAGATTACTGAGGTTTTAATCAGTAGTTTTAACAATACTTACGACAATGTTTATACTTTATGTTTGGAAGATACTTTAGTTTTAGAAGAGAACTCTTTAAAATCTATTTGGCTTGTTGTAATGACAGAAAAACAAAGTGGTAAAGTAAGATTTGGTTATGGCTCTTATTATTGGTCTTTTCATAATAACAATTTAGCAGAGTATTTAAATATCACTATTGAAAATATGATTATCTTAGAAGAGAAGTTTGCAGATGAGCTTTTAACTTGGATCTCTTCTTTAGCTTATCCTTGGTGTGAATCTAAAATTATTCTTGAAAGTTTACCCAAAATAGAGGAGTTAGACTCTTTTAGAAAAGAGTTTTAATATTCCCAAAACTTTTGGGAATATTTTTATTGCTTTGCTTTTACAACACCATAGAAGATTTTTAAAAACTTCTCTGGTGGTAAAAATCCTCCACCTAATTTTTTATCATAATCAGCAAAAGGTTTTAAAGCTACAATCTCTTCTAAAGTTTTACCCTCAGTAATTAGTTTTTTCATTCTTTTATTTAACTCAATTAGAGTCTCTTTATAGTATGTAAGTTCTTTTTTATTTGAGAGCTTACCATGCCCTGGAATAATTTTAGTATTATCATCAACTCTACTTAAGATATATTCAACAGCTTTGATTACCCCTTCAACATCTCCTTTGCTTGATTCATCTATAAAAGGATAAAACCCATTAAAATAGATATCTCCTGCATGAACTACATTTGCATTTTTGAAAAAGATCACACTATCTCCATCTGTATGTGCATTTTTTTGATAAATAACTTCAATATTTTCATTATTTAAATCAAAATCAATCTTATCTGTAAAAGTTATTGTAGGAAGGGCAATCTTTGGTAAAGCTGGAACTGTTTTATTAAAAGCTTTTATAAAACTATCTTCACTAAGTCTTTTTTTTACATTTTCATGAGATACGATTATTACTCCATCTTTTGCAATATTTTCATTCCCATTTGTATGGTCAAAGTGCCAATGAGTATTTACTAAATATTTAATTGGTTTTGTAGAGAGTTCTTTAATAGAGGCTTTTATTTTTTCACTTAAAGGAGCAAATTGACTATCAATCATAAGTATGCCATCTTCTCCAATACTTAAACCAATATTTCCACCTTTACCTTGAAGCATATAAACTCCAGTTGCAAGTTTTGTTGTAGTGATTTTTACTTCTTCTTTTACTTCGTGATTACCAGCTATTAATAAACTAGTTGAAAAAAGAAAGAGAAATAAGGCTTTAAAGAGTTTCATTGTTAATCCTTTTCATAAAATAATAAATAATATTAACCAAAATAAAAAAGATAAACTTTAAAAGAAAAAATTAGTCTAAAGAAGAGGAAACCTCCAAAAGGAGGTTTTACATTACTGAGTGAATTGTTACTCTAAAGTCTAAATCACATCCTGCTAAAGGGTGGTTATAATCAACTGTAACTTCATCTTTTGTTACTTCTGTAACAGTTGCTTTAAGAATATCTCCATTCTCGTCATCAGCTTCAAGTACTAAACCTATCTCTAAGTCAATACCTTCAAATTCAGAAATAGGTAGTGTTTCTGTTAGTTTTGGGTCATGTTCCCCATAAGCATCAACTGCTGCTACTTTTATATCTTTTGTTTCTCCTGCATCCATATCAACGATACCTTTTTCAAGACCTTTGATAATTTCTCCAGTTCCATAAATAAATCTAATAGGTTCTTTATCTATATTGCTATCAATTACTTCATCATTTAATCTTACTTCATACGACATAGATACTACTTGGTTTTTAGTTATAGCCATAATAATCCTTATAAGAGTTTTCTAAAAGCTAACTATACCCTAATAGACTAATTTTAAAGTAAAATAAAAAGTGAGTATAAAACGTTTATTACTTTTTAAACTACTTTATATATAATCATTGTTTATATCTTTTGAAGGACAAAATAATATGAAAGTTGCAGTATATTGTGGCTCAAGTAGTGGTGAATGTTCTATGTATGTAGAAGAGACTAAAGCTTTAGGTGAATTTCTAGCACAAAATAACATTGATGTTGTTTATGGTGGTGGAAAAGTTGGACTTATGGGAATTATAGCAGATACTATAATGTTAAATGGTGGAAATGTATATGGTGTTATTCCTGAGAAATTAAAGGAAAAAGAGTTAGCTCATACTGGAATTACAGAATTAACAATTGTAAAAGATATGCATGAGAGAAAAGCAAAGATGGCAGAAATGGCAGATGCTTTTATCACCCTTCCTGGTGGTGCAGGGACTTTAGAAGAGATTTTTGAAGCATGGACATGGGCACAACTTGGTTATCACAATAAGCCTTGTGCTTTTTATAATATAGGTGGCTTCTATGATGATTTATTTAATATGATAGAAAAGATGACAAAAACAGGCTTTTTAAAAGAAGAGTATTTAGATATGCTTATTAATACTTCTGATTTAAGAAATTTAATTGATTCAATTAAAAACTATAAAGCTCCAAATGAAAAGTGGAACTAACAAAGAAGGTTCAATTAAAATGAACCTTCAATTTGTTTTACCCAAGCTTCAATTCTCTCATTAGTTAATTCATCTTGATTAACATCGTCAATAGCTAAACCTACAAACTCCCCATCTATAACAGAGTCACTATCTTCAAAATAATAACCCTCTGCTGAAGTTTTACCTACAACCTTTCCTTTTTTTACATATTCATAAAGATGTGATAAAGAGTTACAAAAAGTATCTGAATAACTCTCTTGGTCTCCTAATCCAACTAAAGCAATAGTTTTATTTGAAAAGTCTATTTTACTTAAGTTGTTTTCAAAGTCTTCCCAATCAGCTTGTAAGTCTCCACTTCCCCAAGTAGGTGAAGCTAGAATTAACTTTTCATATTTTTCAAGGTCTTCTTTTGAAGAGTTTGCAATATTATGAACTTCAATCTCTTTTGAGAAAGTATTTTTTATTTTTTCAACAATATCTTCAGTTGTTCCAGTATCACTACCATAAAATAATCCAATTGCTTCCATGATAATTTCCTTTAAATATATTTATATTACAAATATAACATTATTAGATTAAAAATTAGTTTTTCCAATGAATTAATTGATTACTATCAGTCTCGTTTTTTACTATAGAACAAAGTAGGGGAAAGAACTCTAGAAAATCTTTCTCTATCTCTTCTATATTTTCACAAACCCTTTCAAAATATAAAGAGGTTTTATCCCTTGAAGCAAGTTTAGCAGAGAGTCTTTTATCGATTCTTAATAAGCCTTCATTTAGTTGCTCTAAGGTTTGATATTTATTTAATAGTTCAAAATCAATCATTCTTTTAAGAGGTGTGGAAGCATGGGAAGGAAGTTTTGGAAGTAGTTCATAAGAGTTATTATAAAACTGCTTTAAAAAGCTTTCTAACTCTATAGAAGAGTATCTATTCCAATTTTTAGTGAGTAAATAATCATAAGTCAAGTCTATTACTACAGATTTTAATAAACCTTTATCTCCTAATCTATTTTTGCTTTTTTTAAAAAGTTCATGGGAATCTGTAAAAGAGTCTATACGTTTATGTATTGCCATACCATTTTTTATATGAATACTGGCATTATCCCAAACCTTTCCTTTAAGAGGATCAGCAAGATAGTTTGCAACTTGAAACTCAATATTATATTCTGATAAAAAAATATGTGCTAACCAATTCATTATATATTTTAACATATTTGTTATAATAAGTATTTGGAGGAAATCTATGAAAATAGAAATATATTATGATAAAGAGTGTCCTTTCTGTAATAAATATACTCAAATCTTAAATTTAAGAAAAGAGCATGATGTAATTATAAAAAATGCTAGAGAAGATTTACAAAAGCTTAGATACTTTTACTCTTATGGTTATGATATTAATAATGGAATAATAGTTCAAATAGAAGATAATATCTATCAAGGAGCTAAAGCAATTGCTATGTTAGATAATCTAAGTGAACAGAGTAATTTCTTTTATAAAACGAAACTTTTTCAAAACTTTTTATATCCAATTTTAAAAATTATTAGAAAGATTACTCTTTTTATTTTAGGAAGAAATTCAAAGATAAATTTTGAAGAGTGAAGCCATACTTTAGAAGTATGACTTAAAGTTTAGATTTGATAGTCAGCTCTATTATCTTTCCACTCAAAGATAAAACACATTGGTAGTTCATCTTTTTTATTTAAAAGTATAGCTGTAATTGTAGCTGATATAAATATTGATACAATAGCTAAAAATGAAGCAAAAGCTAAAGTTGAAAGTCCAGATAGACCTTGCCCCACAGTACAACCTATTGATAAAACTCCACCTGTACCCATTAAAGCTCCACCAATCATATTGTATCTTACTTTCTTTTGCCCTTTTGAAGCAGTACATCCGAAACTATATCTTCTATTGATTTTAGACATTAAAAATGCTCCAATAATAACACCTAAAACTAAACAAATAGGGAATACTAAATTAAATGCATCATAATACATAAATAACTCAATAGCTCTTCCTGTTGGATATACAAAAGATAAAGCCTCTAAATCAACAACTCTTTCAATAGTATCTGCTCCAATAACTCCTGTTATATACCAAGCAGCAGCTACAAAAAGACCAACTAATACACCATCCCATAGGCTGATAACTCTATTAAGTTTTCTTACTAAAATAGCTAATAAAATAACTAATACTCCAACTACAAAATAGATATTCATAGTTATATTACCAATAAAGCTTGACCACTCAAGAAGTGTTTCATTTGTTGTTATAGGAGCAAAAAATCCATTTATAAAACCTTTTGCTGTAGCAAATGCAAAAATTCCTGTAAATACAATAACTATTAAAGAGTGGATATCTCCTTGCGCAAACTTAATAAGATGTCTATTACTACATCCATCAGCAAGCATCATTCCTACCCCAAAAATTAATCCACCTAAAACTATACTAAAATAGTTGATATTTTCTCTATAGTAGTTTGATTGAGTTAAATCGATTTGAAAATTGTTTGCTACTAAAGCAGTAGAGATAACAGCAATTATCATTGCCATGATAACAGAAGCACCTCTTTTAGTAGACTTAGTTAATATATAGTCTTTAATTGAACCACTAAAACAAAATTGGTTTTTTTGTCCTACAGCTCCCAATGCTAGACCTAAAATAAAGCCTAGAATATTTACAAGTTCATACACTTCAAAAGACATTTAAATCCTTAGTTAATTAATATAGTTTAAATTAATCAAATATTATCTATAAATATTTAAATACTATATTAACGCAATTTATTAATAAAAAAATTAAGGAAGATTAAATCTTTACTTTTTTAGTAAAGATTAAACTTCTTGATTTTCTATTCTCATATCCTCTAAACCTTCAAGGATATCTAAGGCTTCCTCTTGAGAAATTGTGTTGTTTTCAATATCTACAAGTACTTCATCAAAATATTGTTTTACTTGTTTCATATATTGTAGTTCTTCTTTTAAGTCTTTATCTTTTTTCTTTGCAAGCTCAGCTTCTATCTCTTTAATAGTTTCATTTATTTCTACTGAAATATCGTTTTTTACTAGCTCTTCTAATTGTTTAATATAATCCATTATTTACCTTTATAATCTTTATTAATAGTAATATTATATCTTGTTGAGGTAAAGAGTTAGCTATAATTTTATTGAAATATAAATATTTAGGTTTGAATTATGAAAGAGTTTATAAAACAACTTCCAAAAGCAGAGTTACATTTACATATTGAAGGCTCTTTAGAGCCAGAACTTATGTTTAAACTTGCAAAGAAAAATAGTATTGAAATACCATATAAAACAGTAGAAGAAGTAAAAGAAGCCTATAATTTTACAAATTTACAAAGCTTTTTAGATATCTATTATGCTGGTGCAAAAGTATTGATTACAAAAGAGGATTTCTATGCTTTAACTTGGGATTATATTTTAAAGTGTAAAGAAAATAATATAATTCATGCAGAGATATTTTTTGACCCACAAACTCATACTCAAAGAGGAATCGCATTTAAAACAGTAATAAGTGGAATCAAAGAAGCCTTAGTAGATGCAAAAAAAGAGTTTGGAATAAGCTCTGAAATAATTATGTGTTTTTTAAGACATCTATCTGAGAAAGAGGCTTTTGAGACTTTAGAACAATCCCTTGACTTTAAAGAAGATATTATAGGTGTTGGACTAGATTCTTCTGAACTTGGAAATCCACCTAAAAAGTTTGAAAAAGTATTTAATAAAGCAAAAGAGTATGGATATAAACTTGTAGCTCATGCAGGAGAAGAAGCCGATGTCTCTTATATAAATGAGGCTTTAAATCTTCTACACATTGAAAGAATAGACCATGGAGTACAAGCTATACATTCAGAAACTTTAATGCAAAGATTAAAGGAGAAACAAATCCCTTTAACTGTTTGCCCAAACTCAAATATAGAGTTAAAAGTATTTGATAGTTATAAAGAGCATAATATTAAAAAACTTTTAGATTATGGGTTAAATATAACTGTAAACTCTGACGACCCAGCTTATTTCAAAGGTTATCTAAATCAAAATTTTTTTAATCTAATAGAGAATTTACCTTTAGAAAAAAAAGATATAATTACTTTAGTAAAAAACTCTTTTAAAGCCTCTTTTCTTAGTGAAGAGTTAAAAAATGAGTATCTAAAAAGAGTTGATAAGGTTGTAAAAGAGTATGAATAATATTTTAAACTACATAAAAATAAATGAAAATATTTCAACAGCAGGACAACCAACAAAAGAGCAGTTTCAACTAATCAAAGATGAAAACTTTGAGATAGTTATAAACCTTGCTCTAAGTAGTGCTACAAATGCTTTAGAAAATGAAGATAAGGTTGTGACAGAGTTAGGAATGACTTATATTCATATTCCAGTAGATTTTGAAAAACCTAAATTAAGTGATGCTAAACAGTTTTTACTTCTGCTTCAAGCCTTTTATGGGAAAAAAGTTTTTGTACATTGTGCAAAAAACTATAGAGTTACTGCTTTTATCTATTTATACCATAAGCATATTTTAAATACACATTTTGATAATATTGATTTATCTATATTTGAAGAATGGTCTCCCAATAAAAATTGGCAAAATCTAATGAAAAGTAGTTTTCAAGATTTAGATTTAGCTTAATAAAGCACCAATAAATCATCTTCTTAGATATTTTTTGCTACTATAAAAGGCAAGATTACACTAAATGGATTAAGTTTGAAAATAGAAACAAAAGTTGCAAAATTTAATGAACCTTTATATTTAGAAAGTGGTAGGATTTTAGAATCTTATGAGCTAATTTATGAAACTTATGGTGAGTTAAATGAAGATAAATCAAATGTTATTGTAGTTTGCCATGCTTTAGCAGGAAGTCATCACGCAGCAGGAAGATATGCAGATGAAGCAAAACCTGGATGGTGGGATAAGCTAATTGGCGATGGAAAAGCAATTGACACTAGAAAATATTTTGTAATTTGTTCAAACAACCTAGGTAGTACTTTTGGTTCAACAAATGCTTTAAGTATTGACCCTACAACAAAAAAAGAGTATAGATTAAAATTTCCAATTCTTACTATTTCAGATATTGTAAAAGCACAAATGAAACTTTATAAAAGCCTTGGTATCGAAAAAGCAAAAGCAGTTGTTGGTGGAAGTATGGGAGGAATGCAAGCACTTTGTTATTCTATAGAGTTTCCAAACTTCGCTGAACATGTATTTGCCCTTGCAACAACTGCATATACAAGACCTTGGGCAATTGCAATAAATAAAATCGCAATTGAATCAATAAGACATGACCCAGCTTTTAAAGATGGTTTTTATAGTAAAGATGATTTAGAAGCTCAAGGTTTACCAGGTCTTGCAATAGGAAGAATGGCAGGATTAATAGCTTATTTAAGTCCTGAACTATTTAATAAAAAATTTGGTAGAGATTATGCTAGAACAGATGGTTTGTATGAGCTATTTGGTAGATTTGAAGTTGAAAGATATTTAGAATATAACGCATACTCTTTCCCTAAAATATTTGACCCTTTATCATATTTATATATTTGTAAAACTATGAATATTTTTGATGCAGGAAGAAATGAAGATACCTTAGAAAATTCCTTTAAAAAAGTTAATTGTAAACTACACTTAATCTCTTTTTCTGATGATATGCTGTTTTTTCCTGATGAGATGGAAGAGATTAGAGATATTATGATTAAAATAGGAAAAGGCGATCAAATCACTTATAAAATGGTTGAAAGTGAATCTGGACATGATTCATTTTTAGTAGAAGTAGAAAAATTTGATGAGCATATAATAAATTTATTGGAGAATAACTAATGAGTGAAATTGAAGCAAAAGAAGAAGTTGCTTTTGAAAAAAAGATAGAAAAAGCAAAAGAGTTATTAGAAAAACTTTCAAGCCCTGATATAACATTAAGTGATTCACTAGATGTTTACAAAAAAGGTATAAAAGAGCTTGATGAAGCACAAAAGCTTTTAGATGAAGCAAAACTAATATTTACTACAAAAGAGAAAGATAATAGCGAACCTTTCTAAAAAAATATTGCAAAATGTTATATTTTAAATAATAGACTTCTATTTTTGATAAACTTCTTTCAAATATTGGGAGGAGTTTATGCGAACAATAAATCAACTACAAACAATAGATAAACCAAGAGAACGACTTTTCAAATATGGTTTAACTGCTTTAAAAAACTATGAATTAATAGCAATACTTCTTGGAAGTGGAGTAAAGGGAAAAGATATAATAAAACTCTCCCGTGAAATTGAAAACTTCTTTAACTCTAATTTTGAAAACCTAAACTTAGAGAAACTTCTTAAAATACATGGATTAGGTAGAGCAAAAGCCTCTCAACTTATAAGTGCAATTGAACTTTCAAAAAGATATTTAATAGATACTCAACACTATAAAATAAATAGTGCTTATGATGTTTATGAAGAGTTAAGTTCTTATAAAAACAAACAACAAGAGTATTTTCTAGCTTTATACCTTGATGGAGCAAATCATCTTTTAGAGACAAAAATCATCACAATAGGAATATTAAATCAAAGTTTGGTTCACCCAAGAGAAGTTTTCTCTTATGCAATAGAAAAAAGATGTGCCAGCATCATCGTAGCACATAATCATCCAAGTGGAATTTTGATACCAAGTGAAGAAGATATAAAAGTGACAAAAAGATTAAAAGAATCAGCAAAGATATTAGGAATTGAATTACTCGATCATGTGATTTTTACAAAAGAAGGCTTTTACTCTTTTCAAGAAAAGGGAGTTTTTTAAATAGTTTTATTAAACTCTTTTAGTTCTTTTAGTTTTATTTTTAGATTTTCAAGTAAAGGTTTTGGAGCATATGGAAGTAGTTCGATAATCTCTTTTTTTAATTCATCGTTTTCATTATAATTATTTGTAGGCTCTTTCACTGAAGAGTTTTCATAGGCTACAAGGTTAAATCTCTCTCTTAATATTTCAAGTTCATCTGTACTAATATTTCGCATAAGATTTTCAAAATATTTTTTTCTACTCTTTTTATCATATGTAAATAGTTCTTGTTCTGTTATTTGAAGAGCTTCGGCAATATAAGGAATAAGTTCTATTTTAATGGCATTACTACCATCAAGATATTTATAAATAGTTTTTTCAGTAGGAGTTTCACCTGTTGATTTAAGTTTAGGTTCTAAATCTCTTAATCTTTTAGCAAATTCTCTTTTAGTGAAGTTTTTACTTTGAATTAAACTATTTATTCTCTCGTTTATATCCACCTAAGTTCCCTTTTTAGATAATTGTATTTAAAAAAATTATTTATTTAATAGAACTATAATTCTCTAAAATGTAGAATATTGTTAGAATTTATTTATTTCAGAGAATTAAAGGCCCATTATGGAAAAAAAATATGCGAATTTTATTCTATTTTTCTTATTTTGTTCTTTAAATTATTTTTTTTATTTGAAAACATTTGATAGTGACTTTATTGAACTTTCACTTGAGAAAAAAGAATTATTTTTTATTTTTATTATTTTTGCAAATATCATTTTAATATTATTGTTTATTGTGATTATTCAATCAATAAATAAGATGATATTGATAAGTAAAATAAAAAGATATAGAAAAGAATTAAGAAAAAACTATTATCAATATAGAAAAAAATTTAGAGAGTTAACAGCACGTTCAAAATTAAAAGATAGAGTTATCTTTGAACAATCAAAACAGAAATCTTTAAATAGTTTGATTTCAAATATAGCACATCATTGGAGACAACCCCTTTCTGTGGTTTCAATTATTGCAACTTCAATGCAATTATATGAAGAAGAGGATTTAGTTTTAGAAGAAATACTTAAAAACTCTAAAACTATAAATGAAAATGTTCAATATCTTTCAAGTATTATAGATGAGTTTTCAAAGAATTTAACTGAGAATTCAAACATAAAGAAAGAAGTTTTTCGTTTAGATTTTATCTTAAATGAGTTTGTTGTAAATAATGATTTCTTTGATATTGAAGTAAAACTAGAGATGTTAGATACATACTCTTTATATACTTATAAAAATGAGCTGTTTAAAGCTTTGTATAACATAATCAATAATTCAAAAGAGAAATTAAATGAAAGAAAAATAAAAGATAAAAAAATATTTATAAACGTTTTTCAAGTTGATAAAAATATTATTATAAAAATCAAAGATACAGCAGGTGGAATTGAACATGAAATTTTAAATAATGTTTTTGAACCGTATATGACTACAAAATTTAAAACCAAAGATGTGGGCCTGGGATTATATTTAAGTTATATGATAATTACAGAACAGCTAAAAGGAACAATAATAGTTGAAAATACTATCTTTATAGATACAAATACAAAAGAAGAGCATAAAGGGGCACATTTTATTATTAAAATACCTAGAAGTTTAGCTCATTTGTAGAGTAATTTTATCAAGATTACTAATTGATAAAAGTCAAAGTAATTTAAAGTAAATCTGCTATTATTATAACAAATAATAAAAATAAACTATACTTATTTACTAAGGATTGAGATGAGTGAAATTCATGAATATTTTAACAGACAAATAAAACTTTGGGGTGAAGAAGTACAAGATTCACTACAAAATAAGAAAGTAGCTATCATAGGAAGTGGTGGTTTAGGTTGTACTTTAGGTATAGCTTTAGGAGCTTCTGGAATAGGAGAGTTTGCTCTTGTTGATTTTGATGATGTTGGAGTTCACAATATTCATAGGCAAATTGGATTTAAAGTTGGAGATGATGGAAAATATAAAGCAGAAGTTTTAAAAGAGCTTTTAGAATCAAGATGTCCATATACTAAAGCTACTGCATATGTAGAGAGTTTTGATGAGTTTGCAAAAAGAGATTTAGAGTTTGATTTAATAATTGATGCAACTGATAACTTACCAAGTAGAGCTGCTATTAATAAATATTGTTTAGAAAGAAAACAACCATGGATTTATGGTACAGTTGAAGAGTTTCATGGACAAGTATGCTTTTTTGAAGAGGCATCATATGAAGCAGTATTTAAAATAAATGATAGAAAACCAAATGGAATTGCTTGTCCTATTGTAATGCATATAGGTTCATTACAAGCAAACTTAGCAATTAGACACTTAGCTGGACTTCCAGTGAAAAAAGATATTTTATACTATCTATCTTTTGATGAAGAGGGTATTTTACAAAACCAAAAGTTCAATCTTCCTAAAAACTAATCTAGTATCTTTATAGGTACTAGATAGCCTAACGTCTTTTTAAGCACTTCTTCGATATACTATCCAAATTTTTAACTACACTACGGGGAACTTTATGCCAAAAAGAGAAGATATTAAATCTATTTTACTTATAGGTTCTGGACCTATTGTTATTGGACAAGCGTGTGAGTTTGACTACTCAGGAACACAAGCTACAAAAACATTAAAAGAGTTAGGATATAGAGTTGTTTTAATTAACTCAAACCCAGCTACTATTATGACAGATCCGGAATTTGCTGATAAAACTTATATTGAACCAATCACAGAAGAAGTTGTTGCAAAGATAATTGAAAAAGAAAATATTGATGCTATTTTACCAACTATGGGTGGACAAACAGCACTTAACGTTGCAACTTCAATGTATGAAAAAGGTATGTTAGAAGGAGTAAAATTCCTTGGAGCACATCCTGATGCTATTAAAAAAGGTGAAGATAGACAGTTATTCAATGAAGCAATGATTAAAATTGGTATGGACTTACCAAAAAGTGCAAATGCTTATAGTGTTGAAGAAGCTATGAGAGTAGCAAAAGAGATTGGATTTCCTGTAATCTCAAGAGCATCTTTTACTCTTGCAGGTGGTGGTTCTGGTGTTGCTTATAACATGGAAGAGTTTAAAGCTCTTGCAGAAGCTGGTATTGAAGCATCTCCAATCAATGAAATTGAGATTATGGAATCAATGCTTGGTTGGAAAGAGTACGAAATGGAAGTTATCAGAGACCACAAAGATAACTGTATTATCGTATGTTCAATCGAAAACTTAGACCCAATGGGAGTTCATACAGGAGACTCAGTTACTATTGCTCCTGCCTTAACTTTAACAGATAAAGAGTACCAAGATATGAGAAATGCTTCTTTTGCAATTCTTAGAGAAATTGGTGTAGATACTGGTGGTTCAAATGTTCAATTCTCAATTTGTCCAGATACTGGAAGAATGATTGTTATTGAAATGAACCCAAGAGTTTCAAGATCTTCTGCCCTTGCATCTAAAGCAACTGGTTATCCTATTGCAAAAGTTGCAACACTACTTGCAGTTGGATTTACACTTGATGAAATCACAAATGATATTACAGGTACAGCTGCATCATTTGAGCCAGTAATCGATTATATTGTTACAAAAGTTCCAAGATTTACTTTTGAAAAATTTCCAAAAGCAGACTCTACACTTACAACTGGAATGAAATCAGTTGGTGAAGTAATGGCTATTGGTAGAACATTCAATGAATCAATCCAAAAAGCACTTTGTTCTATGGAAACAGGAATTGTAGGTTTTGACCCAATTTGTAGCGATTTAGAAAAAATCAAAGCAGAAATTAGAAGACCAAATGCTGATAGATTAAGATACTTAATGGATGGTATGAGACATGGTCTTACAAATGAAGAGATTTTTGAATTATGTAAAGTAGACCCATGGTTCTTAACTAAATTTAGAGAAATTTATGAATTAGAGAAAACAATTGATGACTCAATTTTAACTGATGAACTTAAGATGAGAAAGATTAAAACAAATGGTTTCTCAGATAAAATGATTGCAAACTTAATTGGTAAAAGTGAAGAAGAAGTTTATCAAGCAAGAAAAGCACTTAATGTAGAGTTTGAATACAATGAAGTAGATACTTGTTCTGCTGAGTTTAAAGCTTTAACTCCATACCTTTACTCTACAACAAATATTACAAAACTACCAAAAGTAGAGAAAAAAGATGAGGATAAAAAAGTTCTTATCATCGGTGGTGGTCCAAATAGAATTGGTCAAGGTATTGAGTTTGACTATTGTTGTGTACATGCTTCATTTGCTTTAAATGAAATGGGTATTAAAACAATTATGTATAACTGTAACCCAGAAACAGTATCAACAGATTATGATACTTCAGATATTTTATATTTTGAACCAATTGATTTTGAACACGTAAGAGCAGTAATTGAGCAAGAAAATCCAGATGGAATTATTGTTCATTTCGGTGGGCAAACTCCACTTAAACTTGCAAATGCAATCCATGATGCAGGTGGAAAAATTATTGGTACAACTGCAGAAGTAATTGATTTAGCAGAAGATAGAGAGAAGTTCTCATCATTTGTTGAAAAAGCAGGACTTTTACAACCAGATAATGGTACAGCTGTAAAAGTTGAAGAGGCAATTGCAATTGCCCAAAGAATTGGATTCCCAGTACTTGTAAGACCATCATTTGTACTTGGTGGAAGAGGTATGAAAATTGTTTATTCTGTTGATGAATTAAAACAATATATGGATGAGGCAGTTTCTGTTTCAAATGATGCACCAGTACTTATTGATAAATTCCTTGATAGAGCAATCGAGCTTGATGTAGATTGTATTTGTGATGGAAAAGAGGTTTATATTGGTGGAATTATGCAACATATTGAAGAAGCAGGAGTTCACTCAGGAGACTCAGCTTGTTCTTTACCACCAGTTTCAATTTCAGATGAATTAATCAAAGAGCTTGAAGAGAAAACAAAAGCAATGGCACTAGGACTTGGTGTTGTTGGTCTTATGAATACTCAATATGCAATTCATAAAGGACAAATCTATTTAATCGAAGTTAACCCAAGAGCTTCAAGAACTGTTCCTTTTGTATCAAAAGCAACTGGTATGCCTTTAGCAAAAGTAGCTACTAGAGTTATGTGGGGAGAATCTTTAAGATCTGCTCTTGATACATATAATTCTGATATTGTATATGAAGATAATGGTGTATTAAAACCAATTTTAAAAGGTCACATTGCAGTTAAAGAGGCTGTTTTCCCATTTACTAAATTAAGCGGTTCAGACCCACTTTTAACACCAGAAATGAAATCAACAGGTGAAGTTATGGGTATCTCTGATAACTTTGGTGAAGCATATGCTAAAGCACAAAGTGCAGCTAAAAATGGTTTACCAGTTTCAGGTAAAGTATTTATCTCTTTATGTGATTTAGATAAAGAGTATGCTCCCAAAATTGCACAAGGATTAGTGGAAGAAGGTTTCTCAATTGTTGCAACAGGTGGAACTCATAAAGTTATATCAGAAGCTGGAATTGAGTGTGAAAAAGTACTTAAGATTTCTGAGGGTAGACCAAATATCATTGACTCAATTACAAATGGCGAAATTGCTTTAGCATTTAATACTTCAGATGGAAAAGAGTCATCTAAAGATGATGGTAAAAATATCAGAAGATCAGTTTTAAAAGAAAACATTCCTTATGGTACAACAGCTGCAACAGCACTAGCTTGTATTGAAGCTATGAAAGCTTTAAGAAAAAAAGATGGATTAGGTGTTAAATCTATCCAAGAATTTTTAAATGACTAATGGATACTAATTTAATATATTTAGTACAAACTGATACTACAGTAGGTTTTTCATCAGCAAATGATGAAAAACTTTCTACTGTAAAAAGAAGACCAGCTTCTCAAAAAATACTTCAAACACTAGACTCTTTTGCTACTTTAAAGAAAAATACAAGAATACCTAAAGAGCATAGAAAAAGAGTTAGAAATGCAAAAAAGACCACTTTTATTTATCCAAATCTAGATTCATTTAGAGTAGTAGATAGAAATGATAAATTTCATAGTTTTATTAAAAAATTTAAAGCTCAATATTCAACTTCTGCAAATCATACAAAAAAGAGTTTTGAAAAAGATTTTGCCTTAGCAAATTGTGATGTAATAGTTTCAACAAAAGATGGTTTTAGTGAAAAAATCTCTTCTTCAATATATCTTTTAAAAAAAAGAAAATTAAAGAGAATAAGATAAAAAATGTTTATTCATAGAAAAGCAGAACTTGAAAAATTAAATAGTAGTTATTCAAGTGCAAATTCAGCTTTAGATATAATCTATGGAGTAAAAAATGTTGGAAAAACTGCTTTAGTAAATGAGTTTGCTAAAGATAAATCTTATATCTATTTTTCTAGCTATGAAATGATTTCTAGCCATTTTTTTACAAATATGGCAAATACTATCTCTAAACATTTTTTTGGAGTTAATACTGTAGGTAAACCTTTTAACTCCTTTGAGGAAGTACTTCTTTTTTTATTTGAACAAAATATTGAAGAGAAGCTTCTATTTATATTAGATGATTTTCAAGCTATTTTAAAAACAGATAAACAAGCTCTTGATATTTTATGCAAATATTGGAAAAAAGATTTAAAAAAGAAAAATATTCATATTGTTGTACTAAGTTCTTTACAGTTTTTAGAATATCCTGCAAAAAATGAAATCGAAAGTTTAACAAATAATATTATAAAGCTAGAATACCTAGACTTCTTTGCAATAAAAGAGTTTTTCCCAAATCTAAGTAAACTTGACCAATTATATATATACTCTTTATTAGGAACTACTCCTGCTAATTTAAAATATTATAATCCAAAAATAGACTTTACAGAAAATATTGTAAATCTTTTTATCTCTTCAAATGCTTATCTTTTTGAATATGGGGTAAGAATTTTAAAAAATGAAATTTCAGAAATAGGTACTTATTGTTCAATTTTATATGCAATAGCAAAAGGTCATAAAAAAATAGGAGAGATAGCAAAAGAGTTAGATTTAAAATCTACTTATCTTTCTAGGTATCTTTTAAAACTCAATGATATGATGATTATTAAAAAAGTGATTCCTTTAGGGGAAGAAAAAAATAAGAACTCAAAGTATGGAAGATATGAGATTAGTGACAACACTTTGATTTTTTGGTTTTTATATATCTATCCAAATCTTCAATTACTACAGCAAAATGAACTTGAAAGAGTTAGTCAAATAATTCAAGAAGAGTTTATTAAAAAAACAGTATTTCAAAGTTATAAAAAATGCATAAAAGAGATTATCTTTGATAAACAAGAGACAATCTTTGGTTATCTACCTAAAGCGATAGGTTCATGGTGGGATAATAGTGATAATACTATAGATGTAGTTGCTCATAATAATAAAATTGTAACCTTTATACAAATTTTATGGGAAGATAAAGATATTGCAAAAATTGCTTACGGAAAATTAAAAAACACTTCTGATAAATTTGAAACTTCCCTTGAAAAAAAATATATTATTGTTACAAAAAACACCTTTTTTAATATGAAATAAGTGATTATATTCAAAAATATTTGAAATAAATTTTTTCTTTAAAGTCCCTATATTAAGCTATCTATTGCTACTTTATGTTTTAAAACATAATAAAAATAAATAAATATAAAAAATTATAAATTACATATGAACTTTTAGCTATAATTTATCTAATTTAATACTTCAAGGGTAAATTATGGCAACAGATAATAAATATGTTAAGTATTTAGATAAAAGCGTTAAGATTATAGATAAACCAAAAGTAAACGAAAATATTTCAGTTTATGTAAGACCAGGGGATTTAGTAGATTTTAAAATTCCTGGAATTAACTTAGAAGATTTAGAGTATGAACTTGTAGGTGGTGATATCGTAATTAATATACCAGGAAACGGTACTTTTACTTTTGTATCTATGGCCTTAATGGGATACAATGATACTCCTCCTAAATTTGCCAGTAGTTCAGGAAAAGAGTTAAGCCTTGGAGATATCTTATCTGAAATTGAAGAAATTAATGCGTTGCCTATTGATTCTCTAGTTTCAAATATTGACATAAATATCCCTGATAATACAGCAAAAGAGAATGAAGAGGGTGATGCTACACAACAAAATCCCGAGCAAAATCCTCAAATAATTATCCAAGAAATTGAAGTAACACAAGAACAAGAACAACAAGAAGATTTCTTAAACGATAATGAATTTGAAATCCCACCAGTTGAAGTACCTGAATTAGTTGAAAATGATTTTACAAGTTATGATGATTCTACAAGTGACAATTCAAGTTCAAAAACAGAAGAAGAACAATCTATAACGGAAGGTACTAAACCTTTACTTACTTTTGATATAGATATTCAACATTTAGATTCTAGTGAAAGCACAACTACAGGAGTTATGACTGTAGAAGGTGGAGGTGGAACTACTTATGATAACATCCATCCTGGAACAAATGCAAGTGCAGATAGAGCTGGAATAGTACGACAAACTAATGCAGAAATACTTGATTATAGACATGTATCTAGTACAGAAGCAAGTAGTTTAGTGATAAATGGTGATGATTCAAACTATTTTAATGCAAATACTATTTCAAGAACAATTAAACTTTCTCCAAATCAACCAATAGGTTTTGCTGTTGAGAGTATTACAATCTCTAGTGCAGATTTTCCAGAAGGATTTAGTATTTTAAATGCAACTGCGAATGGAGATTCTTGGACTATAACAAAAGATGACCCAAACACAACTGCTGTAGAAGGTTTTACTCTTGATGCAAATGGAAATATTGAAATTAAAATTTCAATGGATAAAAATCAAGAAACAAATTTTGAGATGAAAATAGAAGCAACTTCAGAATTTAATATTGAAAATATTTCTGAAGAGCTAAGAGATGGTGTTGAAACACCAGTTGAAACAACACTTGATTATTTTCAGATTTATGGTGTAAATGTAAGAGAAATTGATAATTTGAGTGATCCAAATCAATACCTTTTTGAACAGTTTTTAGATGGAGCTGGACAACCTATTGAGTCAGGTTTTGTTATCTCTACAAATATCAATGATAATATAATTTATGGTTCTCAAAAAGAGAATGTTTCAAATACCATAACTGGTGGTTTAGCAAATGATACGATTACTACTGGTATTGAAAATGACATTGTAGATGGAAATATTGGAAATGATACTTTAGATTACTCAACATATAACAATATAGACAATGACTTAGGAATTGTAGCTGATTTAACAACTGGAAGTGTAACTAAAAAATATGCTTCAAACAATACAGATACTATCTCAAATATTGAAAATGTTACAGGTACACAAGATAATGATACTATAACTGGAAATTCTGAAGTTAATACTCTTCAAGGTCTTGCAGGAAATGATACTTTAAGAGGTATGGCTGGAAGTGATACTTTAGATGGTGGAATTGGAAATGATGTTTTAGAGGGTGGAGCTGATGCTGATATTATAAAAGGTGGTTCAGGAAATGATACTGCAAGTTATGAAAATGCAAGTGGTTCTGTAAGTGTTGATTTAGATGATGGTAATGGTAAAGGGGTAGTTTCAGGAGCAGATGGAAATGATACTTTATTTGAAATTGAAAATGTAAGAGGTTCTGCATATGCTGATATTATTACAGGAGATAATAATAGTAATATTTTAGAGGGTCTTGGTGGAGATGATACTTTCTTTGTAAGTGGTGGTAGTGATACTATTTATGGTGGAAGTGGTGCAAATGATATTTATGGAGATACTTTAAATGCATCTAACTCTAGTGTTGCACATAGAATAGATTTAGAAGGTGGACAAGTTATTGGGGAAGGAACTTCTAAAGCCTATGGTATAGAAAATGTAGTTGGTTCAAGTAATAATGACTTTATTTCAGGAAGTAGTGTTAAAAATACTTTACAAGGTGGAGAAGGTGATGACACTATAAAAGGTCTTGGAGGAGATGACTTTTTATATGGAAATGAAGGAAATGACACGATAAGTGGTGGAGCAGGAAATGACTTCATTGATGGTGGAGATGATGCCTTAGAGACTGTAGGAGATTTTGTTGATTATTCTGATGTAACAGCTGGTGGTATTAGAATAGACTTATCTATTCAAGATGGAACAACTTCACAAAATACAATTAATGCAGGTGAAGATACTTTATTAAATATTGAAAATGTAATTGGTACAAATAGTACTGATATTCTTATTGATGATGCAGCTAGTAAAAATACTATTTTAGCAGAAGGCGGAGATGACTACATCCTTGTAAAAGGTGGAAATGACTATATCAATGGGGGAGTAGGAAATGATACTCTAAGTTTTGAAGAGTTTAGCAACTCAGTTACTTTTGATTTATCATTAGGAAGTGAACAGACAACAAATAATGGAAAAATTACAATTTCAAGTATTGAAAATGTAAAAGGAACTATTTTGGGTGATACTTTATTTGGTTCTTCTCAAAATAATAAGCTTTTCGGAAATTTTGGTAATGATGTTTTAGATGGAAAAGAGAATAATGATACTCTTTATGGTGGAGCAGGTAACGATACACTAATTGGTGGAATAGGAAATGATACTTTAGATGGTGGTAAAAATAGTGACTACTCAAGGTTATCTCTAAACTCTACTACTTCAATGGCTATAACTATTGGGGGAATACTTATCTCTGCAACGGGTGCAAATGCAAATGAATTAATAACAAACTTTTTAAAAGAGTTTAAAGAAGAAAATGCTACTAAAATATTAAATGGACAAGCACCTTTAGGGGATATCTACACTGATGGTACTAATATCTTTATCGATAGTTCTGAAACAATTACTTCTTCTACAAATGTAACTATTGATAATAGTTTCACTTTTATTGATACTGCTGATTACTCAAATATTGGTGCAGAATCAATTGAAGTAAATATGCAAGATGTGGGTGATTCTACTGTTGATGTAAGTGATGGTTCAACAGACATTTTAATAGATATTGAAAGGGTAGTTGGTTCTTCTTCAAATGATATTATGAATGGAAATAGTCAAGATAATATCTTTGAAGGTGGAAAAGGAGCAGATACTCTATTTGGAGCAGCTGGAAATGATACTATTTATGGTCAAGATGGAAATGATATTATAGATGGTGGAACAGGTATAGATAGCTTATATGGTGGAAAAGGTGATGATACTTTTATCGCTTTTGTAAATGATGGAATAGATACAGTTGATGGTGGTGAAGGAAGTGATACTTTAGACTATTCATCATATACAAGTTCTGATGGAGATATTTCTATTTCTTTAGCTGGTGCATCTGAGAGTAGAGTAAAAATTGGTGGAACAGATGAAGACCACATAAAAAATATAGAAAATGTAATTACAGGTGCAGGAAATGATACTCTAGTTGGTGATGATAATAATAATACCTTTATATCAAACGCAGGAAATGATACCTTATCAGGTGGAAAAGGGGATGATTATTTAAACGGTGGAGCTGATATAGATACCGCTGATTATACTTATATTGATAGTGTAGGAACAAATACAAAAGGTGTAGTTGTTGATTTAGCTAATAATAGAGCAACAGATATGAGTGGAAGCCTTGAAAACCTTGTTGGTACTGATACTTTAATAGATATTGAAAATGCAAAGGGTTCTAAACATGATGATTCCTTACTTGGAGACAGTAATGTAAATACTCTTTTTGGTGAAGCAGGAAATGATTTTATTTCAGGTGGAGCGGGAAATGATACTTTAAATGGTGGAACTGGTAATGATATCTTAAAAGGTGGAACAGGTGATGATGTTCTAAATGGTGGAGATGGTATTGATACTGCTGATTTCTCAGATGCTAATGATAAAATAAATGTTGATTTATCAAATAGTGGTTCAATAGATATTGGTGCTGGATTAGGTAGTGATACTTTTAACTCTATCGAAGGTGCTATTGGTGGAAATTATGATGATACTTTAAAGGGAACTGCTGATGCAAATACTCTTATTGGTGGAGCTGGGAATGATACCCTTTTAGGAAATGGAACTTCTTCTTTAACAATCGCTGGTACATATGATTATCTTGATGGTGGAGCAGGAGAAGAGGATTTTGTAAGTTTTGATGGAGTTGCTGGTGATGTAACTGTTAATTTAGGTCTTACTTACTCAAATGATTCTTCAGATGGACATGATTTTATGGATAGTGATAACTCTGTTTATAACTATCAAGATGGTGGAGCAGCAGGAAATCTTCAAATAAAAAATGTAGAAAATCTTCAAGGTGGAGATGGAAATGATACTTTTATTGGAAATAACTCTTCAAATACTTTAGCTGGTGGAGCAGGAGATGATTGGCTAAGTGGGAAATCAAGTAATAATTTCCTTGATGGAGGTACAAATACAGCAGTAGGTGATACGGCTGATTATTCTGCAATTAGCTCAGGTGTTGGTATTAAAGCTAATATGAATGCTGGAATTGATGGAACAAGTCAGTTTGGAGAAGTGGAATATAATTCAGAGTTTGTTGATACACTTAAAGATATTGAAAATATAAGAGCTTCTAAAAATGATGACCAGATAATAGGTGATATTGATGATAATGTAAATAATTTATTTGAAGGAATGGGTGGAGCTGATACTATAAGTGGTGGAGCTGGTGATGATATTATTTATGGAAATAATAAAACAAATACTGACTCAAATAATGACTTAGCCGATATTTTAAGTGGTGGAAGTGGTAATGATACCCTTTATGGTCAAACAGGAAATGATATTTTAAGTGGAGATGAAGGGGTAGATACTCTTTATGGTGGAGCTGGAAATGATAGTGTAAACCTTTCATATTTAAATACTACAACAACTGGTGCAAGTGTAAATTTTATAACTTCTACTACAGATGATGGAACAGATATTGATACTTTAGATTCTATTGAAAGTGCAATAGGAAGTGATAATGCTGATAGTTTTATTATGGATAGTTCTAAAACTACTGATACAAATACAATTGATGGACGAGATGGAGTTGATGTATTAGATTATTCAAATTACACTTCAAATGGAATAACTGTTGATTTAGGAAATGAAAATGAACAAACAGTTGTATCAGCTACATCTGATAAAGATACAATAAAAAATGTAGAGAATCTAATTGGTGGAACAAAAAATGACACAATAACAGGTTCAGATGCAAACAATAGTCTTGATGGAAATGAAGGTAGTGATAGATTCTATGGTTCAAATGGAACTGATATTATCAATGGTGGAGTTGATAGTGATGGTACAAATGATACTGATATAGCAGATTATTCTAATATGACTGCAAAAGTAGTTGTAACAGGAAGTGGAAATGATTATTCAGTATTAAAGCCAGATGGGAATAGTGATACTTTAACAAATATAGAAGAAGTTCAAGGTAGTGATTTTAAAGATACTATGATTGGAGATAACACCTCTTCAAGGGATGATATTTTTAAAGGTGGAGATAATTCAGATACTCTTATTGGTAATTTAGGAGATGACTCTTTATATGGAGAAGATGGTGATGATACCTTAAGAGGTGGAGCTGGAGATGACTATTTACATGGAGGAATTGGTGGAAGTGATACAGCAGATTTCTCAGATGCTACAGGAAGTGGTGTAAATGTAGACTTATCTCAAACTGGAAGTCAAGCAGTAGGTGGAAACTTAGGCTCTGATACCCTGGTTGATATAGAAAATATTATTGGTTCAAACTTTGCAGATACAATAAAAGGAAATGATAGTGATAATATAATCAAAGCAGGAGCTCAAAATGATACTATTTTTGGAGGAGCTGGAGCTGATGATTTATATGGAGAAGATGGAGATGATACTTTTAATTTCTCAACTACAGTAGGAGAATCAACAGGGGATTATATCAATGGTGGAGCAGGTATTGATACAGCTGACTATAGTAATTTAACTTCAAATATAGAAGTAGATTTAAACGAAGAGAATAATGGCTCTACTTATGTAAAAGTTGGTTCAAATACAATAGACCATCAAATTGAAAATGTAGAAAATATAACTGGAACTGCTTTTAATGATAATATTTCTGGAAATAGTAGTCAAAATATTATCAATGGTGGAGCAGGAGATGATATTTTAGATGGAGAAGGTGGAGTTGATGCTTCACATTTAGATACTCTTATTGGTGGAGCAGGAAATGATACTTTTATTGTAAATGATAGAGGATATACTCTTTATGATGGAACAACAGACCAAGGATTAAACTTTATTGATACTGTAGATTTTTCTCAAGTTGCAAGTCAATCTTCTGATAAAGTATTTGTAAACTTACAAGATGGAACATTTACTTTAAATGGTAATAATATTAATGAAACTACTTTTAGTGGAATAGAAGGTGCTATTGGTGGAGCCGGAAATGATACTATAATTGGAACTACTGAAGCTAATACTTTAATTGGTGGAGAAGGAGATGATACTCTTTTAGGAAATGGTGCTTCAAATGGAATTGATTATATTGATGGTGGAAGTGGAAATGAAACTAATGGAGATTTTGTAAGTTTTAATTATGCTGGTGCAAATGGTGTAACAGTAGATTTATCAGATGCTTCTGCACAAGATATTGATGGTAATAATGTTGATGATTTAATAATCAGAAATATTGAGAATCTTGAAGGAAGTATAGGAAATGATAAATTAACAGGTAATTCATCAAATAATATTTTAAAAGGTTTAGCAGGAGATGATACCTTCTTTTCAAGTTCTGGAAGTGACACTATTTATGGTGGAAATGAGGCTACAGATAGTGGAAATGATACCGTAGATTATTCAAGTGGTTCAAAAATAGATGTAGATTTAGAAAAAGCTAATAACCAAGTAGTAAAAACTAATGGTTCAGATACTATTTTTGGAATTGAAAAAATTATTGGTTCTTCTGAAAATGATGTGATGAGAGGTGATAGTAATAATAATACTTTTGAAGGTGGAGCTGGAAATGATACTTTAGAAGGTAGAGCGGGTGATGATACTTTAGATGGTGGAGCTGATGATGACATCTTAAGAGGTGGAACTGGAAATGATAGTTTAATTGGTGGTGATAATGGTTCTTATGGAGACACTGCTGATTACTCTTTAAGAAATGAAGCTATTTATGCTGATCTTTCAAATGCTACACCAGAAGTAATAGTAGATACAAATGACGCCGCAAGTGATGGAAATCTTTCACATGAATTTAATGGTGCAGATGAAACAGATACTTTAACTGGAATTGAAAATATTACAGGTGGGTCTAATGATGATACTTTTATTGGAAATTCATCTAATAACACTTTAAAAGGTGGTGCTGGAAATGATACTTTTGAAGTTAGAGATACTTCAAATGGATTTAATGATTTTATTGATGGTGGAAGTGAATTAAATGGTGCAAGAGGAAGTGATACTGTTGATTATAAAGCATTAAATACAGGTATAGATATAAACTTAAATGATACTGGAATTACTGATGTTAAATTATCTGGCTCTTTTCACCATAAAGTAGCAAATATAGAGAATGTAATTGGTTCAAGTGAAAGTGATATAATCCAAGGTGATAGTGCAAACAATATACTAAATGGACATACTGGAATAGATACTTTATCTTATTCAGACTCTTCAAATGGTGTTTATGTAAACTTAAGTGATTCTCAAATTACAACAGATATTTCTGGTGATAATGTAAATGATGAGATTAATCAAAACACAGCACAGGGCGTTGTAGATAATAGTGAAATAGGTGTTGATACTATTACTAATTTTGAAAATGTTGTTGGTGGTATAGGAAATGACACAATTATTGGAAATGTTTTAAGTAATACTCTAAGTGGTGGAACAGGAGATGATTTACTACTTGGACTTAATGGAGCTGATAAGTTTGATGGTGGAATAGGAAATGATACCGTTTCATATTTACTAGATAAGTCTTCAAATGATGACAAAGCAGGAGTAAATGCAAGTTTAAGAAGTGCAACTGCAAATGATGGGTGGAATAATACAGATACTTTTAATAATATTGAAAATATTATAGGTTCTAATCACGATGATACTATAGAAGGTGATGCCGGAGATAATACTCTTGATGGAGCAGGTGGAAATGATACATTAACTTATGAAAATGTAACTGTAGGTGGAGTAACTGTAAACCTATCTCAAGAAGTAAATAATACGGGAAGTGATGGAACTGATACAATTAGAAATTTCCAGAATTTAATTGGTTCAAAAACTCAATCAGATAATCTTACAGGTAATGATGAAGTAAATATTATTAAAGGTCTTGGTGGAAATGACACACTAGATGGTGGAGCAAATTCAGATGAACTTTATGGGGGAGCAGGAAACGATACATTTAAAGTTAATCTTGGTGATGGAAATGACATAATTGATGGTTTTGATGAAACTGCTTCAGCTGATATAGATGATAGTTCAAATAAAGATACAATAGATTTTAGTTCAATAGGTTCTGGCTATCATGTGGAAATTGATTTACAAACTACGAACAATGCAGTAGTTACAAATGGAACAACAATAGACCAAACTGATACTTTATCAAATATTGAAAATGTAATAGGTACAGCACAAAATGATATTATCATTGGAAATGATGAGGTAAATATAATAGATGCTGGTGCAGGAAATGATATAATCACTGGAAACCTTGGAGCTGATACTTTAAAAGGTGGAACTGGCGAAGATATTTTCAAGGGTGACAACTTTACTGGAGACCTTATAGATGGTGGAACAGGACTTGATGGTAATGGTGATACTATTGATTACACAAACTTAAATAACAAAGTTACTTTAACTTTAGCAGAGAGTGGTTCATATGCTGATGTTCAAGTTGGAACTGACTTATCTGACCATAAAATAGCAAATATTGAAAATGTAATTGGTTCAAATACACAAGATGATACTATCACTGGAAATAGTGAAAACAATACTATTTTAGGTCTTGGTGGTAATGATACAATAGATGGTGGACATGGAGATGACTCTTTAGATGGAGGAACTGGAACAAATACTTTATCTTATGCAAGTATTAGTTCAGGTGTAAATGTAAACTTATCTACTGGAAGTGCTGTTTCAAATGTTGATACTGATGGAAATGGTACAAATGATACGGATACAGTTTCAAATTTTGATAATTTAATAGGTTCAAGTGGAGTTGACATCTTAACTGGAAATAACAATGCAAATATTATTAAAGGTGGAGATGAAGGCGATACAATAAATGGTTTAGGTGGAAATGACACTTTAGAAGGTGAAGCTGGAAATGATCTGTTTATCATGGGTGCAGATGATGGAGCTGATAGTGTTGATGGAGGAAGTGGAAGTTCTGATACTATCTCTTATGAAAATCTAGCTTCAAATCAAGGTATTACAATAACTTTAGACCAGGATACAAGTAATCAAGTTATTATTGAAAATGGTACAAATGATACTGGAGTTAAAAATATAGAAAATGTAATTGGTGGAGCAGGAAATGACACAATTACAGGAGATGCCCTTAAAAATAGACTAGAAGGTAATGCTGGTAGAGATATTATTGATGGTGGAGCTTCTGATGATACTATTTTAGGTGGAGCAGGTGATGATATTATAAAGGGTGGAGCTGATGATGATATCCTTTATGGTGGAAGCCAAGATTATGATGAAAACACTACAGAATCAGGAACTGGAAATGATGATATTAAAGGTGAAGCAGGTGAAGATATTATCTATGGTAGAGATGGAGATGACACTTTAGATGGTGGAGCTGATGATGATACCTTATTTGGTGGATTAGGAAGTGATAATCTAAGTGGTGGAGATGGAAATGACACTATAGATGGAGGAGAAGGAGAAGAGGAAAATGGTGGAGATACTGTTGATTACTCTTCAAAAGTAGGAGATTATTTAGATGTAAATCTAAATGCTACAACAAATGGATATGCAGATGCTGTAATTGGAGCAGAAACAGATAAATTAAAAAATATTGAGAATATTAAAGGAACAGTTAAAAACGATAATATCTCTGGAGATAATGACTCAAACCTTTTAGATGGATTTCAAGGGGATGATACTTTAGTAGGAGCAGGTGGAAGTGATACTTTACTTGGTGGAGATGGAGATGACACTTTTAAAGCTGGACTTGATGATAATGGTGATGGTATATTAGAGAATGGAGATGATGGAGTTGATTATATAATTGGTGGAGAAGTTGATGAAAACAATGGTGGAGATACTGTTGACTACTCAGCTTTAGATTCAGCTATTAATGTAGATCTTTCAAATATAGATGCAGGAAATAATAATTATGTAACAGTAAATATAGATGGCTCTTCAAATGATTATATAAAAGAGATAGAAAATATTACTGGTTCATCTGTTAATGATATTATCAAAGGTGATGCAAATGCAAATACACTTAGAGGTGATGCAGGAGATGATACTTTAAGTGGTGGTGCTGGAGCTGATACTTTAGATGGTGGAACTGGTATAAATAGAGCAGATTACTCAAATGCAGCTGGAAAAATTGTAGTTGATATGGAAAACGCTACAGAAGTTTCAAATGATGGAGATGGTTCATCTGATGATTTAATCTCTATTCAGCAAATAGTAGGAAGTAATGCAAGTGATACTATTTATGGAGCAGATAGTGCCAATGAACTATTTATTGGAGGAGATGCTTCTGATACTTTTATGGGTAGAGGTGGAGATGACACTATTTATGGTGGAAGTGAAGATAGAACTGATAACTTCTCTGATTTAGTAACATATGAATATTTATCAGATGGTACAAAACATGTAGTTGTAGATTTAGAAAATGAAAATGCAAAGGTATATGATAATAGTTCAAATCTATTAGAAACTGATGCTCTTTATGATATTGAAAATATAAAAGGTGGAGAAGGTAATGATACTTTCATTACTAAATTTGATGAAACAAATGTAATTAATGGCGCAAATGGAAGTGATACTTTAGATTACTCAAGTTTAGACACAAATCATTCAATTACTGTTAATTTAGAAGATAATGGAGCTAGTACAACAGTAGATGTAAGTGATACTGTAAATGATGACACTATCTCAAATATTGAAAATATCTCTGGTTCAAATCTAGCAGATACTATTTCTGGAAATAATCTAGCAAATACTTTAAAAGGTAATGTAGGAGATGATATCTTAGAAGGTGAAGGTGGAAATGATATTCTTGATGGTGGAATAGGAAGTGATACTGCAAGTTATAAAAACTCAAGTGATGGAGTTACTGTTGACTTAGGATTATCTTCTTCTCAATTTATCTCAACTTCACAAGGAAGTGATACTTTAATTGATATTGAAAATGTTATAGGTTCTTCTTTAGATGATACTTTCTATTCAGACCATACAAAAGCAAATAACTTTAATGGTTTAGCTCATATTAATGGTGATACCGTAGATTATACAAATTTACAAAATGATAAAGCTGGTTCAAACTATACTGGAACTGAAAATGTAGATTATATTATTGCTGATTTATCAGGTGCAAGTGATACAGTTATTATAAAAAGTTCAGGTGCTGATGTAGTTGATACTTTAGAAAATATTGAAAATATTACAGGAAGTCATGGTAATGATACTATCACAGGAGATGGAAATAAAAACACTCTTAAAGGTTTAGCAGGAGATGATATTATTGCAGGTGGTGCAGGAGATGATATCATTGATGGTGGAACAGATACAAATGGAGATACAGTAAACTATTCTGATGCAACAAGTGGGGTAACAGTTGATTTAGGAATTGATGGAGTTTCTCAAAATGTTGGCGGTGGGCAAGGAAATGATACCTTAACTGATATTGAAAATGTTATAGGTTCAGCTTATGCGGATATGTTTAGAGGTAATAATAGTGAATCAAATACTTTTAATGGTGGTATAACAAATTTAGCTAATCCAAACTCTGAACATACAAATGATGAAAATGATACAGTTGATTATTCATCTTTAACAGGTGCAAATGATAAAATTATAGTTGATTTATCAAATAGTTCAAGTGCAAATGTAGATGTAATACAAGCAGGTGTAGCACAAGGTAGTGATACTTTAATAAATATAGAAAATGTAATTGGTACAGCAGGAGATGATACTTTTACTGGTAACTCTGATAGTAACTCTTTCCAAGGGGGAGATGGAAATGATACTTTCTTTGTAAAAGAAGCAGCATTAGGTAGTGAAGCAGATATTATAGTTGGAGGAAATAACTCAAGTCTTGGAGATACAGTTGATTTTAGCCAAGTAAGTGATACAACTTTATATGTAGATGTTGATTTAAGTTCTCAAAATTTACTTCTTAAAAACTCTTCAAATACAACAGTAAGAAGTGATAGTGTTTCTGGAATTGAAAATATAGTTGGAACTCAAAATGAAGATACCATTACTGGAGATAGCTCAAATAACACCTTAAAAGGTGAGTCTGGAACTGATACTATAAGAGGTGAAGCAGGGGATGATGTAATCCATGGTGGAGATAATACTGATAATAGTACAAGCTCTACGCAGTATGAATATTTAGATGGTGGAGAAGGTGCTGATACTATTTATGGTGGAACTGGTAATGATTATATCTTAGGTGGTATAGGAGATGGAAAAGATACTCTTTATGGAGAAGCTGGAAATGATACTATCTATGCAGGTGCGGGAGTAGATAGAGTTTATGGTGGAGCTGATGATGATTCTATTTTAGGAGAAGCAGGAGAAGACTTACTTGTAGGGGGACTTGGAAATGATGAAATCAAAGGTGGAAGTGAATCAGATATTATCTATGGAGATGATGAAGCTAGAACTGATGTAACTGGTGGAAATGATACTCTTTATGGTGGAGATGGTTCAGATACTATTTATGCAGGATATGGAGATGATACTCTATTAGGTGGAGCAAATGATGATATTCTTCATGGAGATGAAGGAGTTGATACAGTTGATTATTCAAATGCTACAAATGGAGTAACTGTTGATTTTGTAAATAATAGAGGTACTGGTGAAGGTATTGATGAACTTTATAATATAGAGAATGCAATTGGTTCTAAATATGACGATACTTTTGTTTCAAAACTTGATGTTTCAAATAGATTTGATGGAAATGATGATGAGTCAGGAGAAACAAATGGAGATAGTATCTCTTATGAAGGGATTACAGTAAATGATGCAACACAAGATAAAGTTGTAATTGATTTATCAAGTGGTGCAGATGCAGATGGATATTATAGTGCTGATATTTATCAAGGTGGTACATCAACTGTTAGTGATTATTTAAAAGATATGGAAAATATCACAGGAAGTAATGGTAATGATACAATTACAGGAGATGATGATGTTAATACTTTAAGAGGTCTTGATGGAGATGATTTAATAAGTGGAAAAGGTGGAAATGATTATATCGATGGTGGAGAAGGAAGTGACACTGTTGATTATAGCGATGAAACTCTTTCTGTAACAGTAGACTTTAAAAATAATCAAGCCTCTACAAATGCCCCTGAAGTTGATACTATTATTAGTATAGAAAATGCAATTGGTGGAACATCAAATGATATGTTCATTATGAATGAAGACCAAAAAACAAATACTATAAATGGTGGAATGGGTGCAGGAGATTTAAATGACACAATTTCTTATGAAAACTATACAAACTCTGTAAATGTAAACTTAGGAACAACAGATTCTCAAATAGTTTCAACTTTAGATACTGATACAATCTTAAATATAGAACATTTAATTGGTTCTTCAAATGATGACACAATTATTGGTTCAACTGCAGATAATAGTATTGAAGGTGGAAAAGGCGATGATACTTTTATTGCTGGAGCTTATGATGATACAAATGATACTTTAACTGGTGCAGAAGATGGAGCTGACTATTTTGATGGTGGAATAGGAACAAACGATACAATTGATTACTCTGCAATTGATAGTGCAACAGCAAATGCACAAGGTATAACTGTAACCCTTGATGGTGCAAATAAAAAAACTGTAACAGTTCATAGCCATACAAACAATGATGAAATCTTAAATGTAGAGAATGTTGTTGGTACTCAAGATGATGATTATATTAAAGGGGATGTTCAAAACAATACTTTCTTTGGACAAGGTGGAAATGACCAATTATTCGGAGAAGATGGAGCTGATGACTTAAGAGGTGAAGCTGGAAATGACATAATAGATGGTGGAAGTGGAGACGACATTTTAAGAGGTGGAGATGGAGATGATACTTTAACAGGTGGAGTTGGAAACGATACTATTTATGGTGGAGATGAAGGAAGTGATACTGGAAATGATACAGTTGATTATTCAAATGCAATTGAGTCATTAATCATTGACTTAGATGTATCTTTAGCTGGTGGAATCTCTGGAACTGAAACTTATGGAAAATCAGATGGAAATAACTCTGAACAAGGTCAGGGTGATGATATTTTATACGGAATAGAAAATGTTATTGGTTCAAATGATGAGGTAAGATCAGACTCTATTTATGGAAGTAATAGTAATAATATTATCAATGCTCAAAGAGGAGATGACTATATTGAAGCTAGAGGTGGAGCAGATACTGTTCTTGCAGGAGAAGGAAATGATATCGTTAAAGCTACAAGTGCTACAGATGGAGCTGATTATTATGATGGTGGAGCTGGAAATAGCGATACTTTAGACTACTCTAATTTAAGTGAAAACATCTCTGTAAATATTGGACAAAATGCAACAGCTGAGTTTGAAAGTGGAAGTGGTACTAATGATGCTTGGCAAGTAGAGGTTGCAAGTGGAGATAACGATATTATCAAAGGATTTGAAAATATTATTGGTGGAAGTGGAGATGATACAATCTATGCTGACTCAAATGATAACTCAATCTTTGGTGGAGCAGGTGCAGATACACTTTTAGGTGGAGCAGGTGCTGATACAATTAATGGTTCAACAGGTAATGACACTATTAGTTATGAGTATTTAGATAGTTCAAAAGATTTAAGATTAGACTTATTAAATGATAGCTCAACAGTTCTAGGAGATTCACTTGATGATGATACTATTTATAGTATAGAAAATGCTATAGGTGGAGCTGGAAATGATAGTATGCAAGGTACAAATGATGCAAATATCTTACAAGGTGGAAATGCAGGAGATGATACTTTTGTAGGTCTTGGTGGAGATGATACTATTTATGGTGGTTCTTATAATGGCATAACTCATACAGATAGTGGTAGTGATACAGTTGATTATACAAATCAAAATAAAATATCTGTAACTTTAGAAGATGATGAAAATACAGTTTCAACAGTAACAATAGATAGTGATGATGATGGAAATTTTGCAACGGGAAGTGAAGAACAAGATTCATTATATGGAATTGAAAATATTAAAGGTTCTGATTCAGCTATAAATGGAGCTGATACAATTACTGGAAATAGTGCTTCAAATACTATTTATGGACAAAGAGGAGACGATACTCTCTCTGGTATGGCCGGAAGTGATGAGCTTTATGGAGGAGAGGGAGCAGATACTATTATAGGTGGTGCTGATGCAGACTACTTATATGGAAATGCAGGAAATGACAGCTTTAATGTAGGCTCTACAGATATCTCAGAATACAGTGGAGATGTAATTGATGGTGGAAGTGAAATAGATACTATCGATTATAGTACTATTGATACATCAGGATTTTCTACTGATAGAGGAGTAGATATTGTACTTCAAGCAGGAAGCCCTGCAAATGTTTATGTTGATGGGGATACAACAAACGTACACCATACAATCACAAATGTAGAAAATGTAATAGGTACAAATCTAAAAGATAATATTACAGGTGATAATCAAGCAAATACTATTTCTGGTATGGGTGGAGATGATACTTTAAGAGGAAATGCGTTAAGTGACACTTTATATGGTGGAGCTGATAATGATGAACTTTGGGGTGAAGAAGGAAGTGACCTTTTAGAAGGTGGAACAGGTGATGACATCATAAGAGGTGGTTCAGGTTTTGATATTTTAAAAGGTGATGCTGGAGCTGATAGTATCTATGGTGGAGCTGATGCTGACCAAATTTATGGTGGAGCCGATGATGATTATATTGAAGGTGGAGATGATGCTGATACAATTATTGGTGAAGCTGGAAATGATACTATAAGAGGTGATAAAGGTGATGATATCATCGCAGGTGGAACTGTTACTATAAGTGGAGGAAAAGTTACGGCAAGTGTTGATGATGGAGAGTCTGATACAGTTGATTACAGTGGTGCTCTTACAAGTATGACTGTTGATTTAGAAACTGATGATACTACAGATTTAGCTTCAAAAGGTGAAGCTTATAGTTCAAACTTAAATGATCAAGGAACAGACGAACTTTATGATATAGAAAATGTAATTGGTTCAGAAGAGAATGACACTATTAAAGGAAGTAATGAAAATAATATCTTAGAGGGTAGAAGTGGTGATGATACAATTTGGGGTGAAGCAGGAAATGATACTTTATTAGGTGGAAATGACAACGATACTCTTTATGGTGGAACTGGTGCAGATAATATCTCAGGTGATGAAGGAAATGACAATATCTATGGTGGAGAAGATAGTGATACTTTAAGTGGTGGAACTGGAAACGATACTTTCTATGCAAGTTCACAAGATGATGGAGCAGATACTATTGATGGTGGAACAAATGCAAATGATAGTGATACTATAGATTATAGTGCTTTAACAGATTCAAATAATAAAATTGTAGCTACTTTAGATGAAAATATTGATACTAATTCAAGTGTTGAAGTTTATGATAATACAGGAACTTTACAACACACAGATACTATTAGAAATATTGAAAATATAACTGGAACTAGTGGAGATGATACTTTTACTGGAAATACAAGTGCAAATATTTTAATTGGTGGAGATGGAGTAGATAAAGTAAACTATAATTATGCAGCTTTAAGTTCTGGAGTTACGGTTAATTTACATGCTGGAACTGCTAGTGATGGAGATACCTTAAGTTCAATAGAGTATGTAGTAGGTTCAAATTTTGATGATACTTTTGTAACACAAGCAGGAGTAAATAACACTATAGAAGGTGGAATAGAAACTTCAGAACTTACAGGAGATTGGATAGATTATAGTTCTAATTCTTCTTCTGATTTAGTATTAGATTTAAGTACTCTTGATGGTTCTGGTTTTGCAACTGCACAAGTAAATTCAAACTCAAAACAAGATAAATTAAAAGATATAGAAAATGTAATTGGAACTTCTGGAAACGATACAATTACAGGAAATGCAGAAGTTAACACAATCCTTGGAAATGATGGGGCAGATACAATCTATGCAGGAACTGGAGCTGATAGTGTAGAAGGTGGAGCTGGAAACGATATCATTGATGGTGGAAGTGGAGCTGATATTTTAAAAGGTAATGAAGGTGATGACACTTTTGTTGGTGACTCTTTTGATGGGGATAACATCGATGGAGGAACTAATACAAGTGCTGGAGATACAGTTGATTATTCACAAGTACTTACTCATGGCGTAACTGTTGACTTAACAGACACTGATGGAGATAATGTATCTATAAATGGAAATACTCACACTGTAAGTAATATTGAAAATATTAAAGGAACTGAACAAGCTGATGATATCACAGGAAATAATCAAAATAATATTTTAGAAGGTAATGCTGGAAATGATACAATCTCTGGTTTAGATGGTGAAGATACTTTAAAAGGTGGAATTGGAGAAGATATTTTAAAAGGTGGAGCTGGTAACGATAGACTTGAAGGTGGAGACGATGATGATACCTTAGAGGGTGGAACTGGTGATGATGACCTTTATGGTGGTGAAGGTTCAGATACAGCTGATTATTCTAATGCTACATCAACTATAGAAACAGATGGAAACTTCATTTTTGTAGGAACAGAAAGAGACTACAGAAATAGTATAGAAAATATTATTGGTTCTGATATTAGTGGAAGTGGTGATATTATTGTTGATATTGACTCAAATGCAACTTCAAATGCTTTTTATGGTTTAGCTGGTGATGATACTATTACTGAAGGAGCAGGTTCTGATATTGTAGAAGGTGGAGCTGGAAATGATTATATCTATGCTGGAACTGGTGATGATATCATTGATGGTGATGATAGTGATGTAGGAACACCAGATGGAACTTCAGATACTTTAGATTTTACAAAAGTATTAATCAATGATGATACAGGTGATACAAGAGTTGTAGATGCTGAAACTTATAATGGTGGTGATTTTACAGGTATAGAGATTGACCTTTCAGATACTTCTTCTCAAAGAATTCATTCTGAATTTGGTACAGATACAATTTCAAATATAGAAAATGTAATTGGTACTGGAAAAGCAGATTATATAAAAGGTAATGATGCTGATAACTTAATAGAGGGTAGAAGTGGAAATGACTACCTTATAGGTTTAGATGGAGCTGATACTTTCAAAGGTGGAGATGGACAAGATACTATTGATTTCTCTGCTGGGTCTCAAAATGTTGTAGTTGATATGACAAAAGAGCAGACTGTAGGAGATAGTAATTCTTATAGAGTTCAAGATGATGGTTATGGAAATAAAGAGTATATTGATGGAATTGAACATATTATAACTGGAAGTGGAGATGATACAGTTTATGGTGATGCACAAGGAAACTCTTTAATTACAGCAGCTGGTGATGATATCATTAGAGGTGGAGCAGGAAGCGATTATATTGATGGTGGAAGTGAAGGTGCAAATGGAGATACAGTTGATTTCTCTGATTTAAACTCTTCTGTTACTGTAACATTAAATGGAACTGGCACTGGTTCTGCAATCTCAGGTGTTGATACTGATACTTTAGTAAATATAGAGAATGTAATTGGAACTTCTAAAGATGATATTATCACAGGTGATAATAGAAATAATACAATTATTGCAGGTGATGGTAATGATACTATCAAAGGTCTTGATGGAAAAGATTATATTGATGGTGGAGCAGGACTTGATGATACAGTTGATTTCTCAGATGGTACACAAGAGATTAATATTGATTTAACACAAGCAGACCCAAATAATAGAGTTATTAATGATGGCTTTGGACATAGTGAATATCTTGATGGAATTGAGAATATTATTGGTACAAACTCTGCGGATACAATTATTGGAGATAGTGCTGATAATGAATTCTTTGGTGGACAATCAGATGATACTCTTTATGGAAATGCAGGAGATGATACTTTAGTAGGTGGTACAGGAGCAGATACATTTAGAGCTGGTGCTGGAAATGATATTATCTATGGAAATGAACAAAATAGTTCAAGTTTTGATGCTTCAAGAGATGTTATTGATTACTCTGATGTAAATGTTGATATGACAATAAATCTTCAAGCAAATCAAGCAAATGGAGTAGGACAAGGTGTAGATACTCTTTATGATATTCAAGATGTATTAGGTTCAAGTGCAAATGATAAGATTACAGGAAAAACAGGAGAAGTAAACTCACTATTTGGACAAGATGGAGATGACACTTTCCATGCAACATTAGATGGAGATTTCATTTATGGAGGAAGTGTAAATACTGGAACTCATACTGATAGTGGGAATGATACTGTTGATTATAGTGCAATTGATTCAAATGATGGTAGGGCTATAAATGTAGACTTATCAAGGGATGATAATGATGCTACAACTAATAATGAACAAGAAGTTCAACTAGTAGGTGATAATACTAAATTTGATAATTTAGAAGGAATTGAGAATATTATTGGTACTCAAAATGATGATATTATCAAAGGAAGTGATATTGCAACAGAAATAAACACTTTAGATGGAAATAAAGGTGATGATACATTCTACTCTTCAAATGGAAAAGATAGTTTCATCGGTGGAGAAGGAGTTGATACTTTAGATTTCTCTACAAATGGAAATGTAAGTGTAAATGTTGATTTAGACCAAGATAAAACTATAGATGATGGATTTGGTTATGAAGATTATATTGCAAATGATATTGAAGTAATAATCGGTAGTACAAATAATGATATTATCAAAGGGGATAGTGCAAATAATACACTTATAGGAAATAGTGGTGATGACTCTATTTCTGGTGGAAGTGGAGATGATAATATTCAAGGTGGTATAGGAGCAGATACTCTTAAAGGAGATGAAGGAGCAGATACTATTTTAGGTGGAGCTGATGGAGACTTCATTTATGGTGGAGAAGGTAATGACATCTTAAATGGTGAAGCAGGTGATGATACTATCTATTTCGATAAAGGTAATGATAATATTACTGGTGGAACAGGAGCTGATACTTTAACTTATGAAGAACAGATAATTACAAGCTCTGGAATTACTGTAAATCTTGAAGCAAATAGTGGTCAAATTGATGTGGGAGCTGATGGCTTAGATACCTTAACAGACCATATAGAAACTATTATTGGTACAGGAGTTGCTGATAACTTTAATGGATATACAGGTTCAGATGCAGGAGATTATGTAGATACATTTAAAGGCTTAGAAGGAAGAGATACTTTTAGTGGTGGAAAAGGAAATGACTATTTAGATGGTGGATATGATAAAGATACTCTAATTTTCACAAATGCTCAACATGGAGTAGATGTAGATTTAAGTGTTACACAAAATTTAGCAGATGAAAATAGTTATGCCGTTCAAGATGATGGTTTTGGATATAAAGATTATGTATTAAATATTGAAGATATTATTGGAACTAATTATGCTGATACTTTAGGTGGAGATTCAAATGATAACTCAATAGATGCAGGAGAAGGAGATGATACTTTACTTCTTTCATCTGGTTTAGATACCTTAAATGGAAATAATGGTTCAGACTGGATATCTTTAGAGAATAATCAAGTAAATATTGATTTATTAAATAATACACACACTTATGCAGTTAATGATAATACAACAATCCAAAATATAGAAAATATAATTGATTCAACAACAAGTACAGCTACAAGATATATGTGGGGTACACATGGAGCAAATACTTTTATTGCTTATGATGGGGCTGATAGATTATATGGTAGAGATGGCGATGATTTATATGATGGGGGTGCTGGAAATGATATTATCTATTCAAATGAAAGAACAGCTTCAAATCAAATAGGAACAGGAATAGATACTATTATTGGTGGAAGTGGAAATGATATTTTAGAGCTTCGAAATGATATAGCAGGAGGAGTAAGTTCTAAAATTATTCTGCAAGATGTTTCTATAGATACAAACTTCGATTTTGTAGGAGATACAAACTTAACAGCTACTACAACTACTATAAATTTATCTGGTTTAGATAGTTATTCAGGAGATCAAACTTTTGTAGAGATTACTGATGCTACAGGAAATACAGACTATCTTTATGTTAATGCTTCTGGAAATACAGATATAGAAGAGTTTAGATTAGGAACTGCAAGTGATACTTTTGTAGGAGATGAAGCTTCTAATATTGTAAATGCTTATGAAGGAAATGACACTATTCTAGGAATGGGTGGAGATGACATAATCAATGGACATAATGGAAATGATAAGCTTTATGGTGGAACAGGTAATGATATAATTAATGGTGGAAATGACCAGGATACTATTGTGGGTGGACTAGGAAACGATGTAATCAACGGTGGAAGTGGAAATGATATCATCTATGATGATGAAGGTATAGACTCTATTGATGGAGATGGTGGAAGTGACACAATTATCTTTAAAGATGGAGGAAATGGAATCTCTATAGATTTAACTGCAACTACAAATAATGCTACAGATTCATATGGAAATCTTCAAAATGTAAGAGAGATTGAAAATGTAACTTCAACAGATTATGAAGATACTATTACAACAAATAGCTCTACAAATGTTATAAAAGCTGGAAATGCTAATGATACTATTTTTGGTTCAGTTGGAGATGATAATATAAATGGAGAAGGTGGAATAGACCTTTTAGATTATTCAAACTTAAATGGTGGTAATGGAGTTATTTTACAACTTGGAGATAATGCAAGAATAGGACTTGATAATCAAACAATCACTAGTATAGAAAATGCTAGAGGAAGCCAATATGATGATGAAATAATAGGAGACTCTGGTGTAAATACTCTATGGGGAGGAGACTCTAATGATACTTTAGATGGAGGAGCTTCTAACGATACTCTTTATGGAGATGATGGAGATGATACTTTAATAGGTGGAATAGGTGTTGACTACTTATATGGAGGAACAAATAGTGCTTATACAGATGGAAGTACACACACAGGAGATACTGCTGATTATACTGATATAGGTAATAAAGTAGTTATTAACCTTGATGAATCAGGAAATGCAATAGCTTCAATCTCTAATGGAAATGATAGATTATTTGAAATTGAAAACTTAACTGGAAGTGCAGTTGGAGATGAACTGTCTGGTAATAGTAGTGCAAATACTCTATTAGGAAATGCCGGAAATGATACTTTAAATGGTGAGGCAGGAAACGATTATATTGATGGTGGAGCTGATGATGATACTATTACTGGTGGAGTAGGAAATGATACTTTAAGAGGAAGCACTGGAAATGATGTTTTTGTTGCTTCTACAAATGATGGAGATGATAATATTGATGGTGGAGATGACATTGATATTGTTGATTATAGTAGTGTAACAGGACCTTTAGATGTAACTTTAAATGCAGCAGGAGGAACTGACAGTCTTATTACAATTGCAGGAAATGATACTCTTTTAAATATTGAAGGTTTTATTGGTACTTCTTCAAATGATAATATGGTTGGTAATGACGAAAACAATGTATTTGAAGGAAGAGCTGGTTCTGATACTTTAATTGGAAATGCAGGAGATGATACTTTACTTGGTGGAGATGGAGATGATACTCTAAGTGGTGGAACTGGAAATGACATTATTGATGGTGGAAATGATGGAGCAAATGGTGACTGGGTAGATTACTCAGGAAGTACAAATGCCATTAATATCAATCTTAGAGCTGATGCAGATCATGCAACAGGAGAAGGTGTTGACCAAATAAGATATATTGAGAATATTGATGTTTCAAATAATCAAAATGGGAATATTGTACAAGGGGATGCTAATGATAATATCTTTAAAGCAGGAACTGGAATAGAAGATACACTATCTTATGATGGCTCTACTATAAGTGTTACAATAGATTTAGATGCAGGAACTGTAAGTGGAGATGGGGATGATACTTTTTCAGAATTTGAAAGACTTATTGGTTCAAATCAAGGGGATATTTTAATAAATGACTCTGTAAAGGATGATACAATATTTGAATTATTTGATGGAAAAGGTGGTATTGATACTGCTGATTATTCTGCTTCAACACAAAATATTACAGTTGATGTAAATGGAAATAGTTCTGCAACTTTAACTGTTGGTGCAGCTGATGATAGTTTAACTAATGTAGAGATTATCAAAACTGGTTTAGGAGATGATACTTTTGTTGTAACATCAACAAGTGGACTTAATACTTTAGATGCAGGAAATGGAACAGATACTTTACAATTAAGTGGTAACTTAGATCTATCTTCTGTAACACTTTTAAACTTTGAAAATATTGTAGTAGCAACTGGTGATACTCTAACTTTAAGTGCAAAAGATTTAGATAACCAAACTTTAAATATTGAACTTCAAGGTAATGCAAATTTAATTATTGAAGGTACATTAAACAATGCAGATTTTGATTTTGATAATATAACTATAAATAAAACTGGAACTGCAAATGGTCTTGTTACTTTAGAGTTAGATAGCACTATTAATTTAACATCAAAAAATATAAATGGTACAAATAATATTTTAGATGTAATTTCAGTTAATAGTGGAACAACAACTATTTTAGAATCACAAGCTACAACTTTAGATGAGGTAAATGGAACAGGAAGTGTTATTGTAGAAGTTAGTGCAAATAGCTCAAGTGATTTTGATGGGATTTTAAAACTGACAAATCCAGCAAATGAGACTATTAAGTTTACAGGAAGTTCTACTTTCACAGGAAGTTTTGGAGACTCTAATGTTGAGGTTGGTACAGGGTTTACTTTAACAACAGCAATTGATAAACTTGATTTAATAGAGGTTTCGGGTGCTGGAAATATTGTAGCAACAGGAAGTTCTACTACAGTTGATTTAAGTGGAGTATCAAATAATATCTCTTTTGATGGAGCTGTAACCTTAGGAAATAACAAAGTAAGCCAAGGAGATATTGCTTTAGGAAATAGTGCAAATCTTACAATTGAAGATGCACTAGATATTAGTTCAAAAACAATAACTGGAACAGGTATTTTAAATTTACAAGGTGGTGGAACAGTTGATTTATCTAATATAAATATCTCTACTTTAACGGGTAACTTTACAACAGCTACAACATTAAATGGATTATATATTGATATTGATGCTTCAGCTTCAAGTGCAAATATTACAATAAATGCACAAAATAGTGTTTCATCTATTCAAACTGGAAGTGGTAATGATATTATCAATACTGCAAATGGTTCAACAGATATTGATGGTGGAAGTGGAAATGATACTGTAGTTTATACTGCAAATACTACTTTAACAGGAACATTAACTTCTATTGAAACAATTACAATCAATGGAAGCAACTTAACTTCAAATGTTTCAAATGTTTCAGGTGCTACTGTAAATGGAACTGGAACTTTAACTATCAACTCAGCTGGAACATTAGATGCAAGTAATATTTCAAACAATTTAATTCTTAATTCTAGTATTACACTAAGTGATGCAGGAATAGGAAATATTACTGTAAATGCTGGACAAACTTTAACAGCAGATGCAAGTGTTTTAAATGGGCTTACAATTAATGGAGCTGGAAATGTAGTAGTAACTGGAACAGCAACAAGTTTTGATTTAACTAATATTTCAAATGATATTACTATTAATGGAGATATTTCAATAGATAATGCTACTGATGTAAGTGATAAAACAATTGATGGAACAGGGACTTTAACTCTTAAAGGAGCAGGAACTGTAGATTTAGGAAATATTACAGTTTCGACTTTAAATGGTGATTTTGATTCGTCAGCTACAACTTTACAAAATTTAGGTGTAAATTTAGATGCTTCTGCTTCATCTGCTAATATAGAAATACAAACAGCAGATGGAAGTTTAAACATCTCAACTGGAAGTGGAAATGACACTGTAGTTTATACTTCAAGTACAACTTTAACTGGTAATTTAACAAATGTAGAAAATATCTCTTTAAATAATGCCGTTATATTAACTACAACAATTGCAGCTCTTGGAACTATCGCAGTTGCTGAAACAGGAATAGCAACAGTTCAAATAACAGATGCAAGTGGAAGTTTAAATTTAAGTAATATCTCTACAAATATAATTCTTGATGGAAGTGTTACTGTAACTTCTTTACATGCTTCTGTTGGAACTATTACTACAACTGCATCAAAAACAATTAGTGTAGATGCTGATGTAATCTCTTCTAAAACAGTAATTGGAAATGGTATTGTTGATATTACAAGTGGGTCTGCTTCTTTAATTGATTTATCAAATATTTCAAATGATATAAAAGTAAGTAGTGATTTCGAAATTAGTTCAGTAAATAATAGTTCAAACTCTATTGAAATTACAGCTTCAAATACTTTAAGTGCTAATGCAACTTTAATTAATGGACATACAATTAATGGTAGTGGTACTTTAGCTTTAGATGGAGCAGGAGGGGTAATTGATATGTCAAATATCAGCTCTGTAAATTTAACAGCAGATATGACAGGAAATACTACTTTTAATAACTTAGGTATAGATATAAATGCTTCTAGTTCAACTGGAAATATCACTATAAATGAAACAGCAGGTAATAATCTATCTATAACTACTGGAAGTGGAAATGATACTGTTAATTTAAGTAATGGAAATGATAGTGTTGAGTTAGGCGAGGGAAGTGATAGAGTTAATATCTCTCATACAAATCTTGATATAAATGATAATATTACAGATAGTGGAACAGTAGGAACAGATACTCTAAATATAACAAGTTCTGGAAATATTGATTCTGCAAATTTAATTGATGTTAGTGGTTTTGAAAATCTTAATTTATATAGTGGAGATGATAATATCTCTTTTGATAATCTAACAGAGTTTAATAACTTTATCAATGAGTTTACTGATATTGTTGATTCAGGAGGAAATGATACTTTATCATTTGGAAGTAGTTCTATCTCAGGAGATTTGGATTTTAGTAAATTAAGTGAGTTTGAGAACTTAAATCTTTCATCAAATGATGACAATATTACTTTAAGTGGGGATGAACCTTCAAATATAAATGGAGGTGCAGGAAATGATAATTTCACTTTAGACTTTGCAAATATTGATAACTTCACTATTGATGGTGGAAGTGATACTACAGCGGATAGAGTTTCTTTAACTGGAACAACTCAAAATATTACAAGTGATACAGTATTTGGTCATGCAAATTCATTTACAAATATGGAAGAGATAGACTTTACAAACTTAAACTTAGATGGAACAGCTGGAAGTGCAGAGTTTGAGTTAACAGCAGATTTACTTAACTCTTGGGCTGGCGATAGTTCAACAAGTCTGAAACTTATTTTAGATGCAGATGATGCTTCTAAATTAAAATTTACTGATTCAAGTAATACAGTGCAAGGTGATGGAGCAAGTTCAATAAGTGCAGGAACATATACCTTAAATGATAATGGTACAACCGTAACATTAGATATTGAAATTCAATAAATAGGAATATTATGAGCAAAAATGAAAATATAAAAGCATTATTAAAAAAAGCCTATGAAGCTTACTCTAAAAGTGATTTAGAATCTTCTAAAAATCACTATTTAGAGGTTTTAAAACTTGATGAAAAAAATAGTGAAGCCTTAGGTAATTTAGGAGTTATTTTTAAAGCTTTAGGAGAGAATAAAAAAGCCTATGATTATTATATTAAAGCTATAAATACAAATCCTAAAAATTCAATGACATATAATAATCTTGGGAATCTCTTAAAAGATACAAAAAACTATAAAGCTGCTTTAAAAGTTTATGCTGATGGAATAAAAGTAAATCCAAAAAATTATCATGCTTATAATAATATTGGAATGGTTTTTGAAAACCTAAATGATAATGAAAAAGCGATACAAGCTTATAAAGATGCAGTAAGAGTAAATCCAAAATTTGATAAAGCAGTAAATAATATAGGTGTAGTTTTATACAAACAAAAAAAGTATAAAGAGGCAATAGAGATATTTAAAATAGCCCTAAATATCAATCCTAAATATGTAGAATTATTTGCAAATATTGGAGCTTGCTATAACAAATTAAAAATGTATGATGAAGCTATTGAAAACTTAGATAAAGCAATTGAATTAAATCCTAAAAATGCAGGTGCTTATACAAACTTAGGTAATGTATACAATAAACTAAAAGATTATAAAAAAGCAGCAAAACTTCATGAAAAGGCTATAGAACTTGACCCAAAAGGTGCAAATGCTTATAGTAATGTAGGAACTTCATACAAATATTTAGGTCAACTTTCAAAGGCAATTGATTCATATAAAAAAGCTATTGAGTTAAATCCTACTTTTGAAAATGCACATTTTGACTTAGCAACAATTCTTTTAGGAAAAGGGGAGTTAAAAGAGGGTTTTAAAGAGTATGAGTATAGATTTAGAAAAGATGAGATGAAAGGTCATATTCTAAATAATAGAGATATCTTTTCAAAGCCAATGTTTAAAGGAGATGAAGAGCTAAAGGGTAAAACTATTTTACTTCATTCAGAGCAAGGTTTTGGTGATTCAATTCAGTTAATAAGATTTTTACCACAATTTAAAGAGAAGTTTGGATGTAAAATTGCAGTTAAATGTAGAGACGAATTAAAAGAGCTATTTAAATGTATAGATGAAATTGATATTTTAAGACATAGAAGTGAGCCAACGCCTGCTTTTGACTATCATTTATCAATTATGAGTATACCTTATATTTTGGGTATCTCTTCAACAAAAGAACTTATAACAAATACTCCATATCTTTTTGCTACAAAAGATAAAGATTTAGAAGTTAAAGAAGAAAAAGGAAAAATAAATATTGGTATTTGTTGGTCTGCCTCAACTACTTCAGAGAGTTATGAAGAGAGAGTTTTAGGACTTGAAAAGTTTTTACCAATAATAAATAGTGATAAAGTAAATGTTTATAATCTTCAAATAGGAGAAGATAGAAAAGAGATTGAAAAATTAGGGTTACAAGATAAAATCATTGATTATAGTGATAAGTTAAAAGATTTTTCAAAAACAGCATCTTTAGTAAAAGAGCTTGATTTAGTTATTTCTTCTGATACTTCAGTAGTACATCTTTGTGGAGCTCTTGATGTTCCAACTTGGGTATTAGTTCCAAAAGTTCCAGATTGGCGTTGGCAAAACAAAGGTGTAAATTCAACTTGGTATAAAAGTGTTAAAATTTTTAGACAGAAGAGTTTAGGGGTATGGGATAACGTATTTCAGTCTGTTTATGATAAACTATTTTCGAATTTTAAGATAAAAATAAAAAAATAAGATAGGAATTTCTTGGAAGAGACTATTAGTAGAGACGAATATCCCTTAATATATTCATTAAAATATGTGCTAGACTTTTATTTTGGGGATATTTCTTTAGAAACAATATTAAATATTAGTGCTTCTTCAAGGGAAGGTTTTACAGAAGAGCTTGCCATTGATGTTGCAAATGAGGTTGGACTTACTGCAGTTTCTAAAAATATAGAAGCAGGAGATATCCCTGCTCACTTTTTCCCTTGTATTATTTTTGATAAACATGATAAGCCTTTTATTCTTTTAAAAAAAGATAGAGATGTATATCTATTTGATCCTATTGCAAATAAAGAAATAAAAGAAAATAAGAGTTTTTTAGGTAATTTCAAAAAAGCAATTCTTATATTCAGAGACCCCAAAAAAGAGAAGTTAGTAGAATCAAGTAGAACAAAAGATTGGTTTTGGTCTCCTGTTAAAACTTTTTGGCGTTCATATGTTGAGATAGGATTTTTAACTATTTTTATTAATATGTTTGCCCTTGCAGTTCCTCTTTTTACTATGAGTGTATATGATAGAGTAGTTCCAAATAATGCTACGGAAACACTTTTTGTACTTGCAAGTGGAGTTATTATAATTTTACTTTTTGATGTTTATTTTAAAAGTGTAAGAAACCATATTATTGAAAATGTTGGCAAAAAATTAGGTGTTTATTTAGAAGAAGAACTAATGAAAAGAATGCTTAAAATCAAATCTGAGTATGATAATATGCTTATTGGTTCAAAGGCTAATCTTTTTAGAGAACTACATCAAATAAGAGATTTTTTTGCCACAAAATCTATTTTACAAGTAATTGATTTACCATTTTTCTTTATTGCTTTACTTGTAATATATCTTATCTCTCCAGCAGTTGCTGCTGTACCATTTATAGTTGCTATAGTTATTGTACTTTTTAATTATCTAATGCAGAAACCAATTGAAAATCTTAGTAAAAAGAATGTTGAAAATGTACAAGCTAAAAATTCATATTTAGTTGAAACAATTCAAGGAAGTGAGATAATAAAACTTACAAATGCCTCTTCAACAAAACTATTTAATTGGAGAAATATAATTGCTAAAACAGACTCTATAAGTCAAAGAATTCAATCTTTAAATGTATTTTCAATGAATCTTTCTCAAACAGTTGTTCAGTTTGTGACGATGATGGTTATTGTTGTTGGAGTATTTGAAATTGCTTCTAATAATCTTACAGTTGGAGGACTTATTGCAGTAACTATTCTTTCTAGTCGTGCAATGGTTCCAGTAATACAAACTTCAATGATGGTAATTAGATTTAAAGAGATAAAAGAGTCTTTAAATAATATAAATGAGTTCTGGCATCTACCTTTAGAAAATGATAATAATATGGAAATAGGTATTGGAAAAATAAAAGGTGAAATAGAGTTTTCTAATGTGGAGTTTTTCTATAAAAATAGTAAATATCCATCTTTAAAAGATTGTAATCTAAAAATAAAACCAGGTGAAAAAATTGGAATTATTGGACAAACTGGTGCTGGAAAAACAACTTTTTTAAGACTTCTCTCTGGTCTTGATAGTGCAACAAGTGGAAATATATTCTTAGATGGGCATGAGATTTCAACAATGCACCCAATTGAGATAAGACAAAATATTGGAGTAATGACTCAAGAGCCATTTTTATTCTCAGGAACTTTAAAAGAGAATATTGAGTTATCAAATCCAATAAGTAAAGAAAGAATGATGGAGCTTATTAGATTAACTGGTTTAGAAGAATTAGTTAAAAAAAGTGGACAAGGAGACGCTTTACAAGTAGGGGAAAGAGGAAGTAATCTCTCTGTAGGGCAAAGACATCTTGTAGCTCTTGCAAGGGCAATTTTGAATAATCCTCCAGTACTTATTTTAGATGAACCTACAACTGGACTTGATGTTGGATTAGAGAAAAAACTAATTAGTCATTTAAAACAATTAATGAAAGATAAAACACTATTTGTAATTACACATAGGTTTGCAGCTTTAGATTTAGTAGATAGAGTTATTGTTTTAAATAATGGTCAAATTGTTGCAGATGGACCCAAAAATAAAGTATTAGCAGCACTTCAAGGAAAAAGGTAATAGATGAATAATAAGTTTTTTGAAGAGACTAAATGGAACTACTATGTATCAGTTGTTCCTATAATGTTATTTTTTCTTGCTTTTATTACTTGGTCTTTTTTTAGTGAAATAGATGAAGTTGTAAGAGGTGCTGGTAAAGTTGTTCCCTCTTCTCAAACTAAAGTATTACAAAACCTAGAGGGTGGAATTATCTCTAGTATAAAAGTAAGTGAAGGTCAAAAAGTCTCTAAAGGAGATGTGATTTACACTCTTTCAAATGAGTTTTTTAAAGCTGATTTAAAATCAAAAGAGATAGATTTATTAGCTTATAGAGCAAATATTATAAGACTTGAAGCTTTAATTGATGAGAAAAGCTCAATAGAATTTCCCCAAGAACTTTTAGAAAAAATTCCAGATATTGTAGAAAATGAAAGAAGAATTTTTTATGAAGATTTTAACAGTTCTATTACAAAAATAGAAATATCAAAAGATCAATTAAAACAAAAAGAGTATAAGTTAAAAGAAGCTCAAAGTAAATTTGAGAATTTAACTTTAGAATTAAATCTTGCACAAGCAAATATGAAAATTTTAGAATCTTTATATATTAAAAAAGTTGTTTCTAAAAAAGAGTATTTAGCTGAATTATCAAAAAAACAAAATATTGTAACAAAACTTTCAGAGACAAGAAACTCTATTCCAATTATAAAAGAAGAGATTGAAGAGGCTAAAAAGAAGATACAAACAGTAAGATCTGAAATAAGAACAAAACATCTTCAAAAATATTCAGCTTTAAAAGCAGAAATAAGTAAATTAACAGAAAAAAATAAAGCAAATGAAGATAGAGAACTTAGAAAAGAGGTTACTTCTCCTGTAAATGGAATTATAAATAAATTATATTTTTATACTGTTGGTGGAATTGTAAAACCTGGTGATAAAATGGCTGAAATTACTCCACTTGATGACTCTTTAACAATTGAAGCAAGAGTAAATACTTCAGATAGGGCACAAATTTGGGAAGGACAAGATGTTTCTGTAGAAATTACAGCTTATGATTTTTCTAAATTTGGTTTATTAAAAGGGAAGTTAATATCAATCTCACCTGACTCTTTTGAAGATAGAAATGGTAATATTTTTTATTTAGTAAAAGTAAAAGCAAATCATGATCAATTTGCTCCAGATTTACCTATTTTACCAGGGATGATTGCAAATATTAATATTTTAACTGGTAAAAAAACTATTTTACAATACATAATTAAACCTTTAAAAGATGTAAGTAAAAATGCATTAAGTGAACAATAGTTCAAAAAGTAAGAAAAAAAGATATATTATTAGTTATTATTCAATTATTTAAAAGCATAAATTAACTATTATATAGTCGTAATTTAATTATATATTTTAAGGGCTAGTTAATGTTTAGTTTTTTTAAGTTCTTGCAGAAATTTTTTAAAGATTTAAAAAGTAATAAAGGTTTATGGTTTACAACTTTAGCTTTTGTTTCAGTTACAGGTATTTTTTTGTGTTTATATATTCTTACAAACATGACAGAATCAGTTTCAAAAGAGGTATATGAAAATATCTCAAAAAATTATAATAAAAACTATAAAAATAGAGTTCTTAAAAAAGAAGAGAACTTACAAAAGATTATTCTATCATTAAAATCAAATGAAGAGTTAATAACTAATATTGAAAATAACAACCTTGTTGTTGTTGGAGAAGAGGTTGCTTTATTTAATGATACTTTCAAGAAAACAGGTTTTACAAAAACTCAGTTAAGCTTTTATCCTGTTATAAATCAAGTTAATCAATATAGAAATAGTATTAATACTGTAATAAATTCAAAGAATAAAATCTTTGGATTAGAAATATTATTAGATGGTATTTTTTATGTTTATATTGAACCAATTCTTAAAGATGATAGACTAATTGGTGTCTTAGAATTAAAAGAAGAAGTACATATTTTCAAAAATGAGTATTTAAAAGATGATTTAATTTATATGTTCTTACTTGAAGAGAGAATGTTAAATAAATTATCAATACAAACAAGAGGAGATAATTACAAAGAAGTTATTGACTCTGTTTATGTTGAAGCTTCAAAATATGATAGTCA